>NZ_JBQRUW010000003.1:0-290497 GCF_052663305.1 Streptomyces cyslabdanicus
TTGATGGGGTAAGGCTCCCAGTAGACGACTGGGTTGATAGGCCGGATCTGGAAGCACCGTGAGGTGTGGAGGTGACCGGTACTAATAGGCCGAGGGCTTGTCCTCAGTTGCTCGCGTCCACTGTGTTGGTTCTGAAACCACGAACAACCCCATGCAGGTCACGCATGGTGCGGTTGACAGTTTCATAGTGTTTCGGTGGTCATAGCGTGAGGGAAACGCCCGGTTACATTCCGAACCCGGAAGCTAAGCCTCACAGCGCCGATGGTACTGCAGGGGGGACCCTGTGGGAGAGTAGGACGCCGCCGAACAAATTGTGAGAAAGCCCCCGTGCCAATGGCACGGGGGCTTTCTGCGTTCCGGGCCCTCCGCCCTCGTGTCCGTCGTCCGTCTTTCAAAGCCTTCCCGCTGTCTTCAGCGCCAGGTACGCGTCCGCCAGCGCCGGCGCCACATCGTCCGGGGTGGCGTCGACGACGGTGACGCCGTGGCGGCGGAGTTGCTCCGCGGTGCGGTGGCGCTCGGTCTGCGCCTGGGCCGCGGCGGCGGCTTCGTAAACCGCGTCCACGTTTCCGCGGGACGTGGCCATCCGTGTCACCAGCGGATCCGCCACCGAGGCCACCAGGACCGTATGGCGCTGGGTGAGTTGAGGGAGCACGGGCAGCAGGCCCTCCTCGACGGGCGCTGCGTCCAGACTGGTGAGCAGCACGATCAGCGAGCGGCGCGGTGCCGTACGCAGCGCTGTGGCGGTAAGGCCACGGGCATCCGTCTCGACGAGTTCGGGTTCCAGCGTCGCCAGGGCGTCCACCAGGGACGGCAGGACATCTTTCGCGGAGCGGCCCTGGACGAGGGCGCGAACCCGGCGGTCGTAGGCCAGCAGGTCGACGCGGTCGCCGGCGCGGGAGGCGAGAGCCGCGAGGAGCAGGGCGGCGTCCAGGGAGGCGTCCAGACGCGGGGCGTCGTCCACACGGCCCGCGGAGGTGCGGCCCGTGTCCAGGACGAGCAGGATGTGCCGGTCGCGTTCGGGGCGCCAGGTGCGGACGGCGACCGTGGACTGCCGGGCCGTGGCGCGCCAGTCGATGGAGCGGGTGTCGTCGCCCGGGACGTACTCGCGCAGGCTGTCGAACTCCGTTCCCTCTCCGCGGATGAGCACACTGGTGCGGCCGTCGAGTTCCCGCAGCCGGGCGAGCTTCGAGGGCAGGTGCTTGCGGCTGGCGAACGGGGGCAGCACGCGTACCGTCCAGGGGACCTTGTGGGTGCCCTGGCGGGCGAAGAGCCCGAGGGGGCCATAGGAGCGGATGGTCACGCGGTCCGCCTCGCGGTCGCCGCGGCGGGTGGGGCGCAGGCGCGTGGTGACACGGCGGCGTTCGCCGGGCGGCACGGTCAGGCGATGCCGGGAGGCCGCCGTCTCGGTGCCCGGCTGCCAGCTGCTGGGGGGCCAGGCGTCACGGAGCCGGGCGCGCAACGGGCGGCCTGAGGGGTTGGTGACCGTGAGGGTGACGTCGGCGCTGTCGCCCAGGCGCACGGAGGTGTCTCCGGAGCGGGTCAGGCCGAGACGCCGCACCGGCGCCGCCAGGGCGTAGTCGCAGGCGCAGGCCACGGCCAGGGGGGCGTTCACGGCGAGGATCCCCGTCCAACCCGGGTCCCAGATGCCGACGGGGAGCGAGCCGAGGGCCGCGAGGAGCGCGGCGCGTCCGGTGAGGGCCATCAGCGGGGGACCGGCACGTGAGCGAGGATCGCGTTGATCACGGAATCCGCGGTCACGCCTTCCATCTCGGCCTCCGGGCGCAGCTGCACGCGGTGACGCAGTGTGGACAGGGCCAGTGCCTTGACGTCGTCGGGGATGACGTAGTCGCGGCCGGTCAGCCAGGCCCAGGCGCGGGACGTCGACAGCAGTGCCGTCGCTCCGCGTGGGGAGACGCCCAGGGCCAGGGACGGTGATTCCCGCGTCGCCCGGCAGATGTCGACGACATAGGCCGTGATCTCGGGGGAGACGGTCGTCTCGGCGATCGCGGCGCGGGCGGCGTCCAGGTCGGCGCGTCCGGCCACCGGGCGTACACCGGCGGCGCGCAGGTCGCGCGGGTCGAAGCCCTCGGCGTGGCGGGTGAGGACGTCGATCTCGTCCTGGCGGGAGGGCAGCGGGATCGTCAGCTTGAGCAGGAAGCGGTCCAGCTGCGCCTCGGGGAGGGGGTAGGTGCCCTCGTACTCGACCGGGTTCTGGGTGGCGACGACGAGGAAGGGCTCGGGGAGCGGGCGCGGGGTGCCGTCGACGGTGACCTGGCGCTCCTCCATGGCCTCCAGCAGCGACGACTGGGTCTTGGGCGGGGTGCGGTTGATCTCGTCGGCGAGGAGGAGGTTGGTGAAGACCGGGCCGGGCTGGAAGGAGAACTCGGCGGTGCGGGCGTCGTAGACCAGCGAGCCCGTCACGTCGCTCGGCATCAGGTCGGGGGTGAACTGGACGCGCTTGGTGTCGATGTCGAGCGCGGCGGCGAGCGTGCGGACGAGCAGGGTCTTCGCCACACCGGGGACGCCTTCGAGGAGGACGTGTCCGCGGCAGAGGAGGGCGACGACGAGACCGGTCACCGCGGGATCCTGGCCGACCACGGCCTTGGCGATCTCGGCGCGCAGGGCTTCCAGGGACGACCGGGCGTCGCCGGTGTCCTCGGTGCGCCCGGCGATGTCAGTGGTCGGGTCCATCATGGACGGCGTACCTCTCTTTCGAGGGCGTCGAGTCGGTCGGCGAGGGAGACGAGGGCCGCGTCGTCGCCGGGCGGCGGGCCGAAAAGCAGGTCGTGCAGGGACTGTCCGCCGCCGTGGAGGTGGGCGGACAGGGCGGGGAGCAGGGCCTCGGGCGTGTGCGCCTGGGTGACGGGGATGCCGACGAGGGGAGCCAGGCGGGTGCGCGTGGTGGAGCGAAGAGCGGAGGCGGCGCGGTCGCGCGCGTTCGCCTTGCGGTAGAGGCGGGCGCGGCCTTCGACGGTTTCGGAGGCGCGGATCGCCACGGGGAGTCTTTCGGGCACGAGGGGGCCGAGCCGGCGTGCCCGCCACAGGGCGGCCAGGGCCGCGGCGACGAAGAGCTGCAGGGTGCCCCAGGCCCAGCCCGAGGGGAGCAGATCGAAGAAGCGGCGGTCGCCGGTGTCGTGAGCCGACGCGTCGGAGAGCGAGGGGAGGTACCAGACCAGATGGGGGCGGGAGCCGAGGAGTTGCAGGGCGAGCGAGGCGTTGCCCTGCTTGGCGAGGCGGTTGTTGTAGAGGATGTCGGGGGTGCCGAGGACGACGGTGTCGCCGCCCTTGGTGGTCTGCGGGACGCGCAGCAGGGTCGGCAGGCCGTCGCTGGGGTAGCAGGCGTCGGCGGTTTTGGCGGTGGTGGCGTAGCGGATGCCGCCGCCGGTGTCCGCGGTGCCGGCGCGGCGGGCGGCGGGCAGGGAGCAGCCGGGGGAGAGGGCGGTGTCGAAACTGGGCGCGCGAGCCGCGGTGACACCGGGGGCCAGGCCGCTGACGGAGGGAAAGTCGGGGGCGACGAGGACGGTACGTCCCCCGGAGGCGTCGATCGTCGTGCGCAGCCGGGACTGCTGCCGGTCCGTCAGCAGGTCGGGGACGGCGATCAGCAGGGTGGTGTCCGGACCGGCTGCGGCGCGTGCCTGGTCGAGCGTGGTGACCACCCGCGTGGACACGCCGTGGTCGGCGAGGAGCGCGGCGATGGCACGGCTGCCGTAGGGGTCCGCGGAGCGTGGGTCCAGGCGGCCGTGCCGCTCGCCCGACTGGACCGCGGCGATCGCGACGGCGGCGGCGAGCAGGAGGACGAGGGCGAGCAGGATCCCGCGCGTGCGGGTCCACACCTGGCGGCCGGTGCGCGAGACGGAGGTGGGCGGGAGCGTGGCCTCGGTGGTCATCCGGCGGCTCCCTGGTGCCCGGCCGGGGTCCTGTCCTGGCCGGTGTCGGTGAGCTGGGGCCTGGTGCGTTCCAGGTCGTGGTCGAGTTCGGTGATGCGGTGGTACGCCGCTTCGGTCGCGCTGCGGCCGCCGTATGTGACGGCGTCGAAGTCCCGGGCAGCGGCGCGCAGTCGGTCGGAGTGCGCGGGGAGGGCCCGGCCGGCCTCGGCGGCGGCCTCGTCGGCGGTGCGGCCGGGCCGTATGTCGAGCAGGGCTCGTTCCTCCAGGGAGCGGACGATGGCGCGCATGCGTTCCTGGACGGCCTGGTTCCAGTGGCCCTGGGCGGCGTGCGCCTCGGCGGCGGCGCGGTGTTCGGCGGCGCTGCGGGGGCGGTCGTCGAACAAGGTGGTGGAGGAGGTGGGTGCGCGGCGCGGGGTGCCGAGGCGCCACCACAGGGCCCCGAGCACGGCGAGGACGGCCACGATGACGACGACCAGTCCGATGCTCCCGCCCGGGGTGGCGACCGCGGCGGAGCCGAACAGCTTGCCGAGCCACTCCCAGAAGGCGTTCAGGGCGCGTTGCAGCAGGCCAGGGTCGTGCTCGTGGTACATCGGCTTGGACAGCTCACGCCGGGCCACCTCCCGCGCCGGATCCCGGGGGACGGTCACCGGCGGCTCGGCTCCGGAGCGCGACTGTGCCAGGACCGCGCCGCGGACGTGCAGCGCGGTCCGCAGGGCTTTGTCCACGGCGTGTGAGAACGCCGGCAGTGCTGTGAGAACTCCCCCCGCCGGGCTCACGGCATCAGCTCCCGGAGGGTGGTGCGTCGGAGCCGTAGCCCTGGACGCCCGCGGCCCGGGCCAGGTCGAGGTCGAGTGCCTCCCGGCGGATGCGCTGGTCGACGTAGAGCAGCACGGTGACGCCTGCCGTGATCGGGAAGGTGACCGTGGAGCCGATCACGGACCCGATCCCGGTGATGATCAGGTAGGCCCAGCCGATGTTCGGGGTGCCGCTGAGGAAGGCGGACATACCGCCACCGCCGAAGGCCATGGCGAGGGCGAGGAAGGGAATGGCGATGACCGCGGAGACCAGGAACGCGATGATCACCGCCAGCAACTGGATGCCGAAGACGCGCCACCAGGAGCCGCGGATCAGCTTGGCGGAGCGGCTCATCGACTTGACGATGCCCTGCTTCTCCAGCATCAGGGCCGGCGAGGCGAGCGAGAAGCGGATCGCCAGCCACAGGGCGGGTACGCAGGCGACCAGGCCGCCCAGGACGGCCAGTGCTATGCCGCCCAGGGACGACGCCGTGACGGCGACGACGATGCCGGGCAGCGCGCCGACGGCGATGACGCCGAGGCAGATGAACAGCAGCAGCAAGACCAGCCCGAACAGCTTGAGCACCTGGGGGCGGGCGTCCCGCCAGGCCTCGGCGGTGGTGACCGGCTTGCCGAGGACCGCACGGCTGGTGACCGTGGTGAGCAGCGCGGTGGCGATCACGGTGGCGATCAAGGAGACGACGAGGACGGCGCCGGAGCTGAGCATGACGTCGCCCATGGCGCGGCCGAGTTCGCCGGGGGTGGCGTTCGGGTCGCTGAGGACCTGGTTGCTCGTGGTGCTGTCGATGACCAGGCGTTGCAGCAGGATGACGATGATCTGTGCGAAGACCGCGACGGCCAGGGTGATGCCCAGGACGGTGCGCCAGTGGGTGCGCATGGTGGACACCGTGCCGTCGAGGATCTCGCCCACGCCCAGCGGGCGCAGCGGGATCACGCCGGGCTTGGCCGCGGGGGGCGGGCCGCCCCAGCCGGCACCCCAGCCGCCGTAGCCGCCGGGACCGCCGTAGGCAGGGCCGCCGTACGGGCCGTAGCCGCCGGGGCCGTGACCGCCAGGGCCGTAGCCGGCCGGGGGCTGCTGTCCGCCCCAGCCGGGGCCGGCGGGCGGCGGTGGTGCCTGGCCGGGGGTGGGGGCTCCCGTGGGCGCGGACCACTGGCCCGGCGGCGGCTGCTCCTTGGACCACTTCACGCCGGGGCCCTGCGGCTGCTCGCCCGACGGACCCGCGGGTGCTGCGGCGTCGGGGCGGCCGGCGGCGTCGGCAGGTCCGGACGTACCGGTCTCCTGTCCGTCGGACGGGGCGGATCCGGGCGAGGCCCAGCCCGGAGTGTCTGTCATCGTCGCTCCTTCACGGTGCCCGTCCGCCGTCGCGGCGGCAGGTTGGCAGCCATCGTGCCATGGGGTGGTCTTCGGGCGACCGGCGGTGGTGGCGGCTGCGTACCTTCAATTGTTCGCGGGACAAGGGGCAGACTGACGGCATGGCTGATCTGTACGCGCAGACCCGCGAGGACGACCGGGCGGCCGGGACCTCCGCGATCCGCTGGGAAGAGCCGCCCGAGGGCCCGGTACTGGTCCTCCTCGACCAGACCCGGCTTCCCGCCGAGGAGGTCGAGCTGGTGTGCACGGACGCGCCCGCGCTGGTGGAGGCGATCCGGTCGCTGGCCGTGCGCGGGGCGCCGCTGCTGGGCATCGCCGGGGCGTACGGCGTCGCGCTCGCCGCCGCGCGCGGCTTCGACGTGGACGAGGCCGCGACCGCGCTGGCGGCCGCACGGCCCACGGCAGTGAACCTCTCCCTCGGTGTGCGCCGGGCACTGTCCGCCCACCAGGCGGCGCTCGCCAGGACCGGGGACTCCGGGCAGGCCGCGTCGGCGGCGCTGGCGGCGGCGCGGCAGCTGCACCGGGAGGACGCCCGGGCCAGCGCCCGGATGGCCGAGCACGGGCTGGCGCTGCTGGACGAGCTGCTGCCCGGCGGTGGGCACCGCGTCCTCACCCACTGCAACAGCGGTTCGCTGGTGTCGGGAGGGGAGGGCACGGCGTTCGCGGTGGCGCTCGCGGCGCATCGCGCGGGGCGGCTGCGGCGGCTGTGGGTCGACGAGACCCGGCCGTTGCTCCAGGGCGCCCGTCTGACGGCGTACGAGGCGGCCCGCAACGACATGTCGTACACCCTGCTCACCGACAACGCGGCGGGCTCGCTGTTCGCGGCCGGCGAGGTGGACGCCGTGCTGATCGGCGCGGACCGCATCGCCGCCGACGGCTCGGTGGCGAACAAGGTGGGCAGCTATCCGCTGGCGGTGCTCGCGCGCTACCACCACGTGCCGTTCATCGTGGTGGCGCCGGTCACGACGGTGGACCCGGAAACTCCGGACGGTGCGGCGATCGAGGTCGAGCAGCGACCGGGCTACGAGGTGACCGAGTTCGTCGCGCCCCAGGTCCAGGTCACGGGGGCCGGCGGCGGTCTGCCGGTCGCGCCGCTGGGCACGCAGGCCTACAACCCGGCGTTCGACGTGACCCCGCCGGAACTGGTGACGGCGATCGTCACCGAGGAGGGCGCCGTCTCGCCGGTGACCGCCAAGGGCCTGGCAGACTTGTGCGCCAGGTCGCGGGGGGCCACGACAGACTGAGCGTCGGCACCCCGTTCGGGGACCGCAGGCAGACAGTGACGGCCCCGTACGACTATCGTCACAGGCCAGTGAGCTGTCTCACCTGGATCTTCGCCACCGTTACGAGAATGGGATGATGTCGTTTATGAAGGGACGAGTCCTTGTCGTCGACGACGACACCGCACTGGCCGAGATGCTCGGGATCGTGCTGCGTGGTGAAGGTTTCGAGCCGTCTTTCGTGGCCGACGGGGACAAGGCGCTTGCCGCTTTCCGTGAGGCCAAACCCGATCTGGTCCTGCTCGACCTGATGCTGCCCGGTCGCGACGGCATCGAGGTGTGCCGCCTGATCAGGGCGGAGTCCGGGGTGCCGATCGTGATGCTGACGGCCAAGAGCGACACGGTGGACGTCGTCGTGGGCCTGGAGTCCGGTGCCGACGACTACATCGTGAAGCCGTTCAAGCCGAAGGAGCTCGTGGCCCGTATCCGGGCGCGGCTGCGCAGGTCGGAGGAGCCCGCGCCGGAGCAGCTCGCCATCGGTGACCTGGTCATCGATGTCGCGGGGCACTCCGTGAAGCGGGACGGGCAGTCGATCGCGCTGACGCCGCTGGAGTTCGACCTGCTGGTCGCCCTGGCCCGCAAGCCGTGGCAGGTGTTCACCCGCGAGGTGCTGCTCGAGCAGGTCTGGGGCTACCGGCACGCGGCCGACACCCGTCTGGTGAACGTGCACGTCCAGCGGCTGCGCTCCAAGGTCGAGAAGGACCCGGAGAAGCCGGAGATCGTGGTGACCGTCCGCGGTGTCGGTTACAAGGCCGGACCGAGCTGACGTGTCGGGGGACAGCGCCGCTTCGGCGCCCGGGGGCACCGGGGCCGGCACGGGGCGGCCTGTCGGCCGGACGACCGCCGGATCCCGCTGGGGACGCCTTCTGGAGGGCGGGCTGCTGAACGGCGGCGTCCAGGGCAGCCCGGTCCTGCGTCTCTTCCTGCGCTGGGTGCGCAGGCCGCTGCTGCCCGTGATGCGGCTGTGGCGACGCAACATCCAGCTGAGGGTCGTCGCCACCACCCTGCTGATGTCCCTGGGTGTCGTCCTGCTGCTCGGTTTCGTCGTCATCGGGCAGGTGCGCAACGGACTGCTCGACGCGAAGGTGAAGGCCTCGCAGAGCCAGGCCACCGGCGGTTTCGCGGCGGCCAAGCAGCGGGCCGACGAGACGGCGACCGCCCCCGGCGACGACGCCTCCGTCACGGACGGCCACTCCTCGCAGAACGTCATCCAGTGGATGAGCGACCTGGTGTCGTCGCTGTCCAGCGGCGGCCAGGGTGCCTTCGACGTGGTCACGCTGCCCGCCGGCGACGACAGCGGGGGCGGACGCGGTCCGCGCGTTTCCGGCGGCGTGGATTGGACGGCGAGCGTTCCGGAGGAGCTGCGCGCCCGGGTCAACAACAGCATGGTGGCCGCCCAGAGTTACGCGCGCATCGTCTACCAGGGCGGCGACAAGGGCTCCCAGCCCGCACTGGTCATCGGCAAGCAGGTCAACGATCCCAACGGGGATCCGTACCAGCTGTACTACCTCTTCCCGCTCACCCAGGAGGAGAAGTCGCTGAGCCTGGTCAAGGGCACGCTGGCGACGGCCGGCCTCTTTGTCGTCGTCCTCCTCGGAGCCATCGCCTGGCTGGTGGTGCGACAGGTCGTCACACCGGTGCGGATGGCCGCCGGGATCGCCGAGCGGCTGTCGGCCGGGCGGCTCCAGGAGCGCATGAAGGTCACCGGCGAGGACGACATCGCGCGGCTCGGCGAGGCCTTCAACAAGATGGCGCAGAACCTTCAGCTGAAGATCCAGCAGCTGGAGGAGCTGTCGCGGATGCAGCGCCGGTTCGTCTCCGACGTCTCGCACGAGCTGCGTACGCCGTTGACGACCGTGCGGATGGCGGCCGACGTCATCCACGAGGCGCGCGAGGACTTCGACCCGGTCACCGCCCGCTCGGCGGAACTGCTCGCCGACCAGCTCGACCGGTTCGAGTCGCTGCTCGCGGACCTGCTGGAGATCAGCCGATTCGACGCGGGCGCGGCGGCGCTGGAGGCCGAGCCGATCGACCTCAGGGAGGTCGTGTACCGGGTCGTCAGCGGCGCGGAGCCGCTCGCCGAGCGCAAGGGCACGCGGATACGGGTCGTCGGCGACCAGCAGCCGATCGTGGCGGAGGCCGACACCCGGCGTGTGGAGCGCGTCCTGCGCAATCTGGTCGTCAACGCCGTGGAGCACGGCGAGGGCAGGGACGTCGTCGTCAAGCTCGCCGCGGCGGGCGGCGCGGTCGCGGTCGCCGTGCGCGACTACGGCGTCGGGCTCAAGCCGGGCGAGGCGACCCGTGTGTTCAGCCGCTTCTGGCGGGCGGATCCGGCGCGTGCCCGGACCACGGGCGGTACCGGTCTGGGGCTGTCGATCGCCCTGGAGGACGCCCGGCTGCACGGTGGCTGGCTTCAGGCGTGGGGCGAGCCGGGTGGCGGCTCGCAGTTCCGGCTGACACTGCCGAGGACCGCGGACGAGCCGCTGCGGGGCTCACCCGTCCCCTTGGAGCCGAAGGACTCGCGCCGCAACCGCGGGCTCGACGACGCCGGTCTGCCGAGCGGGAAGCGTGCCACCGTACCGATGCAGGCGACGGGTGAGCGGATCGCGTCGTCGCGGGACCCGATCGCGTCCCGCCCGGTGGCGGTGGCCCCGACGGCCGATCCGACGGCGCTGCCCGGCAACGGGGCGCGTGTGGTGCCCCGGCCGGCCGCGGGCGAGCGACGGCAGCAGACCGTGTCCGCCGTGGACGCGGCGGGGGACGAGCCGGCGGACGCCGCGGCCGGGGCGGAAGCCGGGCCGCTGGACGTGACACAGCAAGGGGAGGCATTTCGTGGGCGCTGACCGCGTGAGGGGTGTGCGGCGGCCGGTGCGCGCGGTGGCGTACGCCGCTTGTGGGGTCGTCCTGCTGGCGGGGTGCGCCTCGATGCCGGACAACGGGGATCTGCGGGACGTGGAGTCCACCCCGCGCCAGGACAGCCAGCTGCAGGTGTTCGCCATGCCGCCCCGGCCGGACGCCGTGCCCGCGGAGATCGTGCAGGGCTTCCTGGAGGCTCTGACCAGTGACGATCCGCAGTATGCGACGGCGCGTCAGTATCTGACGGCGGAGGCGTCGGGGAACTGGCGTCCGGAGCAGTCCACGACCGTGCTCGCGGGCGGCCCGGACATCCAGGTCGACCGCACCGTGGGACACGACCGCACCGACGACTACGCGTTCACCCTGACGGGCAGCAAGGTGGCCCGGGTGGACGCGCAGCAGTCGTACACCCCGATGAGCGGCCACTACAGCCAGCCGGTTCATCTGACGCGGGACAAGAAGAGCGGGCAGTGGCGCATCGACGTGCTGCCGCAGGGCGTCGTCATGGGCCAGTCGGACTTCCAGCGCAACTACACGTCCGTCAACAAGTACTACTTCTCCTCCAACACCTGGGCGGACGCGACGGGGGCTGCGACCGCCGTCGCCGATCCCGTCTTCGTGCGCCGGCGCGTGGACGCGATGACTCAGGTGGTGCGCTCCCTGCTGAGCGGGCCCACACGGTGGCTCGAGCCGGCGGTCAGTTCGAGCTTCCCGGCCGGGACGGCGCTGCGCCACGGGGTCACCTCGCTGACGCCCGACGACCAGAACCGGCTGACGGTGCCGCTGAACGAGAAGGCCTCCGGGGTCGGGCGCGAGAAGTGCCGGGAGATGGCGACCCAACTGCTGTTCACGCTGCAGAGCCTGACCCCGACTGTGGACACCGTCACGTTCCAGCGCCCCGACGGCGACATCCTGTGCTCGCTCGGAGACGCCCAAGCCGAGAGGGCCGCCACGCGCGGGTCGGTGAAGCGGCCCGACTACCTGTACTTCGTCGACGACAAGCAGCGGCTGGTGCGGATCGCCGGCGGCGACGCCCCCTCGAGCGCCGAACCCGTGCCGGGGGCGCTGGGCGAGGGCACCCAGAAGCTCAGCTCCGCGGCGGTGTCGTGGGACGAGCACACCGCGGCCGGTGTCGGCTACGACCGCAGGTCGCTGTTCGTGGGCTCGCTCGTGCCGGGTGGTGCGCTCGACGCGCCGGTGCTGGTGAGCCAGGGCAAGACCGAGGGCGACCGGCTGACGGCACCGAGCTGGGACGCGCGCGGTGACCTGTGGGTGGCCGACCGCGATCCCGCCCGGCCGCGGCTGGTGATGCTGGAGCAGGGCGGGGGCAAGCCGCTCGATGTGCAGGTCCCCGGTCTGAAGGGGCGTGTCGACGCGGTGCGGGTGGCCGCCGACGGGGTGCGGATCGCTCTGGTGGTCAAGGCGGAGAACGACAGCAAATCCCTGCTCATCGGGCGGATCCAGCGCGACGAGCGTGGCGGGCGCGACGACCGCGACGACCGCGACAAGAAGGCCGGGGACCGGCCGGCGGTGTCGGTGCTCGATCTACGGTCGGCGGCCCCTGAGCTGGAGGACGTCACCGCCATGTCGTGGGCCGGCGACAGCCGGCTCGTGGTGGCGGGGCGGGAACAGGGGGGCGTGCAGACGATGCGGTACGTCCAGGTCGACGGTTCCACGCCGGAGGGCCCGCCGCCGGCCGCGCTCACGGGGGTGCAGTCGATCGCCGCGTCCGAGGACGACGGGTCGCCGCTGGTGGCGTACTCCTCGGAGGACGGGATCGTCCGGCTCCCGTCCGGAGCGCAGTGGCAGAAGGTGGTCAAGGACGGGATGGCGCCCGTCTACCCGGGCTGAGCGCCCCTCCCTCTCGACCCTCTCGACCGGCTGGGCACCTGGCGCTCCCCGATCAGGCCGAGACACCCCTCGCTCGCCCGTGTGGGGGAAGCCTCGGGGGCGGTGGCGGGAGTTGTCCACAGGGCGTTGTCCACAGGGCTGGCCGGGACGGTGCGCCGTCGGCACAGTAGAGGCATGCGCAGGTGCTGGCAGGACCTCACCGACCTGGTGCTGCCGACCGAGTGCGGAGGCTGTGGCAGGCCTCGCACGGCGCTCTGTCCTCGGTGCCGTGCCGCCCTGAGCCGCAGGGAACCACGGCGGGTGCGACCGGTGCCGGAGCCGGCCGGACTGCCGGCGGTGTACGCGGCGGCGCCGTACGCGGACGCGGCGCGGGCGGCCCTGCTCGCCCACAAGGAGCGGGGCGCACTGGCGCTGGCACACCCGCTCGGCGCGGCGCTGGCGGGCGCGGTACGGGCGGGTCTGCTCGCGGCCGCGGCGGGAGCGGAAGCGGGAGCCGGGGTGGCCGGTGGGGCCGTGCTGCTCGTCCCGGTGCCGTCCGCGCGGCGGGCGGTGCGGGCCAGGGGGCACGATCCCGGGCGGCGGATCGCGCTCGCGGCGGCTGCTGGGCTGCGGCGGTCCGGGACGCCGGCCCGGGCCCTGGCCGTGCTGCGCCAGCGGCGTGCCGTGGCGGACCAGTCGGGGTTGACCTCCCGGCAGCGGCTGGAGAACGTGGCAGGCGCGCTGGAGGTGGCCGCGGGCGGGGCGCGGCTGCTGCTGGGCGGTCCGGTGGTGCTGGTCGACGACGTCATGACGACGGGGGCCTCGTTGACGGAGGCGGCGCGGGCGGTGACGACGGCCGTGTACACGGCGCGGGTCCGGGAAGGGATGAGGGAACGGAAGTCGGGACCGAGGCAGAAGGAGGGGAACTCGATGTATGGCCCACCGGAAAGGGCGGCAGAGTACGGCGCCGGAGATGTGGTCTGCGCGGCGGTCGTCGCGGCCTCTCCGGATTCCTTCGGAATAGGACCGGAACTGACTGAGAACCTGCATCGTTGCAGGTAATGAGCGGGTCAATTCACCTGAACGGAGGTACGCCGCAGTAGAGGGTGACGTCATCCGTCCGGGCGAGATATGTTCGGGTTGTGAGGGAAAGGCGCAGGCCGTCCCCGCTATATCCGAATGCCGTGCTGCGGGTTTTCGCCATCACCCGTACCGGCCGGGTGGAGATCTCGCCCGCGGGGGAGGAGGAGGTGGACGTCACCGAGTCCGAGGTTCCGGAGCTCACCGGAACCGGGTGCACAAGGGAGATGCTCCGCCGTCGGAGCGGAGCGATCCGGGAACGGAGTTCTGCGTGGACATCGTCGTCAAGGGCCGCAAGACCGAGGTGCCCGAGCGGTTCCGCAAGCACGTGGCCGAGAAGCTGAACCTGGAGAAGATCCAGAAGCTCGATGGCAAGGTGATCAGCCTCGACGTCGAGGTGTCCAAGGAGCCCAACCCCCGACAGGCCGACCGCTGCGACCGGGTGGAGATCACCCTCCGTTCCCGCGGTCCGGTGATCCGGGCGGAGGCAGCGGCCAGTGATCCGTACGCCGCCCTCGACCTGGCGGCGGAGAAGCTCGGCGCCCGGCTGCGCAAGCAGCACGACAAGCGTTTCTCGCGGCGTGGCGCGCGCCGGATCCCGGCCGCCGAGGTCCCCGACCACGTCCCCGGCGCGGCGACCCTGAACGGCAGCGGTCAGACCGCGACGGAAGCGGACGCGGGCCAGGTGCCCACCAAGAAGGTCGGCTCGCTGGAGGTGCAGGGGGACGGACCCCTCGTGGTCCGCGAGAAGACGCACGTGGCCTCCCCGATGACCCTCGACCAGGCTCTCTACGAGATGGAACTGGTCGGGCACGACTTCTACCTCTTCGTCGACTCCGAGACCAAGGAACCCAGCGTCGTCTACCGGCGACATGCCTATGACTACGGAGTGATCCACCTCAGGACGGACACGATGGTCACTCAGGCGCCCGAGGCAGGCGGAACACTGGGCGGTTGAGCCCACCCGGCCGACGACAACAGCTGCGACGGTGCCCCTGGAGCGCGGTGTGCGCCCCCAGGGGCACCGGTGTGCGCCCCCTTCGCGCGCCGCTTGGTCACCGCAGTGTCGGCCAGGCATGGAATCATGGCCGCAACGGCCCAACGGATGGGCTGTTGCCTTGGGTTGGCCACCGCACCACAGACCGCACCACAGACCGGGCCACAGCCTCAGGGGGAGGAACAACGATGGCGGACAGCTTCGGACCGATGCGGGACGAGGACGCCGACGGTGGCGTCGTCGGCGTGGGACCGGGGGCGGACACCGCGCGCAAGGAGCCGATCAGAGTCCTTGTCGTGGACGACCACGCCCTCTTCCGCCGCGGCCTGGAGATCGTGCTGGCCGCCGAGGAGGACATCCAGGTGGTCGGCGAGGCGGGCGACGGGGCCGAAGCCGTCGACAAGGCCGCGGACCTGCTGCCCGACATCGTGCTGATGGATGTCCGCATGCCCAAGCGCGGCGGGATCGAGGCGTGCACGTCCATCAAGGAGGTCGCACCCAGCGCCAAGATCATCATGCTGACGATCAGCGACGAGGAGGCCGACCTCTACGAGGCGATCAAGGCCGGCGCCACCGGCTACCTCCTCAAGGAGATCTCCACGGACGAGGTGGCCACCGCCATCCGCGCCGTCGCCGACGGGCAGTCGCAGATCAGCCCCTCCATGGCGTCGAAACTGCTCACCGAGTTCAAGTCGATGATCCAGCGGACCGACGAGCGCCGACTCGTCCCCGCCCCCCGGCTGACCGACCGTGAGCTGGAGGTCCTCAAGCTCGTCGCCACGGGGATGAACAACAAGGACATCGCCAAGGAGCTGTTCATCTCCGAGAACACCGTGAAGAACCACGTCCGCAACATCCTGGAGAAGCTTCAGCTGCACTCCAGGATGGAGGCCGTGGTCTACGCGATGCGGGAGAAGATCCTCGAGATCCGGTAGGGGCTCACCGGGCGGCCCCTAAGGTCAGCCGACGGCGCGGGAGAGCTCCAGCACGAGGGGCTCGCGCAGCTCGGGCGCGTCCACCCGTTCCACGCGTACGTCCGTGCAGTCCACCCAGCTCGCCGCCTCGACGAGCGCCTGGGCGACGGCGGGTACGGACCGGACGTCGTCCAGGGTGACCTGCTTGGCCACGAGGGTGCGGCCCTCCCGGGCGGGGTCCACCCGGCCGACCAGGTGGCCGCCGGCGAGCACGGGCATCGCGAAGTAGCCGTGGACCCGCTTGGGCTTGGGGACGTAGGCCTCCAGGCGGTGGGTGAAGCCGAAGATCCGCTCGGTGCGCGCCCGCTCCCAGACCAGCGAGTCGAACGGGGACAGCAGCGTGGTGCGATGCCGGCCGCGCGGGGGTGCCGCCAGCGCCTCCGGGTCCGCCCAGGCCGGCTTGGACCAGCCCTCGACCGTGACCGGGACCAGCCCGGAGTCACCGATCACCGCGTCGACCTGCTCGCCCTTCAGACGGTGGTAGTCCGCGATGTCCGCGCGGGTGCCCACGCCCAGGGACTGGCCGGCCAGGCGGACCAGCCGGCGCAGGCACTCGGTGTCGTCCAGCTCGTCGTGCAGCAGCTCCTCGGGGACGGCGCGCTCGGCGAGGTCGTACACCCGCTTCCAGCCCCGGCGCTCGACGCAGACCACCTCGCCGTACATCAGGGCGCGCTCGACGGCGACCTTGGTGCCCGACCAGTCCCACCACTCGCTGGTCTTCTTGGCCCCGCCCAGCTCCGTCGCCGTCAGCGGGCCCTCGGCGTGCAACTGCTTGACGACCTGGTCGTACGCCCCGTCGGGCAGCTCGTGGTTCCAGTGCGGGCGGTTGCGGTAGGCGCGGCGGCGGAAGGCGAAGTGGGGCCACTCCTCGATGGGCAGGATGCAGGCGGCGTGCGACCAGTACTCGAACGCGTGTGGGCGGGCCGGCGGCGTGCCGATGGACGCGGCCGTCCAGTAGGCCCGCTCGACGGTCCTGCGACCCACGGCGCCCAGGCGGGCGTAGGGCACGAGCTCGTGGGAGCGGGCGAGCACCGAGATGGTGTCGAGCTGGACCGCGCCGAGGTGCCGCAGGACGCCGCGCACACCGGACCGCCGGTCGGGTGCGCCGAGGAAACCCTGGGCACGCAGGGCGATGCGACGGGCTTCGTCCGCCGAGAGGTCGGTGCTGGGGCGCGGGAGCAAGGTCATGCCACCGCACGATAGAGGGCGGCACCGACAACCCGGGCTGAGCTGGGCTTTCGCCGACGGACCCCGGAGTCGACGGACCCCGGAGCCGGCAGACCCCGGAGCCGGCAGACCCCGGAGCCGGCTGACCCTAGATCTGCGCGGGCAGGTAGGGCGCCGCCGAGGGCAGGCTCAGGTCGGACGGCAGCAGGGAGCCCACCCAGCAGTCCCGCCGTACTCCCTTGTTGTTGAGCCCCGAGCGCAGGACGCCCTCCACGGTGAAGCCGACCCGTTCGGCGACCGCGCGGGAGGCGTGGTTGCCGACCTCGGCGCGCCACTCCAGACGGTCGACGGCGAGGTGGGTGAAGGCCCAGCGGGCGACGGTGAGGGAGGCCTCGGTCACGTAGCCGTTGCCGCGGTGCTCCTTGGCGGCCCAGTAGCCCATCTCGGCCTCGCCCAGCGATCGCATCGTTATGCCGAGCGTGCCCACGAGGCCCCCGCCGGAGCCGGGGAGGAAGAGGCCGAAGGTGAACATCGAACCGTTGGCCCAGCCCACGGGGACCATGTCCTCGACGAAGCTCCGCGCGTGCTCCGGCAGGTAGGGCGATGGAAGCTGGGAGAGCCAGCGCCGGATGTCGGGGTCCTGCACGGCCGCGTACACCGCGTCCGTGTCCTGGGGGCCGAGCGTGCGCAGGAGCAGTCGGTCGGTGGTGAGGGTGACGGGTTCCATCGCCCGATTCTGCTCGGGGGCCGCGAGGGATGCCATCCCTTTCCCGAGGGTGAGGAGGCGGCGGTGTCTCCCGGTGCGTGAGGGAGTGATCACAATTCGCGCAAATCATCTCCACGACACGGCACCATCCGCGACCCCCGGACGTTGTTCCCGTAGAGGCCCCGCGAAGCTGCGGACGGGTGGCCTTGCGGCAGGCCCTCCCGGCTCGGCCGTGTCCTCGCATACGATGGCCGTTGCTCAGTACGTCAATGGAAACCGTCCCAGGCCCGACCGGCAAGGAGACCAACCCCCGTGTCCGTCCTCTCGAAGATCATGCGTGCAGGCGAAGGCAAGATCCTGCGCAAGCTGCACCGCATCGCGGGCCAGGTCAACTCCATCGAAGAAGACTTCGTCGCCCTCTCCGACGCCGATCTGCGTGCCCTCACCGACGAGTACAAGCAGCGCTACGCCGACGGCGAGAGCCTGGACGACCTGCTGCCCGAGGCGTTCGCCACGGTGCGCGAGGCGGCCAAGCGCGTCCTCGGACAGCGGCACTACGACGTGCAGATGATGGGCGGCGCCGCCCTGCACCTGGGTTATGTCGCCGAGATGAAGACCGGCGAGGGCAAGACCCTGGTCGGCACGCTTCCCGCCTATCTGAACGCGATCTCGGGCGACGGCGTCCACATCATCACGGTCAACGACTACCTGGCCGAGCGCGACTCGGAGATGATGGGCCGCGTCCACAGGTTCCTGGGCCTGAGTGTCGGCTGCATCCTCGCCAACATGACGCCGGCCCAGCGCCGCGAGCAATACGAGTGCGACATCACCTACGGCACAAACAACGAGTTCGGTTTCGACTACCTGCGCGACAACATGGCGTGGTCCAAGGACGAGCTCGTCCAGCGCGGCCACAACTTCGCGATCGTCGACGAGGTCGACTCCATCCTCGTCGACGAGGCCCGTACGCCGCTGATCATCTCCGGCCCGGCCGACCAGGCCACCAAGTGGTACGGCGACTTCGCCAAGCTGGTCACCCGCCTGAAGAAGGGCGAGGCGGGCAACCCGCTCAAGGGCGTCGAGGAGACCGGCGACTACGACATCGACGAGAAGAAGCGCACGGTCGCCATCCACGAGGCCGGTGTCTCCAAGGTCGAGGACTGGCTGGGCATCGACAACCTCTACGAGTCGGTGAACACCCCGCTCGTGGGCTACCTGAACAACGCCATCAAGGCCAAGGAGCTCTTCAAGCGCGACAAGGACTACGTCGTCATCGACGGCGAGGTCATGATCGTCGACGAGCACACCGGTCGTATCCTCGCCGGCCGCCGCTACAACGAGGGCATGCACCAGGCGATCGAGGCGAAGGAAGGGGTGGACATCAAGGACGAGAACCAGACGCTCGCCACGATCACCCTGCAGAACTTCTTCCGCCTCTACAGCAAGCTCTCCGGCATGACCGGTACGGCGATGACCGAGGCCGCCGAGTTCCACCAGATCTACAAGCTCGGCGTGGTCCCGATCCCGACCAACAGGCCGATGGTCCGCAAGGACCAGGCGGACCTGATCTACCGCACCGAGGTCGCCAAGTTCGAGGCGGTCGTCGACGACATCGCCGAGAAGCACGAGAAGGGCCAGCCGATCCTCGTTGGCACCACCTCGGTCGAGAAGTCCGAGTACCTCTCGCAGCAGCTCAGCAAGCGCGGCATCCAGCACGAGGTGCTCAACGCCAAGCACCATGAGCGTGAGGCGTCGATCGTCGCCCAGGCCGGCCGCAGGGGCGCGGTGACGGTGGCGACGAACATGGCCGGCCGCGGTACGGACATCAAGCTCGGCGGCAACCCCGAGGACCTCGCCGAGGCGGAGCTGCGCCAGCGCGGCCTCGACCCCGAGGAGCACATCGAGGAGTGGGCCGGGGCCCTGCCGGAGGCGCTGCAGCGCGCCGAGGAGGCGGTCAAGGCCGAGAAGGACGAGGTCGAGAGGATCGGCGGCCTGTACGTGCTCGGCACCGAGCGGCACGAGTCGCGTCGTATCGACAACCAACTGCGCGGCCGTAGCGGCCGTCAGGGCGACCCGGGCGAGTCCCGCTTCTACCTCTCGCTCGGCGACGACCTGATGCGTCTGTTCAAGGCGCAGATGGTCGAGCGCGTGATGTCGATGGCGAACGTCCCGGACGACGTGCCGATCGAGAACAAGATGGTCACGCGCGCGATCGCGTCCGCCCAGTCGCAGGTCGAGCAGCAGAACTTCGAGACGCGCAAGAACGTCCTGAAGTACGACGAGGTGCTCAACCGGCAGCGCGAGGTCATCTACGGCGAGCGGCGCCGCGTCCTGGAGGGCGAGGACCTCCAGGAGCAGGTGCAGCACTTCATGGACGACACCATCGACGCGTACGTGGGGGCGGAGACCGCCGAGGGCTTCCCGGAGGACTGGGACCTCGACCGGCTGTGGGGCGCCTTCAAGCAGCTCTACCCGGTGAAGGTCACCATCGAGGAGCTGGAGGAGGCGGCCGGGGACCGCGCTGGTCTGACGGCCGAGTTCATCAGCGAGTCCATCAAGGACGACATCCGCGAGCAGTACGAGGCCCGCGAGACGCAGCTCGGCTCCGAGATCATGCGTGAGCTGGAGCGCCGGGTGGTCCTGTCGGTGCTGGACCGCAAGTGGCGCGAGCACCTCTACGAGATGGACTACCTCCAGGAGGGCATCGGCCTGCGCGCGATGGCGCAGAAGGACCCGCTGGTCGAGTACCAGCGCGAGGGCTTCGACATGTTCACCGCGATGATGGAGGGCATCAAGGAGGAGTCCGTCGGCTACCTGTTCAACCTGGAGGTCCAGGTCGAGCAGCAGGTCGAGGAGGTGCCGGTCGAGGACACGAAGCCGGTGGCCGACCTGGAGAAGCACGAGGCGGTTCCGGCGCAGGCCGGCGCGCGTCCGGAGATCCGGGCCAAGGGGCTGGACGCCCCGCAGCGGCGTGACCTGCACTTCTCGGCGCCGACTGTGGACGGCGAGGGCGGCGTCGTCGAGGGCGAGTTCGCCGCGGACGGCGAGCCCGTGCGTTCGGAGGCCGACGGTCTCACGCGCGCGGAGCGGCGCAAGCAGGCCAAGGCGGGCCGCCGCCGCAAGAAGTGACCGGCGCTCTCTGAGAGAGCCGGCAGCGGACAGGGAAGGGCCGGGCACCCTCGGGTGCCCGGCCCTTCGCCTTGCGCCGTCGCCGGCGGTCACGGCAGCTCGTCGTCGGAGCAGGTCGTCGCCGCGGCTGCTGGTCGTCAGGGCAGGTCGTCGTCGATGTGGGGCATCCGGGGGCCGCCCAGTTCCACCGCCGTACAGCGCCAGCGCCGGTCCCGGCCCTGTTCCAGGCGGAACGCCATCGCGCGCAGCTGGTCGCCCGCGCCGATGCGGGCGAAGGCCTCCACGGCGCCCGGGCGGGGCTCGTAGTAGCCGATGTCGCGCACGACGGGGCGGGCGCCGCGGGTCCGCAGAGCGCCGCGCTCGGCGAGCCAGGCGAGCTCGTCGTAGGCCCGGCCCGCGGTGTGCCGGAGCATCCAGTGCACGGGCCGCTGCCCGCTGAGAACGGCGAGCAGCCGTTCGGCGAACAGATCGGTGGCCACGGGCAGCGAAGCCGCCCGCACGGCGTCCTGGGCGCGGGCAGCCCCGATGCCCGCCGCGTGGGCGACCTCATCGGTGCTGACCCCCGCCGCGCCCGCGGCGCCCGTGTGGCCGCCCGGCTCGGACCTGTAGGCGGCCATCCGCCGGGCTGCGGCCACGCCCGCGGTACGTCCAGGGGCGGTCCCGGCGGCTGTGCCCACGAGTGGGACGGACGGGGGGCGGGTGTCGCGGGGGCGGTCTGCCGGGGGCGTGGGGTTGTTGCGGGGCGGGGGGTTGTCATCGGCTGTGCGGGGGAGGGTTCCTCCTGGGGTGCGGGGTGGGCAGCCGCCGGGGCGGCGTGGGTCGCGGCGGCCGGGCGGGCGGGTGCCAGGGCGGCGCTGGGTCCTGGTCATGATCTTGTGCATGAGTCCCCGTTCGATGTCGTTGTCCGGCGTGGCCGCCGGGTGGTCGGTCGCGGGGCCGAGGGCATGGGTCGACCCAGGGCACCGGTTCGTACCGGGCAGTAACTTCCTGCTGGGGCTCTTGTACGGGGCCGAGGGCGCCGCGGCAAGGAAGCCGCGGTGCGCGTCGGACCGTGGACGAGTTCACCTGTTCGTGTGATCGAGAAGGGCGTGAGCCGTGCGGGAGCTGGGGCGGACCGGGTGAGTCGAGGGGCGCGCGGTGGACGTGTCGCAGCGGTGACCGGGGACTCGAAAGGGGGCTCCCGCACGTATCCTGAAGGCCGTCCGGGCGGCGAGCCCTCCGACCACGAAAGCGGCCTGCCATGCGTGTCTACGTCCCCCTGACCCTCTCGGGCCTCGCCGAGGCGCACAAGGCGGGCGAACTGGGGGCAGGGGCACTCACCGCGTACGCCGTGACGCCCGCCCTGCGCGAGTGGTACCTCTCCGACGACATCGAGGAGCTGGAGTACGCCGCGCTGAACCGGGCCGCGCTCGCCTCGCTGCGGCTGCTGGCGCTGGACCCGGGCGCACCGCGGCGCCGCGTGGTGGTCGCCGTGGACGTACCCGACAGCGCGGCGACGGCCGACCCCGACCGCGGGCTCGACCCGGCGGCGCTCGGCGAGGTGCGGGTGGCCGGGCCGGTGCGGCTGGCCAAGGCGGCAGCCGTGCACGTCGACGCCGGTGACGCGGAGGCGGACGTGACCGCCGCGGCCGAGGCCCTGGGGGCGGCGGACGCGGGCGACGACGACGCCCAGTTCGTCGTGGACGGGGCCGAGGACCACGAGCTGCTCTGGTACGCCACGCAGGAGATCACGAACCTCGTCGGGCTCGACGGCTGAAGCCCGCGGTCCGCGCCCGCACCGCGGTCCGTGACCTGCCGTTGTCCTGATTGTCAGTGGCGGCGGGTACGTTTCCGGTATGGGGAATCAGTCAGGGACGCACATCGTCTGGGACTGGAACGGCACGCTGTTCCACGACAACGACGCGGTCATCGGCGCGACGAACGCGGCCTTCGCCGAGCTGGACCTGGAGCCGATCACACTGGAGCAGTACCGCGCGCTGTACTGCGTGCCGATCCCGAAGTTCTACGAGCGCCTGCTGGGCCGGCTGCCCACCGAGGCCGAGTGGGACACGATGGACGGCGTCTTCCACCAGTACTACTCCGAGCACCGATCCAGATGCGCCCTGACCGAGGGTGCCGTGGAGCTGCTCACCGGATGGACGTCGGCCGGGCACAGCCAGTCGATCCTCAGCATGTACGGGCACGAGGACCTCGTCCCGCTGGTGCGGGGCTTCGGCATCGAGCCGCACTTCCTCCGGGTGGACGGGCGGACGGGACGTTCCGGCGGCAGCAAGGCCGAACACATGGTGCGTCACCTCGGCGCGCTGTCCGACCGGGTGAACCCCGTGCGCACGGTGGTGATCGGGGACGCGGCGGACGACGCGGTGGCCGCACTGCACGTCGGGGCGCGGGCGGTGCTCTACACCGGCGGTTCGCACAGCCGGGCCAGCCTGGAGAAGGCGGGCGTGCCGGTGGTGGACACCCTTCGGGAGGCGGTCGCGGAGGCCCAGCGGCTGGCCGGGTGAGGGCCGGGCGAGCGGCGCGCGCGGCGGAGCCATACGCCGCCTTCACCGCCACCACCCCTGTGCAGAACGTCAAACTTCCACCCCCGGTTTTGTACACATACGGCTCATGACGGGCCCCCGGTGAGGAGCGATAGCCTGGTGGGGTGATCAGCGCGATAGTTCGCGGGGGCGCCGCCGCCTCCGTTGTGCGCCCGGTGAGCACGGACCGCATCCGTGTCCGGGCGGCGGTCGCTGGTCCTCGCGGGCGGGAAGGGGCCCCGGCGGCCCCGAGGACGCCACGTCATCCACGGGTACGGACACGGGTACGGACGCGGTGGAGAGCAGCGTCACACCCGCCGGACGCGTCGAAGATGGCTGATATCCCCCCGCTCATCTCACTTTCCGGCATAGCGTCGAAGCACACCGGACATTCCGGGCCGCGGCGTCACGCCGGAGAGGAAGAGACCGTACTTCCTTCTACGTCACGCAACGGCGCGCGACAGGAGCCAGAGGACAATGCAGACCAAGCTGGACGAAGCCAAGGCCGAGCTGCTCGAGAGGGCCGCCCGGGTAGCTGAGAACAGTCCGCTCGGGGGACACATCCCGACCGGGTCGACGGGCGAGGGCATGCCGGACCGGGAGTCCGTGCTCGCGTTCCTCCAGCGTTTCTACCTGCACACCGCCCCGGAGGACCTCGCCGACCGTGACCCGGTCGACGTCTTCGGCACCGCCTACTCCCACTACCGCCTGGCCGAGAACCGCCCGCAGGGCACGGCCAACGTCCGGGTCCACACCCCGACCGTCGAGGAGAACGGCTGGACGTGCAGCCACTCCGTCGTCGAGGTCGTCACCGACGACATGCCCTTCCTCGTGGACTCCGTGACGAACGAGCTGACCCGCCAGGGCCGCGGCATCCACGTCGTGATCCACCCGCAGTTCGTGGTGCGCCGTGACGTCACCGGCAAGCTCATCGAGGTGCTGCCCAGCGCGGCCCCCGGCGAGGAGCTGCCGCACGACGCGCACATCGAGTCCTGGATCCACGTCGAGACCGACCGCGAGACCGACCGGGCCGACCTGAAGCAGATCACCGCCGACCTGGTGCGCGTGCTGTCCGACGTCCGCGAGGCCGTCGAGGACTGGGAGAAGATGCGCCAGGCGGCGACCCGGCTCGCCGAGGAGCTGCCCGCCGAGCCGGTGCCCGGCGAGCTGCGCACGCAGGACGTCGAGGAGGCCCGTGAGCTGCTGCGCTGGCTGTCCGACGACCACTTCACCTTCCTCGGCTACCGCGAGTACCGGCTGCGCGACGACGACTCCCTGGCCGCCGTGGCCGGCACCGGTCTGGGCATACTGCGCGCGGACCCGCCGCACGCCGGCGACGACAGCCACCCGGTCAGCCCGTCCTTCGAGCGGCTGCCCGCCGACGCCCGCGCCAAGGCGCGCGAGCACAAGCTGCTGGTGCTGACCAAGGCCAACAGCCGGGCCACCGTCCACCGGCCGTCCTACCTGGACTACGTGGGCGTCAAGAAGTTCAACGACAAGGGCGAGGTCATCGGCGAGCGCCGTTTCCTCGGCCTGTTCTCGTCAGCCGCCTACACCGAGTCCGTGCGCCGGGTGCCGGTCATCCGCCGCAAGGTCGAAGAGGTCCTCGAGCGCGCCGGCTTCTCGCCCCACAGCCACGACGGGCGCGACCTGCTCCAGATCCTGGAGACCTACCCGCGCGACGAGCTCTTCCAGACCCCGGTCGGCGAGCTCCAGGCGATCGCCACCTCCGTGCTGTACCTCCAGGAGCGCCGCCGGCTGCGCCTGTACCTGCGCCAGGACGAGTACGGCCGCTACTACTCGGCCCTCGTGTACCTTCCGCGCGACCGCTACACCACCGGCGTGCGCCTGCGGATCATCGACATCCTGAAGGAGGAGCTGGGCGGCACCAGCGTCGACTTCACGGCCTGGAACACCGAGTCGGTGCTCTCCCGGCTGCACTTCGTCGTCCGCGTGCCGCAGGGCACCGAGCTGCCCCAGCTGTCCGACGGCGACAAGGAGCGCATCGAGGCCCGCCTGGTCGAGGCCGCCCGCTCCTGGACGGACGCCTTCTCCGAGGCGCTGACCGCCGAACTCGGCGAGGAGCGCGCCGCGGAGCTGCTGCGCCGCTACTCGGGCGCCTTCCCCGAGGGCTACAAGGCCGACCACACCCCGCGCGCGGCGGTCGCCGACCTGTGCCACCTCGAGCAGCTGAACGAGGACAGGACCTTCGCGCTGAGCCTGTACGAGCCGGTGGGCGCCGCCCCCGAGGAGCGCCGGTTCAAGATCTACCAGAAGGGCGGCTCGGTCTCCCTGTCCGCCGTGCTGCCGGTGCTCAGCCGGCTCGGCGTCGAGGTCACCGACGAGCGGCCGTACGAACTGCGCTGCGCGGACCGTACGACGGCCTGGGTCTACGACTTCGGTCTGCGGATGCCGAAGGAGTCCGGCGCCGGCGACCACCTCGGCGACGACGCCCGTGAGCGCGTCCAGGACGCCTTCGCCGCCGCCTGGACGGGCAAGGCCGAGAACGACGGGTTCAACGCCCTGGTGCTGGGCGCCGGGCTGACCTGGCGCCAGGCGATGGTGCTGCGCGCCTACGCCAAGTACCTGCGCCAGGCGGGCTCGACCTTCAGCCAGGACTACATGGAGGACACCCTCCGCAACAACGTCCACACCACCCGGCTGCTGGTCTCCCTGTTCGAGGCGCGGATGTCGCCGGAGCGCCAGCGCGCCGGGCACGAGCTGGTGGACGCGCTGCTGGAAGAGGTCGACGCGGCCCTGGACCAGGTGGCCTCCCTCGACGAGGACCGGATCCTGCGGTCCTTCCTCACCGTCATCAAGGCGACCCTGCGCACCAACTTCTTCCAGGAGGCGCGGGGCGGCGGGCCGCACGAGTACGTCTCCATGAAGTTCGACCCGCAGGCCATCCCGGACCTGCCCGCGCCGCGCCCGGCGTACGAGATCTGGGTGTACTCGCCGCGTGTGGAGGGCGTGCACCTGCGCTTCGGCAAGGTCGCCCGCGGTGGTCTGCGCTGGTCCGACCGGCGCGAGGACTTCCGCACCGAGATCCTCGGCCTGGTCAAGGCGCAGATGGTGAAGAACACCGTCATCGTGCCGGTCGGCGCCAAGGGCGGTTTCGTCGCCAAGCAGCTGCCCGACCCGAGCGTGGACCGGGACGCCTGGATGGCGGAGGGTGTCGCCAGCTACAAGACCTTCATCTCGGCGCTGCTCGACATCACCGACAACATGGTCGCCGGCGAGGTCGTGCCCCCGCAGGACGTCGTGCGGCACGACGGCGACGACACCTACCTGGTGGTCGCCGCCGACAAGGGCACGGCGCGCTTCTCGGACATCGCCAACGAGGTCGCCCAGTCGTACGACTTCTGGCTCGGCGACGCCTTCGCCTCCGGCGGCTCGGCGGGCTACGACCACAAGGGCATGGGCATCACCGCCCGCGGCGCCTGGGAGTCGGTCAAGCGGCACTTCCGGGAGCTGGGCGTGGACTCCCAGACCCAGGACTTCACGGCCGTCGGCATCGGCGACATGTCCGGTGACGTGTTCGGCAACGGCATGCTGCTCAGCGAGCACATCCGGCTGGTCGCCGCCTTCGACCACCGGCACATCTTCATCGACCCCGAACCGGACGCGGCCGTCTCCTACGCCGAGCGCCGCCGCCTGTTCGAGCTGCCGCGCTCCTCGTGGGCGGACTACAACGCCGAGCTGATCTCGGCGGGCGGCGGCGTGTTCCCGCGTACGGCCAAGTCGATCCCGGTCAACGCGCACATCCGCGAGGCCCTCGGCATCGAGCCCGGCATCACCAAGATGACCCCGGCCGACCTGATGCGGGCGATCCTCAGGGCCCCGGTGGACCTGCTGTGGAACGGCGGCATCGGCACCTACGTCAAGGCGTCCACCGAGTCCCACGCCGACGTCGGCGACAAGGCCAACGACGCCATCCGCGTCGACGGCCGCGACCTGCGGGTCCAGGTCGTCGGCGAGGGCGGCAACCTGGGCTTCACCCAGCTCGGCCGGATCGAGTGCGCCATGCAGGGCGCCCGGATCAACACCGACGCCATCGACAACAGCGCCGGCGTGGACACCTCCGACCACGAGGTGAACATCAAGGTCCTGCTCAACGGCCTGGTCGCGGACGGCGACATGACCGTCAAGCAGCGCAACAAGCTGCTCGCCGAGATGACCGACGAGGTCGGCGCGCTGGTGCTGCGCACCAACTACGCGCAGAACACCGCGATCGCCAACGCGCTCGCCCAGTCCAAGGACATGCTCCACGCCCAGCAGCGCTTCATGAAGCACCTGGTGCGCGAGGGCCATCTGGACCGGGCGCTGGAGTTCCTGCCCACCGACCGGCAGATCCGTGAGCGGCTGACCGCCGGGCACGGCCTGACCGGTCCGGAGACGGCCGTCCTGCTGGCCTACACGAAGATCACGGTCGCCGAGGAGCTGCTGCACACCTCGCTGCCGGACGACCCGTACCTGCGCGGCCTGCTGCACACCTACTTCCCGACCGCGCTGCGCGAGCAGTTCACCGAGCGGATCGACAACCACCCGCTGCGCCGTGAGATCACGACGACCGTCCTGGTCAACGACACGGTCAACACGGGCGGTACGACGTATCTGCACCGCCTGCGGGAGGAGACCGGCGCGTCGCTGGAGGAGATCGTCAGGGCGCAGACGGTGGCCCGCACGATCTTCCGCTCGGCGCCGGTGTGGGACGCGGTCGAGGCACTGGACAACAAGGTCGAGGCCGATGTCCAGACCCGGATCCGTCTGCACTCGCGCCGCCTGGTCGAGCGCGGCACGCGCTGGCTGCTGAACAACCGGCCGCAGCCGCTGGAGCTCGCCGAGACCGTGGAGTTCTTCTCCGAGCGGGTCGGGCAGGTGTGGGCAGAGCTGCCCAAGCTGCTCAAGGGCGCGGACCTGGAGTGGTACCAGCAGGTCTACGACGAGCTGTCCGGCGCCGGCGTCCCGGACGAGCTGGCCACGCGCGTGGCCGGGTTCTCCTCCGCCTTCCCGGCGCTCGACATCGTCTCGGTGGCCGACCGCATGGGCAAGGACCCGATGGACGTCGCCGAGGTGTACTACGACCTCGCCGACCGCCTGCACATCGCCCAGCTGATGGACCGCATCATCGAGCTGCCGCGCGCCGACCGGTGGCAGTCCATGGCCCGTGCGGCGATCCGCGAGGACCTGTACGCGGCGCACGCGGCGCTGACCGCGGACGTGCTGGCCGCGGGCAACGGCACCGCCACGCCGGAGCAGCGCTTCAAGGTGTGGGAGCAGAAGAACGGGGCGATCCTGTCCCGGGCGCGGGCCACGCTCGAGGAGATCCGCAGCTCCGACGCGTTCGATCTGGCCAACCTGTCGGTGGCGATGCGGACGATGCGCACGCTGCTGCGGACGCACTCGTAACCGCGGGAGGCCGACCCGTACCCGAGGGCGCCCCGGACCTTTCCGGTCCGGGGCGCCCTCATGTCGTCCATGCCGTCTTCCCGCCCTGGGCCGGGAACGCCCCGGTTCGGGAATGCCCCCATCCAGGAGTCGCCCCGGTCCAGGAAACGCCGCACGCCGAATTTATCCTTTCCGGCGGAACGGGATCATTCGTATAAAGTTGCCGCGTGAACTCCCTCGGTAGTCGCACCCGGCTCTTCCGGCACGATGCGCACCGCGCCGCCTGAGGTACCGTCAGCGCCCGCAGTCGCCCCTCGGCCGACGGCCGCCCCGGGAGGGGCCCACGCGCCCGGTGTGGCCGCCGCGTTGGTCGCCGCCCTGCTGCTCCTGGTCATCGTCCGGCTGCCCTGGGCCGGCGACCTGGGCATGCACGCGGCGACCGTGCAGAGGCTGCGCCACAGCCTGTTCCACCCCGGCAATCCGCTGGTCGACGCCGTCACCCCGAGCCCGTACTACTCGCCGTGGATGGTGCTGCTCGGCTGCGCCGCCCGGATGAGCGGCCTGTCGGTGTTCGTCGTGCTGCGGCTCGCCGCGCTCACCGGGCTCACGCTGCTCGCGACGGGCGTGTGGCGGTACGTCAGGACGCTGAGCGCGCACCGGGCCGCGCCCGCCCTGGCCGCCCTGAGCCTGGTTCTCCTGTGGGGTACGGAGCTCATCAACTGGAGCGGCTTCCTCTCCCTCAACTCCCTGGCGCTGACGGTGTCGTACCCCAGCGTGTTCGCCTTCGGCCTCGCCTTCCACTACTGGGCGTGGCTCACCAGGGCGCTGCGCGCGGCGGCCGGGTGGGAGGTGTGGCTGGGCCTCGGGGCGCTGTGGGCGCTGATCCTGCTGTGCCATCAGTTCACCGGATTCGTCGCCACGCTCGGCGGTCTCGCCGCGGTGCTCGCGCACCGGCCCCCGCGGGCCCTGTGGCCGCGGCTCGCCGCCGGGGCGGCCCTGGGCCTGCTGGTGCTGTGGCTGTGGCCGTACTACGACTTCTTCGCCCTGCTCTCGGCCGGACGCGATCTGGAGGAGGTGCACCGGGCCCTCTACGCACGCTTCGTCGGCCGCTACTGGCTGGCCCTGCTCGGAGTCGCCGCGCTGGTCCTGCGGTGGCGGCGCGACCGGCGGGACCCGCTGGTGATCTTCTGTCTGCTGGGCGTGCTGGTGTGCGCGGTGGGCTTCGGCACGGGCCACTACGCCTGGGGCCGGACCCTGCCCGCCGCCCTCGTCCCGGCCCAGCTCGCCGCCGCGCTGGAGGTGGTGCAGGGCGGCCGGCGGGCCGTGCGCACCCGCTGGGCGTGGATGCTGGGCGGCGCGCTGGCCCTGGGCGCGTGGGCCCAGGCGGGGGTGCTCGGGTACGCCGTCGGGGGCGCGGCGCTGCCGGACGTGCTCGCGGCCGACTACACCCCGCCGTGGACCGGGTACCACTGGATCACCCCGTACGTGAAGTACGGGGACGTGGTCATGGCCCGGGACCTGCCCTCCCGGCTGATCCCGGCCTACGGCGCCTACACCGTCGCCCCCGGCTACCCGGACTTCTTCCTGCCGGACGAGTCGCGGCGCGAGTGGGCGGTGCGGCGCTACTACACGCGCCGCACCCCGGAGGGCGTGCGCAGGGACATCCTGCGTACCTATGACGTGCGCTGGGTCGTGGACGGGAGCAGGCCTCGCCGCGACCGCGAACTGCGCGTGGTGACCCGCGGCCCCGACGGCCAGGTCCTGTACGCGGTCACCCCCTGACCGGCACGCCGGACGCGGGACGGGCGCACGCACCGGACGCCGCTCCTTGACGGGCGAACGTCGCCCGCCGCGGCACTAGTGCCGCGACAGGCAACGTTCGCCCCGTCGCGACGCCCGGCACGCCCTCTCGCCGCACCGGCCGAAAGCCCGAGTACATCCAGTACGAGGACTTCCGGCCGGCACACCGAGAGCACGCACCGGACGCCGCTCCTTCACGGGCAAACGTTGCCCGCCGCGGCACTAGCTCTTGGCCTTCTTCTTGTCGGGGCCGCCCGTGAAGGCCTCGTAGGCCTCGAGGACCTCCTCGGTGGGGCCGTCCATGCGCAGTTCGCCGCGCTCCAGCCACAGGACGCGCTCGCAGGTGTCGCGGATGGAGGCGTTGCTGTGGCTGACCAGGAACACCGTGCCGGCCCGGGCCCGCAGCTCGCGGATCCGCTGCTCCGAGCGGCGCTGGAAGGAACGGTCACCCGTGGCCAGCGCCTCGTCGATCAGCAGGACGTCGTGGTCCTTGGCGGCGGCGATGGAGAAGCGCAGCCGGGCGGCCATGCCGGAGGAGTAGGTGCGCATCGGGAGCGTGATGAAGTCGCCCTTCTCGTTGATGCCGGAGAAGTCGACGATGTCCTGGTAGCGCTCCTTGACCTGCTCGCGGGACATGCCCATGGCCAGTCCGCCGAGGAGGACGTTGCGCTCGCCGGTCAGGTCGTTCATCAGCGCCGCGTTCACACCGAGCAGCGAGGGCTGACCGTCGGTGTAGATCCTGCCGTTCTCCACGGGCAGGAGTCCGGCGACCGCCTTGAGCAGGGTGGACTTGCCGGAGCCGTTGGTGCCGATCAGGCCGATGGCCTCGCCCTTGTAGGCGACGAACGAGACCTTCTTGACCGCGTGCACCCGGCGTACGCCGGCCGCCTTCTCGGCCTTCTCGCGGCGCAGGATCCGGTTGAGGGCGGCGGTCGCCGAACCTCGGCCGGAACCGGTGCCGTTGACCCGGTAGACGATGTCGACCCCGTCGGCGACGACGGTGGGAATCTTGTCGGTGTTCAGCTCAGCCACGGCCGTACGTCTCCTCAGCCTTCCAGAAGTAGATGAAGCCGCCGACCCCGGCGAGCAGGGCCCAGCCCACCGCGAACGCCCACACGTGGTGGGGGAGCTGGTGCGCCTTGAAGCTGTCGATCAGCGCGAAGCGCATCAGGTCGATGTAGACGGCGGCGGGATTGGACTGGAGCAGCACCTTCAGCACGTGCGGCATGCTGCTGTGGTTCAGCGTCTTGTCGATGCTCCACATCACGCCCGAGACGTACATCCAGGTGCGCAGCAGGAACGGCATCAGCTGGGCGATGTCCGGCGTCTTGGCGCCCATCCGGGCCATGATCATGGAGACGCCGGCGTTGAACACGAACTGGAGCAGCAGTACCGGGAAGGCCAGTACCCACGACAGGCCGGGCGTCATGCCGAAGCCGAGCAGGATCGCCACGAGGGCGACCATCGAGAACAGCAGCTGCTGGAGCTGCTGGAGCGCGAAGGAGACCGGCAGCGCGGCCCGCGGGAAGTGCAGGGCCCGCACCAGGCCGAGGTTGCCGGAGATCGCCCGGGTGCCCGCCATGATCGAGTTCTGGGTGAACGTCCAGATGAACACGCCCGTCACCAGGAACGGGATGTAGTCCGCCACGCCGCGGCTGGTGCCGATGAGGACGCCGAAGATGAAGTAGTACACCGCCGCGTTCAGCAGCGGGTTGGCGACCTGCCAGAGCTGGCCGAGCTTCGCCTCGCTGTACTGGGCGGTGAGCTTGGCGGTGGCGAAGGCGCTGATGAAGTGGCGCCGCGCCCACAGCTGGCGGACGTACTCGGGCAGGGAGGGGCGGGCGCCGCTGACCGACAGGCCGTGGCGGGCGGCGAGCGCCGCGAGGCCGTCCTCGGCCGGGGCCGGGGTGGGAGGCGGTGTGTGGAGGACCTGGCTCACATCCGCTGCTTTCGCTCGGGGGGAGGGGGTGCGGGCGTCCGGCTTGTCGTCGCCGCTCGTTTCCTTACGGTTCTCTTCACGTTCTCTTACGTCGGAACGGCACCGTATCGTCGCAACGCGAGCGTACGGCGAAGTGACGTCGCAACGCAACCGTTTCGTCGTAACGCCCTATGCTGGGGCCCATGACGACGAACGCCGACGAGCCCCAGACGAGCCCCCGCCGCCGGGTCCCCGCCGGAGCGGCAGTGCTCCGCGAGGATGTGACGGAGGCGATCCGGGCCGCGGTCTTCGAGGAACTGGCGTCCGTCGGCTACGCGCGGATGTCCATCGAGGGGATCGCGCGGCGCGCGGGCGTCGGCAAGACGGCCGTCTACCGCCGGTGGCGCTCCAAGCTGCATCTGGTGCTGGACATCGTCTCGGCGCTCGCCGTGCAGGGCCTGCCCGCGCCGGACACCGGCTCCCTGGAGGGCGACCTGCGGCTGCTCTACGAGGTGACCTCCCGGGCCCTGCGCCACCCCGTGGCCTCGCAGATCATCCCCGACCTCCAGGCGGAGGCGGCCCGCAACCCGGACATCGCCGAGGCCATGCAGAAGGCGCTGCGGGACGGCCAGGAGAGCGTGGCCAGCAGCATCCTGGCGGCGGCCGAGCACCGTGGCGAGATCCGGCCCGGTCTGGACCTCGACCTGGCCCTCGACCTGATCTCGGGCCCGCTGTACTGGCGCGCGGTCGTCATCCGCACACCGAAGCTCCCCAAGGGCTACCTGGCCGCCCTCACCCGGGCGACGACCGAGGCGATCAAAGCTCTTTGACGGCATAAGTACGGGAAGCCGTGGAACGCGGAGCAGCGTGTGGACGCGGTTGTATGCCGGCGCCGGCAGGAGGTGGGTCCGTGACTGGAGATGGCGGCAGGGTGGCACTGGTGACAGGGGCCGGCAGCGGAATCGGTGCGGCCACGGCGCGCCTTCTCGCCGCGCGAGGAAAGCGTGTAGTGGTCAACTACCTCCGCAACACCAAGGCGGCCGAGGAGGTCGTCGCCGGCATCGAGGCCGCAGGCGGCCAGGCCATGGCGGTGCAGGCCGACGTGCGCGAGGCGGCGGCGGTCGAGGGGATGAGTGAGCAGGTCCGGGCGGCGTGGGGAGACGTCGACGTGCTCGTGCACAACGCGCTCACCCCGTATGTGATCAAGCCGTTCCAGGACATGACGTGGGCAGAACTGGGCGGCAAGCTCGACGACGAGATGCGTGCGGCGTTCACGGTCACCAAAGCCGTCCTGCCCGCCATGACCCGACAGGGCTGGGGACGCATCGTCTATCTCGGCACCGGCCTCAGCCGCCGCCCACGCGAGGGCATGATCGCACTGGGCACGGCCAAGGCGGCGCTGACGCAGTTCGCCCGGTACCTCGCCCAGGAACTGGGCCCTCGGGGCATCACCGTCAACATCGTCGAGCCCGGCCCGGTGGAGGACACCCGGATGGCGGGTGTGCTCGACGAGGAGTACAAGCGGCGGCAGGTGGCCGCCACTCCTGTGGGCCGTCTGGCACACCCGGACGACGTCGCCCAGGCCGTCGCGTTCTACGCCGGCGAGGACAACGCCTTCATGACCGGTACCACGGCCGCGGTCAACGGCGGGATGTCCATGGACTGATCCCCCGATCAAGGTGAGTGCTCATGCACACGATCGATCTCGCCTACGTCGGGCGGGGCCTGCACGAGGAACTGGTCGCGTACATCGCCGACCAGCAGGGCTACTACGCCGACGAGGACGTCCACGTCGCGCTGCACGACGGCTGCTCCTGGGACGTGGAACGGCTGCGCCAGGGCGCCACCATCGGACTCGGCAGGGCACTGCTGTCCCGACTGGTCGACGGCATCCCCTGGGTCGCACTCCATGTCGACACCCACCGCCCGCTGTTCTGGTTCCTCGCCCGCCCCGGCCCGACCTCCCTGGCCGATCTGGCCGGCCGACGGCTGGCGGTGCACGCCCCGCGCACCCCACCCGGGTGCTTCGCCCGGATCGTGCTGCGTCAGGCCGGCCTCGACCCGGACCGCGACATCCACACCGTCGTCCGCCCGCCCGGCGACTACGGCATGGACCTGCGCCGGCTGCACGAGGGCTCGATCGACGCCGCCTTCGTCGGCAGCACCATGGCACCGGAGGCGATAGCCGCCGAGTACGGCTGGCGCGTCCTGGCCTGGGTCGGCGACCACTTCCGGATCCCCACCGTGGGCCTGGCCGTCGATCCCACCCGCGTCCACCCGGACGACCCCGCGGTCCAGGCCGTCGTACGAGCCCACCGGCGCGCCCTGCAGGTCATCCACGACGAACCCGACACCACGGTGCGGTACATCCGGACGTTCCTCGGCCGGCACACCGCAGACGAGGCCCGAGCCCACCACGAGACGTTCATCGCGCCGTTCTTCACCACCGACGGCCAAGCCGACCTCGCCGTCGGTGCCACCGCGATCATCGCGGTCGCCGCCGAACTCGGCGTCCCCGCCACCGTCACGGCAGCCGAGTTCTACCGGACCACGGCAGGGCGAACGGATGAGCGAAAGCCGGAAGCCGGACCGGTCAGGTGTGGGCCGCTTCCGGGTGGTGGTGGAGCCAGCCCTGCCAGGCCGACGTGATCATGTCGTGGAGGTCGCGCCGGGCCTTCCAGCCGAGTTCCCTGGCGACGCGGTCGACGGAGGCGACGACGCGGGCGGGGTCGCCGGGGCGGCGGGAGGTGACCGTGGGCGGGGTGTCGTAGCCGGTGACGGCGTTGATCGTGTCGATCATCTCGCGCACCGAGACCCCCTCGCCGCGGCCGATGTTCAGGGTGAGGTCGCGGCCGGGGGAGCCGGAAGAACCGGAAGAACCGGAAGAACCAGAAGAAGAGGACAGGGCGCGAGCCGCGGCCACGTGGGCCTCCGCGAGGTCGGCCACGTGGATGTAGTCACGGATGCAGGTGCCGTCCGGCGTGGGGTAGTCGTCCCCGAAGATGCGCGGGGGCGCGTGCTCGGTCAGCTGTTCGAAAACCATCGGGACCAGGTTGGAGACACCGAGGTCCGCCAGCTCCGGGCTCGCCGCGCCCGCCACGTTGAAGTACCGCAGGGACGCCGTGGACAGGCCCGTCGCCCGGCCGGTCGCACGCACCAGCCACTCACCGGCCAGTTTCGTCTCGCCGTACGGCGACATCGGCACGCACGGCGTCTCCTCCGTGACCAGGTTCACGTCCGGCATGCCGTACACGGCCGCCGAGGAGGAGAACACGAAGGCCCCGACCCCGGCCGCCGTCACCGCCTCCAGCAGGACGCGCAGACCCTCGACGTTCTCCCGGTAGTAGTGCAGGGGCAGGTCCACCGACTCGCCCACCTGCTTCTTCGCCGCCAGGTGGACGACACCGGTCACGTCGTGTTCGGCGAGGATGCGCGCCACCCGGTCGCCGTCCAGCGTGGAGCCCACGACCACCGGGACGTCCCGCGGGACGCGCTCGGAGATGCCGGTGGACAGGTCGTCGTACACCACCACCCGCTCGCCCGCTTCGGTCATCGCGTGGACGACGTGCGCTCCGATGTAGCCGGCGCCGCCGGTGATCAGCCAGGTCATGCGGGCGTCTCCTCGTCAGTTGGCCCAGGTCGTCGTGCGGATGCGGGTCGCGTGCTCATTGTGACGCGGCCCGGTGGAACAGACGGCGCAGTCTGCCACGCAGTATGGACGTCACCCCGTGCAGCCCCATCGCCAGCCGCAGCGCCAGCGCGCCGGAATGCGTGGCGTAGGGCTGGACCAGCAGGGCGCCGTAGCGCACGCTCGGCACGGCGCGGCGGCGCAGCAGGCCGGCGCCCGCGCGCGCGTGCGCCGTCATGTCGCGGCTCGTGCCGTCGGCGAAGCACACCCGAAGCCGCAGGTCCCAGGTGCCGGCCCCCAGCCTCGCGAGGTCCACGCCCGTCTCGGCCGACCAGGTGCCCTCCGTCGCCGGCGTGAGCGGGACGGTGACCTGCTGGGCCGTGCGCCCGCCCTCACGGTGACGCCACGCCACCTCCAGTGCCTCGGGTCCGGCGGCCGCCACCCTGCCGTACAGGTCGTGCAGGCGCAGCCGCAGCACGCTGCTGCCCGCGTGAGGGTGCAGTTCCGCGTCCACGGCCAGGGGCAGGACGTGGACCGGCCGGACCAGGTAGGGCTCCAGGCTGATCTGGGGGAGGTCCTCGGCCCATACGGGGGTGCCGTCCCTGCCTCGGGCGTAGGGCGGGCACAGGCGGGCCGGGCGGGCGGCGAGCTCCTTCAGGCGCGGCAGGTCGCGCGGCTCGGGCGACGCGAGGATCACCCGTCCGAGGAGCCGCCCGGCGGCCGTCGGGTTGACGGCCCAGTCGGCCGCGTCGTACTCGCCGAGGAACTGCCGCGTGTGCTCCCACCAGGCGCGCCGGTACTCCGCGTCGCGCAGGCTCAACTCACGGGCGTACATGCGCAGTTCGTGGTCGAGGAACTTGGCGCGTGCCGCCCGCGCGAGCTCCTTCTGCCCGGCGTTCAGCAGGATGTCGTACGCCGTCCTGCTCGCCTCGGTGCGGGCCCGCCAGTTCTCGATGTGCGCGCGGTCCAGCGAGATCGACAGATGTCCGGCGGACCGGCGCACGTTCCACACGTACACCTGGTCGGGGATGAGGGCCAGGCGGGGTTCGGCGGCCAGTAGGCGCGCGCTGAACACGAAGTCCTCGTAGGGGTAGTGCCCGTCCGGGAAGCGGATCGCGTGCTCGCGCAGGAAGTCGGTGCGGTACAGCTTGTTGACGCACAGGGTGTCGTGCACCAGACGCGTGAGCCGCGCGGGGCGGGTGAGGACGGCGCCCTCGCCGTAGAGCTTGCGCTGCCAGGGCACCTCGCGCCCGGAGGGCAGCTCACGGCGCACGCACAGGCCGCTCACGACCTCGGCCCGCTCCTCCCGGGCGGCGGCGACCAGCGCGTTCACCGCGCCCGGCGGCAGTACGTCGTCGCTGTCGAGGAACATCACGTACGGCGTCGTCACCGCGTCGATGCCGGTGTTGCGCGGGGTGCCGCAGCCGCCGCTGTTGTCCTCGCGCCGGATCACCCGCACTCTCGGTTCGGTCGCGGCCAGGCGTTCGAGCAGCTCGAAGGTGCCGTCCGTCGAGCAGTCGTCGACGGCGACGACCTGGCTGACGGAGGGGCCCTGCGCGAGAGCCGAGCGCACAGCGTCGGCCATGTGGGTGACGTCGTTGTAACCGATCACGACGACGCTGACGTCGGTGGCATGGTCGGGGTGCAGATGCATGGTATCCACGAGCGGGAATAGTAGGGATAGTCGGTAATCTCCCGTTAAGAGGGACTTGGTGTCCCGTCCGGAAGACGGTGAGTGTCCGACTCGGGTTCCCCTTGAGGACTCACCAATTCCGTCGACAGCCACAACCGGACGAAGGAGAACGGCGCGGCGGTGGCCGGTGGCGGCGATCCGGTCCGCCGTGGGCAGACGGACTCGCGAAAGAGCAAACGGTGTTCAACGGCTCTGGGTAACGGCCTGGCGGCCGCGGATGGGGACACGGACCCGAGCGGGCTTCGGCTCGGGGGCGCGACCTGCGACGACACCGGACGGCAGGGGAGGACGGCGACCGGCTCGGCCACCCCGTGCGTGACCGGACCCGCAGCGTGGCGACCCGTAGCGCAGTGGCCCGCAGCGCGGCGATCCGTAGCGCCGTGGCGCGCAGGACGCGCAGCGGCCGGACGGCCGGTCCGACCGTCCGGTGGCACAGGGCCGCCACCAGTCGCAGTACCCGGATCGCGCGGTGCGGGCCCAGCCTGACCAGGGCGTATCGCAGCCCGATGTACCCGATGCGCAGCGCCGGCCACAGGCCGAGGGTGCGGTAACGGCGGCGGCACGCCTCCAGGCATGCGCGCGGGTACGCCGGGACCCGGTGCGCGGGGACGTTGACACTGAACCTGGGCAAGGGGGCATCCAAGGGCCGACACGGGCGTTCTGCCCGGGAACGGCCGGTGGAGCGGGTCGGTCACGGCCCGCTGAGGCATCCGGGGGACGGCGAGCCGGCGGTGGGCGGGCCGGCGCCGGTCCGCCCCGAAACGTCTTACCGTGTGCTTACTTGACCGCGCCCGCCATCACACCCGAGACGAACTGCCGCTGGAAGGCGAAGAACACGGCCAGCGGGATCACCATGGAGATGAACGCCCCGGGCGCCAGTACGTCGATGTTGTTGCCGAACTGGCGTACCTGGGTCTGGAGGGCGACGGTGATCGGCTGCGTGCCGGACTTGGTGAACACCAGCGCGACCAGCATGTCGTTCCACACCCACAGGAACTGGAAGATGCCCAGGCTCGCGATCGCGGGCCCGCCCAGCGGCAGCACCACGCGGGCGAACAGCCGCAGTTCACCGGCGCCGTCGAGGCGGGCCGCCTCCAGCAGCTCGCGGGGGATCTCCGCGAAGAAGTTCCGCAGCAGGAACACCGCGAACGGCAGGCCGAAGCCCGTGTGGAACAGGACCACCCCGAAGATCGTGCCGAACAGGCCCAGCTTGCCGAAGAGTTCGGCGATCGGGATGAGCGCCACCTGCACCGGCACGACCAGCAGTCCGACCACGGCCAGGAACCACCAGTCCCGGCCGGGGAACTCCATCCACGCGAAGGCGTAGCCCGCCAGCGAGCCGACCAGGACCACCAGGACGGTGGCCGGGACCGTGATCAGCACGGTGTTCAGCAGGGAGTTGGTGATGTCGCTGTTCTCCAACAGCTTCTGGTAGCTGTCGAAGGTGAGCTGCGAGGGCTTGCCGAGCACCGACCACCAGCCGCTCGCGCTCATGTCCGTCGGCGAGCGCAGCGAGGACAGCAGCAGACCGATCGTCGGGACCAGCCAGAACAGGCCCACCACGATCAGGAACACGCGGAGCACGCCGCCGCTGACGGCCTGCGCCAGCCGCGAACCCAGGGACGGTTTCGCCCGTACGGCCCGGGGGACGGGCACCGTCTTCGGCGGAGTCCCGGCTTCCGTCGTCATCGCCGCACCTCCCGCCGCAGCCTGCGCAAGTTGAACAACATCACCGGGATCACCAGCACCAGAAGGAACACCGAGATGGCGCTGGCGATGCCCGGCTGCCCCTCCGAGAAGCCCTTGCGGTACAGCTCCAGGGCCAGGACGTCGGCATCGGCCTGGGAGGAGCCCGGGGCGATGATGTAGACCAGGTCGAAGATCTTCAGCACGTTGATCATCAGGGTGACGGCGACGACCGCGAGCACGGGGGCCAGCAGGGGCACGGTGACCCTCCGGAACACCTGCCACTCGTTCGCGCCGTCGACCCGGGCCGCCTCCAGCAGTTCCCGGGGCACCGCCGCGAGGCCGGCGGCGATCAGCACCATCGCGAACCCGGCCCACATCCACACGTACGCCCCGATGACGGCCGGGGTGACCAGCGACGGGCCCAGCCAGTTCACGCCGTTGTACGGCGCCTTGAAGTTGCTCGCCGGGAGCCGGAGCAGTGCGCCGTCGGCGGACGCCGGCAGGGTGAACGTGCCGTCGTCGGCGGCCTTCGTGGATGCCACCACCGTGCCGCCCTTCACCGCCTCGATCCGCATCCCGGCATAGCCCGGCTCGCTCGGGTCGACCACGCTGAGCCTCCCGACGCCCTTGCCGCGCGTGAAGTCCTGCCAGGTGGTGCCGGTGATCTTCCCCGGCTCCGGCGTGGCCTGGACGGCCTGCTCGGCGCTCTTCGGCATCTGGTCGGGGGCCACTCCGACCAGGGGGAGCGTGACCGACTGCCCGGTGTGGACCGGGTCGGCGGTGAGGAAACCGCCCTGGTCCGGCTTGAGCGGCGAGTCGCGGCCCGGGTGGGCCTTCGGGAACGCCGAGGACTGCGCGAACGTGTCGTGCACCCCGACCCACACCGCGTTGGCGACGCCGCGGTCCGGGTCCTGGTCGTACACCAGCCGGAAGATGATCCCGGCCGCCAGCATGGAGATCGCCATCGGCATGAAGACGACCAGCTTGAACGCCGTTCCCCAGCGCACCCGTTCGGTCAGCACCGCGAAGACCAGACCGAGCGCGGTGGCGACCGTCGGCGCGAACACCATCCAGATGACGTTGTTCTTCAGCGCGGTGCGGATGCCGTCGTCGGTGAACAGGGCCTTGTAGTTGTCGAACCCGGCGAAGCCGTCGCCGGAGGCGTTGGAGAAGCTGCGGACGAGCGAGTACCCGATGGGGTAGACCACGAGCGCGCCGAGCAGCACCAGGGCGGGCAGCAGGAACAGGGCCGCCACGGTCCTGCGGGTGCCGGTCACGCTCTTGCGACGACGGGGCGCGGCGGGGCCCGTCGAGGCTCCCGCCGCCGTGGCCGGCGCCATCGCGGGATCAGCTCCCGCCGCCGTACGCCGCCGCCGCGTCCTTCTCCAGCCTGGCCTGGGTGCCCGCCACGTCCGAGGGGTTCTTCAGGAAGTCCTGGAGGTCCTGCCACTCACCCTTGCCGGGCGTGCCCCCGAAGGCCTGCGGGGCCTGGTCGGACATGTCGAAGCGGAAGGAGTCGCCCGACGCGATCAGCGCCTGGGCGATCGTGCGCTGCACCTCGTTCGGATACGCGGAGTTCGGCACGTTCTTGTTCGGGGACAGGTAGCCGCCGAGCTTCGCCTGGATCGTCGCCGCGTCCGGCGAGGCCAGGAAGGTGACCAGGGCCTGGGCCGCCTCGGAGTCCTTCAGGATCACGGCCGCGTCGCCGCCGGAGACCACCGGCGCGGTGGAGCCCACGGCCGGGAACGGGAACACCTTCGCGTCCGTGCCCACCTTCGCCTTGGTCTCACCGATGTTGACCTGCACGAAGTCGCCCTCGTAGACCATGCCGGCCTTCGGCTGGTCGCCGCCGGTGAAGGTCTGGGTGACGGAGGCCGGGAACTCGGTCTGCAGCGCGCCGGTCGGGCCGCCCGCGACGTAGTCCTTCTTGGACCAGATCTGGGCGAGCGTGGTGAGCGCGTCCTTGACGGACGGGTCCGTCCACTTGATCTTGTGGTCGGTGAGCTGGTCGTACTTCTCCGGCCCGGCCTGGGAGAGATAGACGTTCTCGAACCAGTCGGTGAGGGTCCAGCCGTCGGCGCCGCCGACGGAGAACGGGGTGACCCCGGAGTCGTAGACCTGCTGCGCGGCGCTCAGCAGGTCTTTCCAGGTCTTGGGTTCACTCGCCCCCGCGTTCTCGAAGACCTTGGCGTTGTACCAGATCAGCGACTTGTTCGCGGCCTTGTAATAGGCGGCGTACTGCGTGCCGTCGACCTTGCCGAGGTCCTGCCAGCCCTGCGAGTAGTTCTTGGTGAGCTGCTCCTGGGCTTCCTGGCCGAGGGGCTTGGCCCACTTCTTCTCCACGGCCTGCTTGATGGCCCCCGGCTGCGGGAGCAGCGCCACGTCCGGCGGCTGGCCGCCCGCGATCTTGGAGCCGAGGAAGTTGATGATCGGGTCCTGGGCGGGGACGAAGGTGACCTTGGCGCCGGTGCGCTTCTCGAACTCGGCGAGGACCTGTTTGAAGTTCTTCTGCTCGCCGCCGGTCCAGACGGCGGCGACCTCCAGCGTCGCGCCGTCCAGCTTGGGGAGGGTGACGGAGGCGGCGCTCTCCGTGGCCCCGCCGCCGCTGTGGTCGTCGCCGCTCTTCTTGTTGTCGCTTGTGCCGCCGCACGCGGTGAGGGAGAGGGCCAGTGCCCCCACGGCGACGGCCGCCGCGGTCCTCGCGGCCCGGTGACTGAGGAGGGTGCTGCTCGTGCTGCGCATGACTGCCCCGTTCTCCGTTCCTCGTCGAACGTCCGAACGCTGTCCCGTGGGCTCTGGTGTACGCCGGGGTCCGGGAGTCGGCAAGAGCGCCCACGGCGTCAACCGGGCGATCGTGACCACGTCGTGACTCCGCGTCAGATGTCGATCACGGCAGCGGGACCGGTCACAGCAACGAGGGAACGCGGGCCGCCGACACCTCCCGCGCCGCGCGCTCCAACGCGCTTGCCAGCAGGGCGAGATCGGTCGGCCCGTTGCCCAACTCCCGTACCGAGCGCCGGGTGGGAGGGTCGCCCATGCGGTGCCACTCCAGCGGCACGACCGTGGGGCGCTGCGTCGCGGTGCGGGGGATGCGGCCGGTGACGCGACCGCCCTGGAACGCCGTCACGCGGCCGTCCGGACAGGCCAGCCGCCCGCGTCCGGGCGCCGGCTCGTCCGGTCCCGGGGCCGGTGCGTCCAGTGTGACCCGCAGCGCGGCCCGGCGCGCCGGTTCGGTCTGCGCCGTACGGCCGCCGGGCGTGGTGGCCGCCACCAGGTGGACGCCGAGCCGCTCGCCCTCCCTGGCCACCGCCTCCAGCGCGCGGATCACCGACCCGGCCGAGGGCCGGCCGGGCGACCCGAGCGAGGGCGAGACCAGCGCGTCCAGGTCGTCGACGACGACCACCAGCCGGGGCAGCGGCGGCGCGGTGGCGGCCTGCCGGCGGGCGGCGGCGGGCCGCAGCCGCATCGTCGAACTGGGCGGGCTGTCGAGATCCCCCACGTCACCGGTGCCGACGGCGCCCCCGGCGCCCGGGCCGGCCGGGCCCGTGCCGGTGTGCCCCGGGGCGAACGCGCCATGGGCGGTCGCCGTGCGCTGGGCGGCGCGGGCCGCGTCCGCGCCGGGTGTGCCCGCGCCGCTCGTCCGCGCGCCGGGTACGCCCGGGTGGGCCGTGCTCGCGCCCGCGGGGCCCGTGGGGGTGCGTCCCGGCTCGAAGGTGCCGCGGGTCGCCGTCGTCCGCTGCGGGGCGCGCGCGGTGTCGGCGCCGGCTGCCGCGCCCGGGCCGGCCGGGGCCGCGTAGGTCGGGGTGGTCGGGGTGGTCGGGCCGGGCGTGCCGGAAGGCGACGGTGTGCGGGGGGAGACGAGGCGGCCGGAGACCTCGCGTCGGGTGTGCCACTCGGTGAAGTCCGTCAGCCCGACCAGTTCGGCCCGGCGTTTCAGCTCGGCGCTCAGCGACTGGGCGAACTCCCGCATGCGGACGGGGTCGTTGGCGGTGAGGTGGGTGGTCACGTGCGGCACGTCCGTGCAGACCCGCAGGCCGTCGCCGTGCCCGCCGCCCGCGCCGGTGCCGTCCCGGCCGTCCACCAGCACGATGCCGAGGCGGTCGGGCCGCTCGGCGGCGGCGAGCGAGGCGACGACGGAGCGCAGCAGTTCCGTACGGCCGCTGCCCGCGGGCCCCTCGATCAGCAGATGCGGTCCGTCGGCCACGAGGTCGGCGCAGACCGGCCCGCGCGGACCGGCGCCCAGTATCGCCCCGGCGCGCCCGCCCAGGGCCGCCGTGTCGTCGGCCGCGTCCGCCCAGCGGGCCTGGAGCGAGGCCGGGGTGGCCCGCGCGAGCCCCAGCTCGTCGAGCAACCGCGCCGACAGGGGCAGGGGCGCCGACACCCGGGCCGGCCGGTTCGCTCCGGGCCCGTCCGTCCGCAGGGGAGCCAGGGCCCGCGCGAACCGCTCGGCCCAGGCGAGGGACACCGCGTCGACGACGGCGACGGTGCCGGGGGATATGGGGGTGCGGTGCGGGGCCCGCGCCGCCGGGGCCTGGGCGGGTGCGTCGGCGCGCGGAGCGCGCAGGGCGTCCGCGCGCCGCCGGAACCGCTCGGATCCGCTGTCCCGGTGCGCCGCGGCCGGGTGTCCCGCGACGCGCATCAGCCGCAGCGCCGTCGCCACGTCGCCGCTGAGCAGGGCGACGGCTCCGCACGCCCCGAACGCCGGCGACCCCGCGCACGCCGCCTCGTAGGTGTCCGTGACCGGGGACGCGGGCGAGGCGGGTGTCGTCTCGGCGAGACACACGACGTGTATCCCGGCCCGGGGGCCCTCGTGCGCCAGGCGTGCCACCGCCTCGCGCACCGTCGCGCCGCCCGGGTCGCCGTCCACGACCACCACCGTGTACGGCCCGGCGAAGCCCGGCTCGTCCACCGGGTTCTCGTCCCGCACCCAGAAGGGAGACCGGGCGTCGTCGCGCGCGTCCTGGGCCCGGTGGTCGCCGGTCGCGGGGCGCGTCCCGGAAGCGGGGGCGCCGCCCGGGTGGTCCGCCGTGCGGTCCTCGACGCGCCGGAGGAGTTCGTCCGTGCGGGCCGCGGCCTGCTCGCGGTCGTAGGCGAGCAGGAGGCGGCAGTCCTGGCCGTGGGCCGGGCGGACGTGGGGCAGCCAGCCGAGCCAGGACCACTCGGCGGTGCGCTCCTCCAGCGGGCGGGCGCCATCGGCGCTGACCAGCACGATCTCGAGCGCGTCCGGGGAGTGCGCCGCGGCGAGCTGGGCGAGCACCGCGCGGGCCAGCCCGGACAGGCGGGCGCGCGGTCCGGCCAGGCCCAGTGCCCCCACCTCGCGCAGGTCGGCGGTGACCGGGACCGCGGGCAGCAGCCCCGAACCGTCGGGGGCCGGCCGGTCGGCCGTGCCGAGCCGCACGGTGAGCGCCTCCGGGTGCCCCGGCCCGCGCTCCCACAGTCGCGGTCCCGGGCCCAGGGCCGCGAGCAGCAGCGCCGCCGGGTCCGGCCAGGTGTCCGGCAGCTGCGGCGCGGTGCGCCACGCGGGCGCGTCCTGCGCGCGCACGTCCGCCGCCGTGCCGTCGTACGTCCCGCGCCGGTCGGCCCCCTGTTCGCCGCGCCCGCCGGTCAGCCGCCGCGCCCACGCGCCGAGCCCGCCGCGCCGCCGCAGGACCTGCGGTACGCCGGTGCCGCCGTCGGCCGTGATGGCGAAGGACACCGGCGCGGGCGTCGTGCCGGGAGCCCCGTCGCCGCTCTCGGTCCGGTCCACGCCGGCCTGCGCGGGGACCGCGGGGGCCGCGGAGGCTTCTGCGGATCCGGACGCCCGGGTTCCCGGTGGGTGCGGCGCGAGTGTTCCCCGGTGGGTCACGGTCGGGCCCGTGGCATCGCCGTACGCGTGCGGGTCCGCGCCGCGCGCACCGCTGCCGTGGCCGTCGCCCGCGCCGTCCTGTACGCGCTCATGTGCGGGGGCGGGAGCGGAGGAGGTGTCGGGGGAGGTGGCCGTGGTGGCGGGCGCGCCCTCGGAGGGGAGCCGCACATGGCCCTCCCCGTCGGGTGTCGTGCGTACGCGGGCGTCCGGTCCCGCGGCCGGTGTCAGGCGCAGGGCCGACTCGCCGATGCGCAGCAGCGCCCCCGGGGCGAAGCGGACCGGGCGGGACCCGACGGGGCTGCCGTCCAGCACCGTGCCGTTGGTGGAGCCCAGGTCGGCGACCGAGACGCCGCCGTCGGGGGCGACCGTCACCGCGCAGTGCACGCGCGAGACGTCGGGGTCGTCCAGCGGCACGTCGGCGTCGGCGGAACGGCCGACCGTGATCTGCCCGCCGTGCAGCAGGTGCACCCCGCCCGCGTCCGGTCCCGCGACCACGTGCAGCTGGGTCGGGGCGTCGTCGAGTTCGGGGTGCGGCTCGGGGTCGGCGGGGGCGCCCAGGGACAGCACCGCGCCGTCGAGCAGCGGGGGCTCGCCGAGTGTGCAGCGCTGGGCGTCCAGCCGCTCCGCGCCCGCGCACAGCACCACGGGACCCGTCCCCGGTTCCCGGCCGCCGGACGCGCCCCGCTCCCGGCCGCCCCGCTCGGACGCCGAGGTCCCCTCGCCGCAGACCGTCGCGGCCAGCGCCGCGGCCACCGCGGCCAGGGCGGTGCCGGCGGGCGCCGTGACCAGCACGTCGCAGCGCGCGGAGCGGTTCCGCGCCGGTGGGTGGCCGGCCTGCTCCTGCGAGGCCGAGACCGTGGGGGAGGGCGGGCCCTGCGGATCTACGACGGTCAGCCGGATCTGCATCGCCGTCAGCGGTCCCTTCTGCGCGGGCGCCCGCGACCGGCGTGGGGCGAAACCGCCCCGCGGTCCCCCACCGCGGACTTTCCCCCATCGCCGGACGAGCACGTCGGCCAGTTCTGGAGGCATCCTCGCACCTGCCACCGACACCGCGCCCGCCACCCACCGGCAAGTGATCTTGATTGGTCGGCTCTGCCCGCAAAAGTTCCCGGCCGATGCTCGGCGGATGTCCGTTCGATGCCTGCTTGAGATCGTTCACGTCCGTACCGGGCAACCAAGCGACCCGAGCCGAGCGTCTTTCCATCGAACATGTACGGAGGCCCGTGCGTACGTCGCCGTGGACGGAGCCGGCGCGGCGCGGGCGGACGGCACCGGGCGCGGGACCGGGCGCGGCAGCTCGACCGTCCGGCGCCACGGGGGGCGGCAAACTAAAGTGGGTCGGAACACCCGCGTGGCGGGTCCCGGCACCCGCGGGACGCCCCGGAAGCTCGGGTTCACGCAGGCAAGCAACTTCAGGCAAGCAACGCAAGCAACGCAAGCTACGCAAGCAACAGGGAGCGCATGACGTGCGGCCGGTAGGCAGCAAGTACCTCCTGGAGGAGCCGCTCGGACGCGGTGCCACCGGGACCGTCTGGCGAGCCCGCCAGAGGGAGGCGGCGGGCGCGGAGGCAGCCGTGCCCGGGCAGCCCGGGGAGACCGTCGCCATCAAGGTCCTCAAGGAGGAGCTGGCGAACGACTCCGACATCGTGATGCGGTTCCTGCGGGAGCGGTCCGTCCTGCTCCGGCTGACCCATCCGAACATCGTGCGGGTGCGCGACCTGGTGGTCGAGGGCGATCTGCTGGCGCTGGTCATGGACCTCGTCGACGGCCCCGACCTGCACCGCTACCTGAGGGAGAACGGCCCCCTCACGCCCGTGGCCGCCGCGTTGCTCACCGCCCAGATCGCCGACGCGCTCACCGCGAGCCACGCCGACGGGGTCGTGCACCGCGACCTGAAGCCGGCCAACGTCCTGCTGAAGCAGGACGGCGGGCAGATGCACCCGATGCTGACCGACTTCGGCATCGCCCGTCTGGCCGACTCCCCGGGACTCACCCGCACCCACGAGTTCGTCGGCACGCCCGCGTACGTCGCGCCCGAGTCCGCCGAGGGCCGGCCGCAGACCTCCGCGGTCGACGTCTACGGCGCCGGGATCCTGCTGTACGAGCTGGTCACCGGCCGGCCGCCGTTCTCCGGCGGCTCGGCGCTCGAGGTCCTGCACCAGCACCTGAGCGCCGAACCGCGCCGCCCGTCCACCGTCCCCGACCCGCTGTGGACGGTCATCGAGCGCTGCCTGAGCAAGAACCCCGACGAGCGGCCCAGTGCCGAGAACCTCGCCCGGGGGCTGCGCGTCGTCGCCGACGGTGTGGGCGTGCACGCGAACCCCGCGCAGATCGCCGCGGCGGAGGCCGTGGGGGCGCTGCTGATGCCCGACCCGGCGCCCGCGACCGTGCCCGCCCCCGACGTCCCCGGCGCCGCCGACCCCACACAGGTGCTGCCGCAGGGCGCCGCGTCGTACGACCCGAACGCCGCGACCAGCGTCCTGCCGCACTCCGGCCCGCCCGGCGCGGCCGATCCGACCACGGTGCTGCCCGCGCACGGCGGCGCCGACTCCACGCGCGTGATGCCGCCGATGCCGCAGGGAGCGCCGGGCGACATGAACGGCGCCGGCGGCGGGCCGTACGGGGACCAGCAGCCCGAGCAGCCGCACCCCTGGCAGAACCAGCTGCGCGCCGCCCGCGACCGCAACGAGCAGACGCAGGTCCAGTACCTGGACCCCGGCGAGGACCCGCTGCGCCGCCGCCCCCAGCGGCAGGTCGCCCGGCCCCAGCAGCAGCCGCAGCGCCAGCCGCGTCCCCAGGCGCAGCCCGGTCGCGGCTATCAGCAGCAACAGCCGCAGCGGTACGCGCCGCCCGCCCGGCCGGAGCCCCGGCAGCCGGCACGCGAGCCGAGGCCGCCGCGGCAGCGGAGCGCGAACCCGATGAAGATCCCCGGGCTCGGCTGCCTCAAGGGCTGCCTGTTCACGATCATCATCCTGGTGGTGGCCGGCTGGCTCATCTGGGATCTGACGCCGCTGCACCGCTGGATCGGGGACGGCGAGAGCTACTGGCACCAGCTGAGCTCCTGGGCCGGCGCCGTGAGCGACTGGGTCAAGGAACTGGGCGGTGGCAGCGGCAGTGGCAACTAGACGCGGTTCTGGGGATTTGTCGACAGCCGGCGGGTGAATTCCGGCTCCGTGGTGAGGGTTGGCTCGCCGGACGCGTAGCTTTGTCGGCAACACGCGTCTGTAGGAGCAGTCTTGGCACGGAAGATCGGCAGCCGGTACACCGCGAACCAGATCCTGGGGCGGGGCAGCGCCGGCACGGTGTGGCTCGGCGAAGGACCCGACGGCCCCGTCGCCGTCAAGCTGCTGCGCGAGGACCTCGCGTCCGACCAGGAACTCGTGGGCCGCTTCGTACAGGAGCGGACGGCGCTGCTGGGTCTGGAGCACCCGAACGTGGTCTCCGTCCGGGACCTGGTGGTCGACGGCAACGACCTGGCCCTCGTCATGGACCTGGTCCGCGGTACGGACCTGCGCACCCGGCTGGAGCGGGAGCGGCGGCTGGCGCCCGAGGCGGCCGTGGCGATCGTGGCCGACGTGGCGGACGGGCTCGCCGCGGCGCACGCGGCCGGGGTCGTGCACCGGGACGTCAAGCCGGAGAACGTGCTGCTGGACATGGAGGGGCCGCTGGGCCCCGGCGGTGCGCATCCGGCGCTGCTGACCGACTTCGGTGTGGCCAAACTCATCGACTCGCCGAAGCGGACCCGGGCGACGAAGATCATCGGTACGCCGGACTATCTCGCGCCGGAGATCGTGGAGGGGCTGCCCCCGCGGGCCGCCGTGGACATCTACGCGCTGGCCACGGTCCTGTACGAGCTGCTGGCGGGCTTCACCCCGTTCGGCGGCGGACATCCGGGCGCGGTGCTGCGCCGGCACGTCACGGAGACGGTGGCGCCGCTGCCGGGCATCCCGGACGAGCTGTGGCGGCTGATCGTGCAGTGCCTGGCCAAGGCACCGGCGTCGCGGCTGCGGGCCTCGGAGCTGGGAGCCCGGCTCAGAGAGCTCCAGCCGATGCTCGTGGGGATGCCGCCGCTGGATGTGGACGAGCCGGGTGCGGAGCCGGAGCAGGAGCCGGAACCGGGGGAGTCGTTGTCCGGCCGGGCAGCGGAATCGGCCGGGGCCGGGTCTGAGGTCGGGGCCGGGGAGCGGGTACGGCGACGGGGAGCGGTCCCGTTGGTGCCCGGGGCGAGGCCGGACTCCAACCGGGACACGCACACGTCGATGCGGGTGCCGGCGCCGGACGAGCTGGCGGGGGGCGCGCGGGGGACGGCGCGGGTGCCGCGGGCGGTCGGGGCGCCGCGGCCCGGTTCGGCCGCGCGTCATCGCGCCGCCGCGCGGCGGCGCAGGGTGACGTTGGGGATCGCGGGAGTGGTGGTCGCCGGCGTGCTCGGGGCGGGGGTGTGGTGGGCGTCGTCGGGGGATGGGGCGGACGGGACGTCGGGGGTGCCGGGGCAGTCGGCGTCTCCGTGATTCCCCCGGCTTCCCACCGGCCTCAGTGGTCGTGGCGATAGCAGCGGTCATGACGCCCGTCGTGGCCGTCACGGTGGTGCCCGTGGTTCTTGATCGTGGTGGTGTCGTGGGCGGTGTGGGTGGTGGTGTCACCGCCTCCAGTGACGGTAGCGGTGTTGGTGACCCGTGCACGGGCGTTGCAGGAGACGTCGACCTTCACGGTGACGGGCGGGTAGCGGTGTCCGGCCGGCAGGACGTCGCGGCGTGTACAGGTGAGGGTGGCCGGAACGCAGTGCCAACCCCCGCCGGTGATCCTGTCGGCCCGAAGACCTGCGGGGAGGATGTCGTGGACGGTGACCGTGGTGCCATGGGTCGGGCCGGCCGCGGGGGCGTTACCCACAGTGATGGTGTACACGCCGTCCTCGCCCCGGGTGAAGGTGCCCGCGTGACTCTTGGTGATGGTCAGGGAGGGTCGCCTGACGGGGAGGACCGTGAAGGTGAGGCCGGTACTGCCGGTGCTGTCGGCGCTGTCGGTGCCGCCGGGGTCAGTGGTGGCGGTGCCACTGGGTTCGGTGAGGCCCGTGGTGGTGGTGCCGATCACCGGCACCGGCTCGTCGTCGACCTGGGCGACGTAGGCGCGCTGAACCGTGCCGGTCCAGGCTGTGGCCAGGACGGTCGCCAGGACGGCCAGCCTGGCCGTCATGACCGTCCCCGTCCTGCGGGCCCGCACCCTCAGCCGCAATCGAGACATGCCGCCCCCACCTCCCGTGTCGCGGCTTGCTCCGGCCCGCCCTCTCCCCTGCCTGAACATCGACATCTCCGCTTCCAAACCGTCGATAACAAGCCGTAGTCACTCATCGTGACAAGAAGATCACTTTACGCTTTCGCGAGGGGGTTCGCGCATACGACACGACGGTCATGGCCGGCGCCGGAGGAACCGGGAGAGCAGAAGGCACAGACCGGTGAGGACGAGGGCTGAGAGCCCGGCGACCACAGGGGTGGGGAAGTGCCCTTGCCGGGCGGTCGACGCGGCGACCGCTCCGGCGCTACCGGGAGTCGCCGGGAAGGTGATGACGGCGCGCGTGGTGTGCTCGACCAGGCCGCTTCTGAGCGTGAACGCCACGGTCCACGGGCCGTCCGGCAGCCGTGCGTCCAGCGGGACGACCGCCTCCGCGAGGTCGCCCGGAGCCAGTGTGGTGCCCGTCTTGGCCGAGAACGGTCCGGCGCGCAGTCCGCCCGGCCCGTCGGAGAGGGAGAGTGCCCCCCTGATGTCCAGGGCACGGCCCCCCGTGTTGTGGATCCGGGCGCGAACCTCCCCCCGCCCGTCGCGGGCTCGGGTCGGATGGAGCCGCTCGATCCTGAAGTCCGAGGGTGGCTCACCGCCGGGACCGACGTCGATGTACATGCGGACGCCCACCCGGGCCAGCATCGTCATGTTGTGCGAGCGGTCCGCGGGGGCGCCCGTCTGCGCCCAGATGACGCCGTACCGCTCCCCGGCGGCGGCGTCCCTGGGCACCCGGATGGTGGCGCGCACCCGCGCCTTTCCGGAGGCCGCCAGCTCAAGGCCCGCCCTGTCGAGTGACGTCCAGCCGGTCAGCTCGTTGGGAGTGCGCCCCGGCGCGAAGGTGAACCCACCCTTCGCGATGGTGGCCGCCGCGGCGTAGACGTTGACGTGCATCGGTGTGGACGACTCGTTGGTGACCTCCACCCGCCGCTCGATGGTCGAGCCGGGCGCGACGTGGTCGACGATGTAGGTGTGCGCCCTGGGATCGGCACGGCGGCTTTCCGGAGCGTCGAGCAGCTTGATACCGATGGTCCTGCCCGCAGCCGGGTCCTGGGGGGCGGGCGCCCCGGGCGCCCCGTGCCCCGCCGCCGGCGTCACCCCGGCCGCCTGCACGAAGGCCAGCACCAGCAGGAGGACCCAGTACCGGCGCGCCCTCTTCGTTCTGTCAGGCAACGGACTGGGTCAGCGTTCCGGTGTAGAGCCCGCTGATGGCGCCGGGGGGCACGTTGACGGTGACTGTCGGGTTCCAGGTCGCGGTGTTGTCTCCGACACCTTCGGTCCCGGTGACTACCGTCTGTTCGGAGTTGCTCAGCGTCACGTCCGTTGTGGTGATGGTGATGACACCGGTCGTCGTCACCGTCCCGGCCGCATAGGCAGCGCTGGTGGCGGGAATCGTCGACGTACCGCTCGTGAAGTCCGTCTCCGTCGCGGTCACCACCCAGGAGGCCGAGGCGAGGGCGCGGTTGTCGCTGACGGTCACGGGACCGATCGGCGCGCTGATCTCGGTGCCGGGCGCTCCCGAGCCGAGGTCGGCGCTGGCCGGTACCGACAGCGTCAATGCGCCGGAGGTGACGGCGAACGTGACTGTGGTGCTGGGGTCGTCCGCCGCGACGGCGAGGCCCTGCTGGGCCAGGACGAGAGCAGCGGTTGCGGCTGCGACAGACAGGCTTCGTGCGCGCACGGTAACTCCCGAAGTAGCCGCCCGCCAGCGGACAACCTGGCTGACAGCGGACATGCTGGCTGACGTGACGCAGACAATCGGGCGCGGCCTGTTCACACAAGCCGACGCGCACCGCACTCCGCCACACGAATGACCACATTTCAGCCGCAGCGAAACCCACCCGCCTCGCCGGCACCCTCAGATCGCCTGGTCGCGATGACGAAGGACAGCAGCGAACGGCGTCGCAGACCGACCCGCGACCAGCTCGACGTGATCCTCGACGCCCCGGCCGCGCGCCCTCGCGGTCGTCGAAGCCGCCGTCACCACCGTGCGCGGCGGCGCCGGCCCTATGAGTGAGCGGGTGCGACCGGCGTGTGGGGGCCCAGTGGGCGGGGCGCCCGGTACCTGGTGGGGCGTGAGGGGGCGGTGTGCCTCGGGAGGGCAGGGGAGTGCGGCGTTTGTCGGTTGGCGGAGCCGTTACGCTGGTTGCGTGGCAGTCGTCGATGTATCCGAAGAGCTGAAGTCCCTCTCCTCGACCATGGAGTCGATCGAGGCCGTTCTGGACCTCGACAAGTTGAGGGCAGACATCGCCGTGCTCGAGGAGCAGGCGGCCGCGCCCTCGCTGTGGGACAACCCGGACGAGGCGCAGAAGATCACCAGCCGCCTCTCCCACCTCCAGGCGGAGGTCAGGAAGGCGGAGGCCCTGCGCGGCAGGATCGACGATCTCGACGTGCTCTTCGAGCTCGCCGAGGCCGAGGACGACCCGGACACCCGCGCCGAGGCCGAGGCCGAGCTGGCCGACGTCAAGAAGGCGCTGGACGAGATGGAGGTCCGGACGCTGCTCTCCGGGGAGTACGACTCCCGCGAGGCGCTCGTGAACATCCGGGCCGAGGCCGGCGGCGTCGACGCCGCCGACTTCGCCGAGCGGCTTCAGCGCATGTACCTGCGCTGGGCCGAGCAGCACGGCTACAAGACCGAGATCTACGAGACGTCGTACGCCGAAGAGGCCGGCATCAAGTCGACCACCTTCGCCGTGCAGGTCCCCTACGCCTACGGCACCCTCTCCGTCGAGCAGGGCACCCACCGCCTGGTGCGCATCTCCCCCTTCGACAACCAGGGGCGCCGCCAGACCTCCTTCGCCGGTGTCGAGATCCTGCCCGTCGTCGAGCAGTCCGACCACGTCGACATCGACGAGTCCGAACTGCGTATCGACGTCTACCGGTCCTCCGGACCCGGCGGCCAGGGCGTGAACACCACCGACTCCGCGGTGCGCATCACCCACATCCCCACCGGCATCGTCGTCTCCTGCCAGAACGAGCGCTCGCAGATCCAGAACAAGGCCACGGCCATGAACGTCCTCCAGGCCAAGCTGCTCGAGCGGCGCCGCCAGGAGGAGCAGGCCAAGATGGACGCCCTCAAGGGCGACGGCGGCAACTCCTGGGGCAACCAGATGCGTTCCTACGTCCTGCACCCGTACCAGATGGTCAAGGACCTGCGCACCGAGCACGAGGTCGGCAACCCCGAGGCCGTGTTCAACGGTGAGATCGACGGGTTCCTGGAGGCCGGTATTCGCTGGCGCAAGCAGCAGGACCAGGGCAAGTAGCAGCCCGGGAAACCAGCAGCCGACTCTTTGTCGACAAGGCAACTACCGCTCCTGCAGCGGTAGTTGCCTTTTCTGTTGGGCGATGTCCGGGTTTTACGTCACACTCACAGACTCCAACCATGTGCAAACAAGGCACAGTTGGACATCACGCCCGCAACGACCTTGACGGTCCCCTGAAAAGCGGGAAGGGTAAAACGTGGCATGCGCATTTCTGGGGCGCATGTGAACCGGGGGGATCTGCAACTGCGCCAACGACCCCCGTTGATCACGGCCCCACGCGCCGCTCGAAGACGATTCAGCTACTGGGGGTAGCAACCATATGACGAAGAAGACGCGGGTTCGTGTCGCGCGTATCGCGGCCGGCGCCGTGATCGCAGCCGGCGCCTCGCTGACCGCCGCGGGCGCGGCCTCGGCCCTCGACCTCGGTGTCAACGCCGGCATCGGCGGCACCGGCATCAAGGCGAACGTGTCGCTGGCCGGCGACGATGACAACGGTAACCAGGGCGGCGACGAGGGCGGCGACGACAACGGCGACCCCTGCGACATCGGTGCCGGCCCGGACTGCCCCGACCCGGGCAACCCCGGTGGCGGAGACGACAACGGCGACCCCGGTGACGGTGGCAGCACTCCGGGCGACCCCGGTGACGGTGGCAGCACTCCGGGCGACCCGGGCGACGGTGGCAGCACCCCGGGCGACCCGGGCGACGGTGGCAGCACCCCGGGCAACCCCGGTGGCGGCGGCAGCACTCCGGGCAACCCGGGCGGCGGCAACTCGGGCAACCCGGGCGGCGGCGACCACTCGGGCAACACCGGCGGTAACGGTGGCGGCAACGCCGGCAACAACGGCGGTGGCAACAGTGGCACCACCCCCAACGGTGGCAACAACACCGTCCCGCAGGAGGAGGGCTCCTCGGCCCTGACCGAGACCGGCGCGGACAGCAACCCGTCCGCGCAGGGCAACGGCAAGGAGCTCGCCGAGACCGGTGCCGCGGAGACCACGTTCCTGCTGATCGGCGCCGCCACGATGATCGCCGGCGGTATCGGTTTCCGGTTCCTGCCGCGTCTGATGGAGGGCCGCGGCGGCGCCGCTGCCTGAGCGTGGCGACCGGTACACGCACGGTACGCGGCGTCCAGTGCGCGGCGTACGGGTGAGTGAATGACCAGGGGGCCCGGAGCGGCAAGCTCCGGGCCCCCTGCGTGTCGTCCGCGTAGTCCTCGGGGGCGCCCTACACCGTCTGGTGGGCCAGCAGCGCCAGCGCGCCGATCAGCACCACCAGCAGCGCGATCAGCGCCAGCGGGTTCAGGCCCGCGAAGAAGTTCTCCTGCTGAAGGCGCTCGCGGTTCGCACGGCACACGGGGCACCGGCCCTCGCTCACGGGCGCCGCACAGTTCGCGCACACCAGCCGGTCGTACGTCATGCGCTCGCCCTCCTTGCACCGGTTCTACTCAGTCAACGCCCACGCGCGCGCGAACGTTCCCTTCCCACCATGCCAGGTTCGCCTGAACGGCGCGCGGGTCGCTCCGCAAGCGTGGGTTCCGTATCAACTCCGCGAGAATATGCCCCGTACAAAAACACACAACCCCTACGCAAACCCAACCGGCGACTGCGCGCCCCTACCCGGTTCGCGTATGGTCACGCTCATCTACCCCCGGCGATCCGTGGTGCATCCGTGATCCGATTCGACAATGTCTCCAAGGTCTACCCCAAGCAGACCCATCCGGCCCTCAGGGATGTCTCCCTGGAGGTGGAGAAGGGCGAGTTCGTGTTCCTTGTGGGCTCCTCCGGCTCCGGAAAGTCCACCTTCCTGCGGCTGATCCTCCGCGAGGAGCGGTGCAGCCACGGTCAGGTGCACGTCCTGGGCAAGGACCTCGCACGCGTCTCCAACTGGAAGGTCCCGCAGATCCGCCGCCAGTTGGGCACGGTCTTCCAGGACTTCCGCCTCCTGCCCAACAAGACGGTCGCCGAGAACGTCGCCTTCGCCCAGGAGGTCATCGGCAAGTCCAAGGGCGAGATCCGCAAGTCCGTGCCGCAGGTGCTCGACCTCGTCGGGCTCGGTGGCAAGGAGGACCGCAGGCCCGGCGAGCTGTCCGGTGGTGAGCAGCAGCGCGTCGCCATCGCGCGCGCCTTCGTCAACCGGCCCAAGCTGCTCATCTGCGACGAGCCCACCGGCAACCTCGACCCGCAGACCTCCGTCGGCATCATGAAGCTGCTCGACCGCATCAACCGGACGGGCACCACCGTGGTGATGGCGACCCACGACCAGAACATCGTGGACCAGATGCGCAAGCGCGTCATCGAGCTGGAGAAGGGCCGCCTCGTCCGCGACCAGGCGCGCGGCGTCTACGGCTACCAGCACTGACCAGTCCACGACGGAAAGGCTTGACCAGACGCCATGCGCGCCCAGTTCGTCCTGTCGGAGATCGGTGTCGGTCTTCGTCGCAACCTGACGATGACCTTCGCCGTCATCGTCTCCGTCGCCTTGTCGCTCGCCCTGTTCGGCGGGTCGCTCCTGATGAGCGACCAGGTCAATCAGATGAAGGGCTACTGGTACGACAAGGTCAACGTCTCGATCTACCTCTGCAACAAGAGCAACGCGCAGAGCGACCCCAACTGCGCCAAGGGCGCGGTCACCGAGGACCAGAAGAAGACGATCACCGCCGACCTGAACAAGATGTCGGTGGTGCAGAAGGTCACCTACGAGTCCCAGGACGAGGCGTACAAGCACTACAAGGAGCAGTTCGGCGACACGCCGCTGGCCAGCACCATCACGCCGGACCAGATGCAGGAGTCGTACCGGATCAAGCTGAAGAACCCGGAGCAGTACAAGGTCATCGCGAGCGCCTTCAACGGGCGTGACGGGGTGCAGTCCGTGCAGGACCAGAAGGGCATCCTGGACAACCTCTTCGGGCTGCTGAACGGCATGAACTGGGCCGCGCGCGCGGTGATGTCGCTGATGCTGGTCGTCGCGCTGATGCTGATCGTCAACACCGTGCGCGTCTCGGCGTTCAGCCGCAGGCGTGAGACCGGGATCATGCGCCTGGTGGGCGCCTCCGGCTTCTACATCCAGGCGCCGTTCATCATGGAGGCGGCGGTCGCCGGCGTGATCGGAGGCGGAGTCGCCTGCGGATTCCTGGTGACCGCGCGGTACTTCATCATCGACCACGGTCTCGCCCTGTCGCAGAAACTGAATCTGATCAGCTTCATCGGCTGGGACGCGGTGCTGACGAAGCTGCCGCTCATCCTCGCGACAAGTGTGCTGATGCCGGCGTTGGCCGCGTTCTTCGCGCTGCGCAAGTACCTGAAGGTGTGACGCACGCCAAAGAGGTCGTACGGTCGAGCAACCGTGCGACCTCGGGGCGTTGTCCTAGACTCACCGCCATGTCAGGCCGTGACCTGTTTCGTCAGCCCCGCCGCGGTCGCGCCGGGGCTGCCCTGACATTGGTCTTCGCGAGCGTGCTGGTGGCGGGCGCCGCGACGGGCTCCCTGCCCGGCCACGACGACCTCAAGTCCCAGGAGGACGAGGCCCGTTCGGTGCAGCCGGTGGGCCGGTCCGAGGAAGTGACCCGGGCGGCGGCCGAGGCCGTGGCCGACGGCGAGTCCCCCCTGCAGGCCGCCGAACGCGCCGTCAGCCGCAGCGGTGACCGCTGGGGCGCCGTCTACTCCCGGGGCGAGTACGAGGAGTTCCAGGAGGCCCTGGACGGCCAGTACACCGGCGTCGGACTGTCGGCGCGGCGTCGGCGGGACGGCCGGGTCGAGGTGGCGAAGGTCCGGGCGGGCTCGCCCGCGGCGGCCGCCGGTATCCGCCCGGGCGACCGGCTGCGCAGCGTCGACGGCGAGCGGACCGACGGGCTGCCGGTCACCGACGTGGTCGCGCTGCTGCGGGGCGACGCCGACGACGCGCCCGCCGGCACCACCGTCGCCCTGGGCCTGCAACGCGGCCGGCGCGTGTGGACGCAGTCGCTGCGCCGGGCCCGCCTGTCGACGGACCCGGTCACGGTACAGCGGTCGGCGGACGGTGTGACCGTCGTCAGGATCGCGGCGTTCTCGAAGGGCGTGGGCGAGGAGGTCCGCACCGCCGTACGCCGGTCCCCGGCCGCCGGTGGGATGGTCCTCGACCTGCGCGGCAACTCCGGCGGTCTGGTCGCCGAGGCCGTCACCACCGCCTCCGTCTTCCTCGACGGCGGCCTGGTCGCCACCTACGACGTCGACGGCGACCAGCGCGCCCTGCATGCCGGCTCCGGCGGCGACACCACCCGGCCCCTGGTCGTGCTCGTCGACGGCGGCACGATGAGCGCGGCCGAACTGCTCACCGGCGCCCTCCAGGACCGCGGCCGCGCGGTGGTCGTGGGCTCCCGCACCTTCGGCAAGGGTTCGGTGCAGATGCCGAGCCTGCTGCCGGACGGCGCGGTCGCCGAGCTCACGGTCGGGCACTACCGCACCCCCGGCGGGCACGCCGTGGACGGCCACGGCATCACCCCGGACCTGGACGCCGGGCCGGACGCGCTGCGGCGCGCGCAGACGGTTCTGACCGGTCTGGGCGACTCGACCTGAGGCCGGTTTAATGCGCTTCCCACACACCGCCTCCGTAGTGCGAAAATGGACCGCACTATGGCTAAGGAAAAAGGGCGCAAGCTGATCGCGCAGAACAAGAAGGCGCGGCACGACTACCTCGTCATCGACACCTACGAGGCCGGTCTGGTGCTGATGGGGACCGAGGTGAAGTCGCTGCGTCAGGGGCGGGCGTCGCTGGTCGACGGGTTCGTGCAGCTCGACGGGCACGAGGCGTGGCTGCACAACGTGCACGTGCCCGAGTACAGCCAGGGCACCTGGACCAACCACAGCGCCCGCCGCAAGCGGAAGCTGCTGCTGCACCGCGAGGAGATCGACAAGCTGGAGTCGAAGTCCCAGGAGACGGGTCACACGATCGTGCCCCTCGCGCTGTACTTCAAGGACGGCCGGGCCAAGGTCGAGATCGCGCTGGCGAAGGGCAAGAAGGAGTACGACAAGCGGCAGACGCTCCGCGAGAAGCAGGACCGCCGCGAGACGGACCGCGCGGTGGCGGCGGCGCGGCGCAGGCAGCGGGCGTAGCGGCGGGTCCGGGACGCGGGGAATACGCTGGCACGGACCCGCGTTGGTCACGTACGATGACACCAGCACCGCGAGGCAGGTGCATCCCTCCTCGGAGGGGTTCTTGAGCTGGTTTTTAATTAAATACAGCAACATGGGGATGATCGGTTTCGACAGCGGCTGTCGAAGCAGGGGAAGCGTGTCGAGGAAGCGGCCATGATCTCGTAAACCACAGGCCGAAAAAATAATCGCCAACACCAAGCGCGATTCCTCCCAGCAGGCCTTCGCCCTCGCTGCCTGATCTCAGGTAGCAGAGCGAGCCTCCTACTAAAGGGAGTGTCAGCCCGGGGCTGTTCCCGACCCGGATCCTGGCATCAGCTAGGGGACTAAACCTTGATCCCGGTCACGGGGTGAAGAGGGAAACCAAACAGTGACTGAGCCCGTCGGAGACTTGTCCGCGTGATCTCCGGGGCTGAGAAAATCGAAGCGGACTGCACACGGAGAAGCCCTGATTCCGCACCGTTGGACGCGGGTTCGATTCCCGCCATCTCCACGATCGGGAGGCTCCCGAGCCTCCTTCACCCATGTGGGCAAGGCCCCGTCGCTTTCGAGCGGCGGGGCTTTTCTCGTCGTGCCCCGGCCGCCGCGCACGGTTCGCCGGGCGGGTCCGTCCGATCTGGCGGATAGTGAAGGAAGGACGACGTCCCTCGCCTCTTCGTACCTCAGGAGGCTCGATGCCCCCTTCACGGTCGCAGGTCGCGCTCATCGGGATCGCGTTGCTCGGCATCGCGCTCACCGCGTGCCAGGACACGGCGTCCGGTCACGTCGTGGGCCGCAACGGTGCCCGGGTCGTGGAGACCGTCACCAACCCGCCGATCGACGGATGCCACCGTTTCCCCGAGGGCGTGACCAACGTCGACAACCAGACGCAGAGCAACCTCGTCCTGTACACCACACAGGACTGCACCGTGCCGCCGGGCGGACAGAGCAACTACCTGGACATCGGAAACTCCGACCAGGCCGTCAAGGCCACCGGGCCCTGGCACAGCTTCTCCTTCGCCTCCGAGTGAAGCTCGAACCACACCGTCTTGCCGATGCCGCCGGGGCGGGGCTCGGCGCCCCAGTCGTCCGCCAGTGCCTCCACGAGGGCGAGGCTCCGGCCCGACTCCTCCTCCGGTGACGCCTCCCGGACCGTGGGCAGCGTGTCCTCGGCGTCCGCGACCGAGACGCGCAGGCGGCCCCCGTCACTCAGTACGCGGCGCGCCCGGATCTCGTCCACGTTCGTGATTCCAAACTCGGCGTCGAGGTTCCGTGCTTCGCGGTGGATGTCGACGCCTGGTCAGGTTTCCTCGGGTACACGGCCCGCTGAGCGCCCGCTGGCCGACGAGATCAGCAGGGCGATCGTCGCTGCCTGCGCAGGCGTCAGAGGAAGGTCACCTGCATGATGTGGAGCCGTTCATGCCGGGGGACGATCAGATAGTTGAAGAAGCCTCTCGAACACCGCCTGCCGAGCCTCCGCCTCGACGGTGGACAAGTCGTTCATGCCGGACCGGAAGTCGGGGTCGTCTTTGCTGTTCGTGCAGTGCACCGCGGTGAGCGCGGCGCGATAGCGGGCGGAGAGATCGGGACGCCGTTCGATCTCGACCTGGGCGTGCCAGTAGGTGAGCCAGTGCTGGAGGTGGCCGATTTTTCCGTCCGCGATGGCGGCTGCGACAGCCTGTTCCTTGTGCCGCTCCATGTCGCCGAGCCGGTGGGGGCGACACGGGCGAGCGCGATACGGACGGCCTCGGGGGTCCGCTCCGGCCGAGAAATCAGCTCGTGTCCGTGATCAGGCTGGATGGTCACGCGAGGCTCCTTCGGGGTGTGCTCCCTGCTGCCTACGGTACTGGTGGGGGCGGACGACGGTACCGTCGACGGCGCAATCCGTACGTATCGGGCGCATCGTGAACGGCGGCGCGGAGATGTGCGGCCCGGAGTTCGCCACTTCAGGCCGTCTCGGCGGTGGCCGTGGGGGAGTGGTGGTCCCCGTCATGGCGAGTCGGGGTGAGTGCCCGGTGGCAGAGGGTGATGAGCAGGGCGAGGCCCGCGGCGGCGGCCGGCATGATGAACCCGGTGGTCGGGGAGAGGTGCTCCGCGGCCCAGCCGCCGGTCGCGCTGCCGCAGGCGATGCCGCCGAGCAGGCCGGTCACCGCGAGGGTCATGCCTTCGTTGAGGCGCCCCTCGGGAGTGCGGTGCTGCACCACGGTCATCGTGGTGACCATCGTGGGCGCGGTGGCCATCCCCGCGAGCAGCAGGGCGGCGGCCAGTGCGACCAGTGACCCGGTGATGCCCGCCGCGAGCAGGGGCAGCGTCATCAGTGCCGCCATCGCGACCAGACACCACAGAAGACGGCGCTCATCGGGACCGGACGGCTTCACCGCTCCGTACAGCAGACCCGCCGCGCACGATCCCGCCGCCTGGAGGGCGAGCACGGCACCCGCGGCCGACCGGTGACCCTGGGCGTCCGCGAAGGCGATGGTGACGACCTCCATCGACCCGAAGACCGCGCCTGTGGCGACGAGGGAGAGCAGCAGCGCCGGCATACCGGGGGCACGCAGCGGGGGCGCCGTCCTCCCGGAGCGGCTCGGCGGCGGTTCGGTGGCCCGCTGGGCCGTGAACAGCAGCATGCCCGTCAGCAGCAGGATCCCGCCGGTCAGGGTGCCCGCCTCCGGGAAGAGGGACCCGCACAGAAGCGCGGCCAGCACCGGGCCCAGCATGAAGCACAGCTCGTCCGCGGCCTGTTCGAAGGAGTTCGCGGTGTGCCGGGCCTCCGGATCGCTCCGGAAGAGGTGGGCCCAGCGCGCCCGGGACATCCCGCCGATGTTGGGGGTCGTGGCGGTGGCGGCGTAGGCGGCGAACAGGGTCCAGTCCGGGGGGTCGTAGTGCACGCACAGCAGCAGGGCAAGACCGCCGAGCAGGGCGAACGTCGTCGCGGGCACGGCGACCCGCGCCTGTCCGTGGCGGTCGACGAGCCGGGCGATCCAGGGGGCCACGACGGCCGTCGCCGCGAGGCCGGTGGCGGTGACCGCACCGGCGAGGGCGTACGACCCCCGGGAGCCGGCGATCATGATGACCGCGCTCACGCTGAACATGCCCACGGGCAGTCGGGCGACGAGGTTGCCCAGGGTGAAGGCGACGGTGCCGGGGTGGGTGAACAGCCGGCGGTACGGGTTCCGGGCCGGTGCTGCGAGAGACGGTGAAGGCGGCATGCGCTTACCGTCACCCGCCGTCCGACCCGCGGTCCAACACCTGATCGGATGCGATTGACGCATCCGCGTTGTAAGTTCTGCCGGTGCCCGCCGAACCCGGACCGTCCCTCTCCGTCGAGGACATCGCCCCCCGCCTGCTGCGTGCCTTCGTCGCCGTCGCCGAGGAACTGCACTTCACCCGCGCCGCCGCCCGGCTGTACGTCGCTCAGCAGGCCCTCAGCCGGGACATCCGGCGGCTGGAGCGGGAGCTGGGCGCCGTGTTGTTCGTACGGACCACCCGGCAGGTCGCGCTGACCGCCGAGGGCACCCGGCTGCTGCCGTACGCCCGCCGGGTGCTCCAGGCGCAGCGCGCGCTGCTCGACGCCTTCGGCCGGGGCGGCTCGGAGCGGCCGCTGCTCGTCGACGTCAACAGCCCGGGCCTGTTCGGGGAGCGGGTGCTGGACCGCGCCCGTTCCCGCGTCCCGCACCTGGAACTGATGACCCGTTTCGAGAGCGGCCTGACCGGTGCCGCCGCCGAGATCCTGGCGGGGCGGCTCGACGCGTCGTTCGGACGGTTCGCCGGGCTCGACCCCGTGGTCCGGCAGGGACTGCTGCACCAGCCCGTGCGGTACGAGCGGATGGCCGTCATCCTGCCCGAGGGGCACCGGCTCGCGCACCTGGAGCAGGTGCCCCTCGACGCGCTGGCGGGGGAGAGCGTGTACGCGGGCGCGGGCAATCCGCGCACGCTGGAGTGGACGGACCTCGCCCGTGACCTGTTCGAGGGACGCGGCATCCGCGTCGCATCGCCCGCTCCGCTCGCGATCGGCGTGGCCGAATTCCGGCGGATCATGGCCAAGCACCGGAACCCGATCCTCGCCGTGGTCGACTTTCCGGCGATGCCCCAGACGGTTCTGCGGCCTCTTGTCGACCCCGTGCCCCTGTCGCCGGTTTCGCTGGTGTGGCGGAAAGGTCTGATTCATCCGGGATTGGAGGCGCTCAGGCGTTCCGCCGCCGAACTGGCACGCGAGGAGGGGTGGTTGTGCAGACCGGTGGAGGAATGGATTCCGGCCATGGACGAGGTGGTGATGGGTGCACACATTTGAGTCCCATCTCCATGGCATGGCCACATGCGATACATTCAGGGGCCCGGGTGCACTGTGGTAAGGGGGCGCTCGGGCCGGGTGGGGGTCCTTGCCCGCCGACAGTACATAGGCCCGGATTCGTAGCCCACCTGGAAGTCATGCCCCTGGGGGGGAAGTACGTGCGCGTCGACAAATGGCCAAATCACGCCCAACCGAGCGGCTCCGGACCGCTGTCCGGAGGCGGCCGCGAGAGGGCCGCGGACCCGAGTGAGTCACTCATACCCGCTGACTCCTTGGGTACGGAACCGGAATCGGGCCGTCCCGCCGGAGCGGCACCTCAGACCGGTGGCCGGGACGCGTGGTCGGACAGCGCCGGACCGACGGCGGCCTGGCCGAAGACCGGTCCGGACGGTGCGCAAGGGCACCCGCGGGAAGTGGGCGAGGGCCTGGACCAGAGGCCGGCGGCCGGGTCCTGGTTCGACAACGGCCACTTCACCGACCCGGACGCCGCGGCGGAGACGCAGATGCTGCCCGGGCCGGGTCCGGTGGCGGACCCCTGGACGACGGCCGACCCGGCCGCCGCGGACACCCGGATGCCGCCCGGCTCGGCCGCCGCCGAGACGCAGATGCTGCCAGGACCCGCGCTCGCCGCGGAGACCCAGGTACTGCCCGGAACGCCGAATGCCTCGGTACCCGGGACGTCGGCGGGCGCGGACACGGACCCGATCGACCCGGCCGGCGGCGGCCCCGCGGGCACCGGGCCCCTGCGGGTCCAGGTCGAGGACCCGTGGGAGAACCACGACCCGCACGAGGTGACCGTGCAGCTCGACGCCGTGAGCCTGCGGCCGGGCGGCACCCTCGGCTCGGCCGGACCCGTCGCCAAGGAGGCCGACCGGCCCGTCTTCGTCGACGAGTCCGGCCGCCGCAGCCGCCGCTTCCGCCGGCTCGGCATCGCCATCGGCCTCGCCTGCGCGGTCTACGCGGTCGTCATCGTCGTCACCCTGCTGTCCGGGAACGCGGCCGCCCCGTGGGTGCCGCTCCCGGCCCCGGGCTCCGACGAACAGCCGTCGAGCAAGGTCAAGGAGTCCCCGCAGCAGTCGGACGCCACCAGCCCGTCCCCGGACGCCAGCGGCCTGCCCGACGCCTCCGTCGACCCCTCCGCCATCGTCGACCCGAGCGCCGGTGTCAACCCGCCCGCGGGATCCACCGTCGGACCGGGAGCCCCGGCCGCGCCCGGCAGCGCGCCCGCCGCGTCGACCAAGCCCCAGCCCTCCGCGTCCAGCACGAAGAAGGACACCCCGGGCAGCTCCACGCCTCCTGCCACCGGGGGCGGTGGCTCGTCCCCGGACCCGGGCCCGTCGTCGACCGATCCGGGCTCGACCGACCCCGGCCAGGACACGGACCCGCCCTCGCCCGACAATCCCACCAACGCCGGGGGAGCCCCCAAGGCGGACCCCGTCGCCACCACCGACCTGGCCGCCGACCAGCCCGGCGCCGCATCCGACAACTCCCCGGAGAACGTCCTCTGATGGCCTCCCGTTCCAACCGTCGCCGCTCCACCGGAGGCGACGGGAGATCCCAGCGTGCCCCGGCACACGTCAATCTGAGACGCCGCCGGCTGCCCATGCGCTGGGTGCTCCCCGTCATGCTGCTGCTCGCCATGACCGCGATGCTGATGCTGCGCGGCTACGTGCACAGCGAGATCCTCGCCGACTACCGGGTCAGGCCCGAGGTCTCCTACGACAAGGTGCCCGAGGAGATCATCGAGGGCGGCCCGGTCATCGACACCCGCGGCGACAAGATCTCCAGCCTCAGCGTGCCCAGGCACCGGCTCGTCCTCACCTTCGACGACGGTCCCGACCCCACGTGGACCCCCAAGGTGCTCGACGTGCTCAAGAAGCACAACGCGCACGCGGTGTTCTTCATCACCGGGACCATGGCCTCGCAGTACCCGGACCTGGTCAAGCGCATCGTGGCCGAGGGACACGAGATCGGGCTGCACACCTTCAACCACCCCGACCTGTCCTACAAGTCGCCCAGCGGCATCGACTGGCAGCTGTCCCAGAACCAGATGGCCCTGGAGGGCGCCGCCGGCATCCGCACGTCGCTGTTCCGGCCGCCGTACTCGTCCTTCGCCGACGCGATGGACAACGCGTCCTGGCCGGTCACCAAGTACATCGGCTCCCGCGGCTACCTCACCGTCCTCAACAACACCGACAGTGAGGACTGGAAGAAGCCGGGTGTCGACGAGATCATCCGCAGGGCCACCCCGAGGCACGGCGACGGCGCCATCGTCCTGATGCACGACTCCGGCGGTGACCGGCACCAGACCGTCGAGGCGCTCGACAGGTTCCTGCCCGACCTCCAGGCCAAGGGCTACAAGTTCCAGAACCTCACCGAGGCCCTCGGCGCACCCAGCGCGCACACCCCGGTCACCGGCTCCGAACTGTGGAAGGGCCGGGCCTGGATCTTCCTGGTCCAGGCCTCGGACAACATCACCGGCGGGCTGGTCGTCGGCCTCGCCGTCATCGGCACCCTCGTCCTCGTCCGCTTCGGCCTGATGCTGCTGCTCTCCGGGGCGCACGCCCGCCGGGTGCGCAAGAAGAACTTCCGCTGGGGCCCCGACGCGCCGATCACCGAGCCGGTGACGGTGCTCGTCCCGGCGTACAACGAGGCCAAGTGCATCGAGAACACGGTGCGTTCCCTCGTCGCGAGCGACCACCCGATCGAGGTGCTCGTCATCGACGACGGCTCCAGCGACGGCACCGCGCGCATCGTCGAGAACCTGAACCTGCCGGGCGTGCGTGTCATCCGCCAGCTCAACGCGGGCAAGCCGGCAGCGCTCAACCGCGGCCTGGCCAACGCCCGGTACGACATCATCGTGATGATGGACGGCGACACCGTGTTCGAGCCGTCCACCATCCGCGAACTGGTGCAGCCCTTCGCCGACCCGAAGGTCGGCGCGGTCGCCGGCAACGCCAAGGTCGGCAACAAGGACTCGCTCATCGGGGCCTGGCAGCACATCGAGTACGTGATGGGCTTCAACCTCGACCGCCGGATGTACGACATGCTCGGCTGTATGCCGACCATCCCCGGAGCCGTGGGCGCCTTCCGGCGCACCGCGCTGGAGCGGGTCGGCGGCATGAGCGAGGACACGCTCGCCGAGGACACCGACGTCACCATGGCCCTGCACCGCGACGGCTGGCGGGTGGTCTACGCGGAGAACGCCCGCGCCTGGACCGAGGCCCCGGAGTCCGTACAGCAGCTGTGGTCCCAGCGCTACCGCTGGTCGTACGGCACCATGCAGGCGATCTGGAAGCACCGCAGGGCCGTCGTGGAACGGGGACCCTCCGGCCGCTTCGGCCGCGTCGGACTGCCGTTCGTCTCCCTGTTCATGGTGGTGGCTCCGCTGCTGGCCCCGCTGATCGACGTCTTCCTGCTGTACGGGCTGCTGTTCGGACCCACGCAGAAGACCGTCGGCGCCTGGCTCGGCGTGCTGGCGGTGCAGGCGATCTGCGCCGCGTACGCCTTCCGGCTGGACCGCGAGAAGATGAACCACCTCATCTCGCTGCCGCTCCAGCAGATCCTCTATCGGCAACTGATGTACGTCGTCCTGCTCCGGTCCTGGATGACGGCGCTCACCGGCGGTCGGCTGCGCTGGCAGAAGCTGCGGCGCACCGGCGTGGTGGAGGCGCCGGGTTCGATACCGCAACAGCGGGCCGCGGACAGCGGCAGTGAACGGAGGCCCGTCGGATGACGGCACACGAGTACGGCTCGGCGGACGGCACACCGCCGCCGGGCGTACCGGGGAGGCCTCCGGGCCCGGACCCCGTTTACGGCTCCTCGGCACCCGCCGGCTCGGCGCAGGCCCCGGGGAACTGGCCGTACGGGGACGCGACGGGGGCGACGGCGGCCGGTTCCGCGGGCGGGTACCCGGCAGGTACCGCGGGCGGATTCCCGGCCGGTTCCGGTTCTGCGGGCGGGTACCCGTACCCGGCAGGTACCGTCGGCGGATTCCCGGCCGGTTCCGCGGGCGGGCATCCGGTCGACACCACCGCCGGGTGGCCGTACGACGGCGCGAGTGACGTGAGGATGCCCGCGCAGAAGGCGGCGGACGCGGCGAACGGCGCGGTCCCGGCGGGCACCGCCGGTGCGGTCGGCACGGTCGACGCCACCGGTGGCGCGGACGCGGCCGGCCCGGCGAAGAAGCCGGCGGGCGCGGGTCGTGACCGCTATCTGGACCTGCTGCGCTCCATCGCGCTGGTGCGTGTGGTGGTGTACCACCTCTTCGGCTGGGCCTGGCTGTCGGTCGTCTTCCCGTCCATGGGCGTGATGTTCGCCCTGGCCGGCTCGCTCATGGCGCGCTCGCTCAGCCGGCCCGCGTGGTCCGTGATCAAGAGCAGGGTGCGCAGGCTGGTGCCCCCGATGTGGGTGTTCAGCGCGTTGGTGCTCGGCATCCTGTTCGTGCAGGGCTGGAGTCCGGCGAGGGATCCGGACCTCGGGGGCTCCTTCTGGGGTCCGGTCAGCGTGTTCAACTACCTGGTGCCGATCGGCGCCCCGCCTTACCCCTTGAGCATCGGCTCCGAGTCCGGGCTGCTGGAGAGCAGCTGGGCGGACCAGGCGGCGGGTCCGCTGTGGTATCTGCGGGCCTACCTGTGGTTCGTGCTCGCGTCCCCGCTGCTGCTGTGGGCGTTCCGCCGGGTGCCGTGGGCGACCCTGCTGTTCCCGTTGGCGCTCACCGCCGTGGTCGGCACCGGCCTGGTCACCATCCCCGGCGAGACCGGCAACGCGGTCCAGGACTTCGCCGTGTACGGCAGCTGCTGGGTGCTCGGCTTCGCCCACAACAACGGCATGCTGAAGAAGATCCCGCGCTATGCGGCGGTGTCCGGCGCGGCCGCGGTGATGGCGTTCGGGCTGTGGTGGGCGTCCGGCCATCTCGGCCCCGACGGCTGGGACCTGAACGACATCCCGCTCGCGCAGGCGACCTGGTCGTTCGGCATCGTGGTGATCCTGTTGCAGTACTCCCCGTCGTGGCAGACGCTGCCGGGCCGGCTGGCCAAGTGGGACAAGCTCATCACCCTCTCCAACAACCGAGCGGTGACGATCTACCTCTGGCACAACCTGCTGATCATGGCGACGGTGCCGATACTCGACCAGGTCTACAACCTGCCCTTCATGGAGAGCGACGCGGCCTCCTCGTGGCTGGACTCGACGGAGCTCTTCTGGCAGTTCGTGCTCATCTGGCCGCTGATAGGCCTGGCCGTACTCTCCGTCGGCTGGATCGAGGACCTGGCGGCGAAGCGCAAGCCCCGGCTGTGGCCGAACGGGGCGAAGAAGAAGCAGGCGGCGAGAGCCCGCTGAGCCGGGCCGCCCACTGGGGCGGTGAGGCGGGCCGCCGCTGAGGCGGGTCCACTGAGGCGGGGTGCCCCGCGTCCCTTCGGGCGCGGGGCCTTCGCGTCGGTGCCCCCGGCCGGGCGTTCGGGCCGCGCGGACCGGGGTCGCCGCCGGGGAGTCGGGAACCCGGGAACGAAGTCTCTTCGCAGACCGTGGAGTCGGAGTGCTGCGGGGCTCTGGCCAACGCGCGTAGACGGGCGCATCATGGGGATGCTCTGTGCGCACAACCCTCGCCCTGAAATTGTCATGCACTCGTCAAGACGCATGCACGCTCACTCACGCGCGTCATTCAGCGACAAAGGGAGACGGCACGATGGCTTGCGGATCGACCAGCCTATGGGCCGGTGAAACGAGCTGGTTCTGTTGCGGATCCTCCTGGGGTCCGTGCGGTAGCGCGGGCGGCGGCGCCTGCGGCAACTGCCAGTCCAGCGCGCATCACGGCGCCTGGCCCAACGCGTCACAGGCGTGCTGGGACATCACCCGGCCCGACCTGTGCGGCGAGAACATCCCCAGACGCGGCTGCGGTTCGGTGATGAACGTCAAGCACCAGTGCTCCGGCGCCACCGTCTGCATCACGATCACCGACTGCGGACCGCGCACCAAGTCCTGGTGCGGCGAGGCCACCTGCTGCAACGGCGCCTGCCGCACCAACCGCGTCCTGGACCTGACCCCGGCCGCCTTCTCGGCGATCGGCAACCTCAGCTCCGGCATGCTGCCGGTCTACATCTACGAGTGAGGAGGACTCCGGCATGACGTATCGACAGAAGAACGACAACGGCGGTCTGGGCCGTCGGCGCTTCCTCACCACGGCCGCGCTCAGCGGCGCCACCATCGTCGGGGCGTCCGCCCTCGGCGGCTTCGACGCCGACGCGGCCTTCGCCGCCGAGCCGTCGCTCGACCCGGCGATCCCCAAGTCGGCCTTCGTGGAGGGCCGGATCACCGGCATCACCGGCAGTGTCCTGGAGGTCGCGGGATCCTACGGCGACCACTCCCGGGTCCAGATGACCAACGTCACCAGCGTCTGGAAGGTCCGCCCGACGACCGCCCGCGACATCGAGATCGGGGACGGGCTGTACGCGCGGGGCGTACCGATGCCGGACGGCACCGTCGCCGCCGACGCGGTGTGGGTGAACATCGTGAACATCGACACCACGATCCGCGGCATCGCGAAGGACCGGCTGCACTTCTCCCACGGGCAGCACGAGATCGTCGGCCACCTCCACCGGGACACGACGAACGCCTCCTACGCGGGCCGCGCGCTCACCCCGGACCTGTCCCGGCTGCGCATCGGGCAGAGCGCCCAGGTGCTCGGGGCCTGGCGGCCGTCCGACAACGCGGTGGACGTCGTCCGCATCTCCGTCGGGCACTGACGGCCGGATCCGAGGAGGAGAAGGGGAGACAAGGATGCTCTCACTGACAACGGGCCTCGTACCGCTGGTCCTCGCGGGTCTGCTGGGGTGGACCGGCTCGGTCAAGCTCTTCGACCGGGACACCGTGCGCCAGGCACCGAGGACGGCGCTGGCCCGGATGCTGCGCAGCAGCGAGCGGGCGGCGCTGGTGCTGCGCGGCACCGGCGCCGTGGAACTCCTGCTCGCCGCGGGCCTGCTGGCCGTACCGGCGCACCCGGTGCCGGGCGCGGCCACCGCCGTCCTCGGGGCCGGGTTCCTCGGCTATCTCGGCTACGGCCGGGCGCTGGCACCGGAGTCCTCCTGCGGCTGCACGGCCAACGAGGACACCCCGATCACCTGGCGCGCGTTCGCGCGCGCCGCACTGGTGCTCGCGGGCGGTGCGACGGCGGCGGTGGCGCACGGCGCCTGGTGGTCCACGCTCACCGGACGGCCCGGCGGCTCGCTCGTGTTCCTGGCCGTGGCCGCGGCCGTCCTGGTGGCGCTGTCGGTCGATCTCGACCGGTGGTGGCTGCTGCCGCTGCGCCGGCTGAGGCTGCGTGTCTTCGGGCATCCGCTCTTCGGCACCGAGGCCGGCGACCGGGTGCCGGTCGCCGCCAGCGTCGAGCTGCTGGAGAACTCCCTCGCCTGGCAGACCGCCTTCCCGGTGGTCCGGTCGGGTCTGCTGGACCACTGGGAGGAGGACGGCTGGCGGATCCTCCTGTTCTCCGGTGTGTACGGGACACGGGAGAACGCGCGGCCGGTGTCCGTGGTCTTCGCCCTGGACGCCACCGCCAGCCGCGACACCGCCGGCGACCCCGTGGTCCGCGTCAGCTTCGTCGACGCGGACACCGGGGAATCGCTGGCATCGGACCTGCTGAACGCGATCCCACCACGCAGGGCCCTGCCCACACTCGGCTGACGAACCGGCTCCGCCCGGCTCACCGCCCCTGCCTCCCTCGCAGGGGCGGTGAGCTGTGAGCGGAGGCGCGGGCTCCGTTCGCGTACGTCTCATGCGCGGACGTGGCGGATGCGCATCGCGCTGGTGTGGGCGTGGGTGGTCTCGATAGCGTGTCGGCTGTTTCGCCCAACCCACCTGCCCCACCAGGAGCCTGCTGTGACCCGCCGTCCAACCCGCCTGCTCACCACAGCCGTCGCCGGTACGGCGACCGCACTGCTCCTCGCCGGTTGCGGCGGGAGCGACGCCGGCGGCTCGAAAGCCAACGACAAGATCGCGGGCGCGGACACCGGAACGGAGACGCCGGCCTCCCCGACTCCGTCCGCGACGACGGAGGGTCGACCGGAGATCAAGCTGCCGTCGGATCTCACCTACACCTTCGAATGGCCCAAGACGGGGGACAAGGCCAAGGACGCTGTCCTCTACGACAGTCAGCAGTTCATCAAGGCTGTGGACATGGCGATCGCTGATCAGAAGCCGCTCGATATGGGGTATCGCTTCTACTCGGAGGGCGAGGCAGCGGCAGGAAGCCAGAAGTTCATCCAGGAGTTCGTGGACTACAAGGACCGGATCACTGGTGCCAAGCGGTACTACGACGCAAAGGTCCAGGTCAACGAAGACGGAACGGCGAGCCTCGTCTACTGCGAAGACCAGAACAAGGCGTACAACAAGAGCCTGAAAACCGGAAAGACGGAGGTGACCCCGCAGTCGAAGGACAACTACGTCCTCTACAGCAGCCGACTGCGGGTCAACAAGCAAGGCATCTGGATCACGGAGAAGCTGATGTCGCAGCGGGGGAGTTCCGTATGCCAGCCCTGAGTAACCTGCGACGCGCAGCGGCCGTCTCTGCCGCAGCCGCGGTCTTGCTCTGCCCGACACAGGCATGGGCGGGCTATGGCCACGGCGGCAGCACCAATGGCGGGAGCGACACCGCATCGGGCGGAGCCGACGGTGACACGATCTCCGCGACGGCCGGTGGCATTGTCTTCGATCGGTCCAAGAACGGCAGCGGCAGCTCCGTGGGACCGGTCGCTCCGGTTACCTCCTGGACCCCGCCCGCCTGCTGGTATGCCCCCAAGTACACGCCGGGGCAACTGCAGAAGTACCTGGAGCCGATCTGGGAGGCCGAGTCCACCGGGCCTGAGTGGGACGCCCAGCAGCGTGACCGGTACGTCGACGGACACCCGTACAAGGACTTCAACAAGGACAAGGCCGGCAAGGGCTACTGGTGGGACTCGTACGTCAACAGGGACTTCCCGCCGGGGTGGGACAAGTGCGATGGGCCGATCTTCTGGGTTGATCGGGGCGCTGCTCCACCCGCGAACATCGAAAACGCCGTCACCCCCCAGATCCTCGCCGAACTCGCCTACAACGAGATCCGGGTCCCCGGTACCGAGGTGACCCTCGCGCCCGCGGGGGCGACCAAGGTGAATCTGCCGACCTGGGCGTGGCTGGACGGGGCGCGGTTCAGGCCCGTGTCCGTGACGGCTTCGGTTCCGGTGCTGAACATGTCCGCGACGACGACCGCAGAGCCGGTCTCGTTGAGGATCGACCCCGGCACGGCGGACGCCGAGACCTACCCCGCCTCGGGGGTCTGCGCGATCAACGGTGGCCGTATCGGGGAGGCGTACGCCAAGGGGAAGGCCGACCGGACGCCGCCCTGCGGGGTCAGGTACCTGCGGTCGTCGGGCGACGGTTCCTACCGGTTGAGGGCCACCATCACCTGGAAGATCCACTGGACGGGCACCGGCGGTGCGGGCGGCGATCTGCCCGAGGGCACATTCGGCGACACCCAGGAAGTCACGGTCCAGGAGATCCAGGCCGTCAACCGCTGAGCAACGGTGAAGAGACGAAAAAGGGGGCGCGGTGAGTAAGCAGCAGGTTCGGAAGATGCTGGAACTGGTGCGGCAGGGGCAGCCCGTCGAGCTGACCATTCCCATGGGATCAGTGAAGAAGGCCGCGAAACTCGCCTTCGTGGCCCAGCAGTTCGGGTACGAGTACGCGGACGCGCGCCTTTCCGGGGGACGGAACAACGTGCTCACGCTGCTGCTCGTGCCCGACCCCGGTCCGCAGGCCCAGGCGCGGGCCGCGCAGAACTGGGCGCAGTATCCGAACGCCTGGGACGGGGTGTCGCTGCCGCCGCTCGTACCGGACGCGCTGGAACTCCTCAAGGCGCGCATCAACTTCGACCTCACCGACAAGAGCGCCGAGAAGCGCATGGTGTTTGCAGCTCTGGGGCTGACCGTCGGGTGCGTCATCCTCGCGGTGCGGCTCGGTGCCGACGCGTCCGCCTTCCTCGTCGCCGCGAGTGTGTGGGCCGGGGCGATGGTGCTTCTCGGCATCGGAGTCCTCGTCACGCGCAAGCGCCACGCCAAGTTCGCGGCACGGCTCGGTGCCGCGGGGTTCGTGCCGGTGACGCAGGAGGACGGACGGGTCCGGTATCTGCCCTCAGGCGCGCAGGTTCCGGGGCAGGCGGCGCAGGCGGGGCCGTACGGTCATGGGCCGTACAACAACGGGGCGTACAACAACGGGCCCTACGGTCAGCCGTACTCGACCGGTCCGTACGCCGCCCCCCAGGCGCCTCACCCGCAGGCGTATCCCCAGCCGGGGCCGTACACCCCGCCGCAGCCGCCGGGTCCGTACCACCCCCAGTAGGGCGCCCCGGCCGACACCGGAGGCGGACCGCCCGGGGGCTACCGGTCCGGCCGGTAGCCGGGCACTGTGGGAGGGAAGCGGTTTTCCGGCCTCCGACGATGCCCCGGCGAGGCCTGCCGGCCGGGGTGAGCCTAGGCGGTGACAGGCACATGGCACTGGCTGCGGCCACGGCCCCGTACGAGCTGAGGTTCGACGCCGGGCGGGTCTGCCTGGATCTCCTCTCCACCACCCACCCCGAGGAACGGCTGGACGCCGTCGCGCCCCTGCGCGCGTGGATCATCGGCTCGGGGCTGGTGCCGCCCGGCTCCCCGCTGGCGCACGCGGACGCCTCCTGGCTCGCCGGTTTTCGGGAACTACGGGGAAACGTGGGGAAGTTGGTTCGTGGGTATCTCGCCATCGAGCCCCGGGCGTACGATCCCGCGCTCGCCCGCGTCAACGACGTCGCTCGCACCGCGCCGCCCGCACCCCGCGCCGTACGGGGCGAGGACGGAGCCCTCGTACGGGAGTTGGCGGGGCGGCCCGAGTGCGCCGCCCTGCTCGCGGCCATCGCCCGGGACGCCGTGGAGCTGCTCACCGACCCGGTGGCCCGGGCGGGCCTGCGCCAGTGCGAGGGCGACAACTGCCCGATCGTGTACCTGGACACGTCTCGCGGGCGCAGGAGGCGCTGGTGTTCCAGTGAGGTCTGCGGGAACCGCGAACGGGTGGCCCGCCATCGCCGCCGCACCGCCCACTCAGGGGCGTAGAGGGGGTGGGGGCGGTAACTCCCGTGTCCCATTTGCCGGTTGTGTGGGTCCGGTGGCGAAGTGATTTCCGTAACACCCCGTTTGGTCTTCGCCCGGAGCGGGCAGCGCACGCGCCGTCGCGTCTGTGTCGGAAATGTGAAGGCCGCGCGGGGGGAATGTGCGCCCATGTCCTCCCTCGTCACATCACCCCACGGAAATCCGTCGGCCGGGTTTGAACACGGCGTGCCCGGCGTCCGTACCCGTCGGCGAGCGACCGACTGGGGGGAAGCCCCGGACACCGGAGGTGGGCGTGCGCAAGGATGCGGCCGTGGCCAATGAACGTGGATCGAGGGCCCGACATCGCATGTCCCAGTCCTCGGAACCTGATGAGGAGTTGATGCGTGCGCTCTATCGCGAGCACGCCGGACCTCTCCTCGCGTATGTCCTGCGGCTGGTGGCCGGAGACCGGCAGCGCGCCGAGGACGTGGTGCAGGAGACGCTCATCCGTGCCTGGAAGAACGCCGGCCAGCTCAATCGAGCGACCGGTTCGGTACGCCCCTGGCTGGTGACGGTCGCCCGACGCATCGTCATCGACAACCACCGCAGCCGGCAGGCCCGGCCGCAGGAGGTCGATCCGTCGCCGCTGGAGGTCATCCCCGCGGAGGACGAGATCGACAAGGCGCTGTGGCTGATGACGCTGTCGGACGCGCTCGACGACCTGACCCCGGCTCACCGGGAGGTGCTCGTCGAGACGTACTTCAAAGGGCGTACCGTCAACGAGGCGGCCGAGACGCTCGGCATACCCAGCGGCACCGTCCGCTCACGGGTGTTCTACGCCCTGCGGTCGATGAAGCTGGCGCTGGAGGAGCGGGGGGTGACGGCGTGATGAGCAGGTACGGGGGATTCGGAACGGGTGGTGCGGGTATGTCTGGGGCCATGCAGGGAACCCCGGCTCCGAACGAGCACGAGACCGTCGGCGCCTACGCCCTCGGGATTCTCGACGACGCCGAGGCAACCGCTTTCGAGACGCACCTCGCCGGCTGCGAGTGGTGCGCCCAGCAGCTCGACGAGCTGGCCGGGATGGAGCCGATGCTGGCCGCGCTCGCGGACCTGCCGGGCTCCGGCACACCCGAGGTGGTCGGCGAGTCCCTGTCGGCCAAGCCCGGCCCGCGCCTGGTGGAGAAACTCGTCGACGAGGTCGCCGAACGCCGCGCCCAGAAGCGCCGGCGCGGCTTCTACCTGGTCGCGGCGGCGGCAGCGCTGATCATCGGCAGCCCGCTGACCGTGTTCGCGGTGAGCGGCTCGGACGGCGGTGACAACAACACCACGGTGGCCGTGAGCCCCGCGCGGTCCGCCTTCGAGTCGATGCCCGACAAGGTCACGGCGACGGACCCGACGACGAAGGTCACCGCGACGGTCGCCGTCGAGAAGAAGGACTGGGGCACGAACGCCGTTCTCGAGCTGAACAACGTCACCGGCCCGCAGAAGTGCTCGCTCGTCGCCGTCGGCAAGAACGGCGAGCGCGAGACGGTCACGTCCTGGTCCGTCCCCAAGTGGGGCTACGGCGTCCCGAACGCGAAGACGGAAGAGGCGAAGAACCCCCTCTACGTCCGCGGCGGCGCGGCCCTGGAGCCGAACCAGATCGACCACTTCGAAGTGATGACCTTCGACGGCCGGCGACTCGTCGAGGTGCCCGCGTAGCTTCCGTGAGCGGGCCCCCTTCGCGTACGGTTGACGGCTGCCCAGCACGTCAGAAGGGGGCCCGGTGGCCGCACAGGCTCAACAGGATTCCGCGGTCGGATCGGTCCACGGCGCAGCGCACGAAGAGGCGCACGACTCCGTACGGGACCGTGAGATCGGTGTGGAACAGCAGCACCTGGACCGGGTGTACCGCCGCCTCGAGGAGAAGATCCACGAGGCCGAGTTCCTCATGCGCGACGCCGCCCAGCGCGGCCAGGTGGGCACACCCGGCGCGCTGGCCGAGCGGGACGCGCAGGTCTTCCGGGCGGGCGTCCACCTCAACCGGCTGAACAACGAGTTCGAGGACTTCCTCTTCGGCCGGATCGACCTGCTGCTCGGCAAGGACGGCAGGAGGGGCCCGGACGGCGCGTACACCGCGGTCGAGCCGGCCGAGGGCGCGGTCCGCGGGGACGGCACGGCGGACATCGCCGAGACCCTGCACATCGGCCGCATCGGCGTCCTCGACGAGGACTACGCCCCGCTGGTCATCGACTGGCGGGCACCGGCCGCGGCCCCGTTCTACCGCTCCACCCCGGTCGACCCCGGCCGCGTCGTACGCCGGCGGGTCATCCGCTCCAAGGGGCGGCGCGTGCTCGGGGTCGAGGACGACCTGATGCGCCCGGAGCTGAAGGCCTTCCTCGACGGCCACGAGCTGCCCGCGATCGGCGACGGCGCGCTGATGGCCGCGCTCGGCCGGGCCCGCAGCCACACCATGCGGGACATCGTCTCCTCCATCCAGGCCGAGCAGGACCTGGTCATCCGTGCCCCCGCCGCCTCGGTGACGTACGTCGAGGGCGGCCCGGGGACGGGGAAGACGGCGGTCGCGCTGCACCGGGCGGCCTACCTGCTCTACCAGGACCGGCGCCGCTACGCGGGCGGCATCCTGATCGTCTCCCCGACACCGCTGCTCGTGGCCTACACCGAGGGCGTGCTGCCCTCGCTCGGCGAGGAGGGCCAGGTCGCCATCCGGGCGATCGGCTCGCTCGTCGACGGCACCGAGGCCACGCTGTACGACGCTCCGGCGGTGGCGCGGGCCAAGGGCTCGTACCGGATGCTGAAGGTGCTGCGCAAGGCCGCACGGGGCGCGCTGGAACAGAACGGCGCACCGGACCGGCTGCGGGTCGTCGCCTTCGGCCGCCGGCTGGAACTGGAGGCCGAGGAGCTCGGCCACGTCCGGCGCACCGCCCTCGGCGGCACCGCGCCGGTCAACCTGCTGCGCCCGCGCGCCCGCAAGCTGCTCCTGGACGCCCTGTGGGAGAAGTCGGGCGCCGCCGGCCGGCACACCGACCCGGAACTCGCCGCCGAGCTGCGCTCCTCCTTCGACGAGGACGTCACCGGCGAGGACTCCTTCGTGGCCTTCCTCGACGCCTGGTGGCCCGAGCTGACCCCGTCCGCGGTGCTCACCGCGATGGCCGACGAGCGGCGGCTGGGCCGCTGGGCGCGCCGGATCCTCAACCCGGGGGAGGTGCGCCGGGTGGCCCGCTCGCTGCGGCGCGGCGGCCACTCGGTGCACGACGTCGCCCTGCTCGACGAGCTCCAGGCGATCCTCGGCACCCCGGCCCGTCCGCGCCGCAAGCGCGAACTGGATCCGCTGGACCAGCTCACCGGCCTCGAGGAGCTGATGCCGGTGCGCGAGGAGTCGCAGCGGGAGCGGGCGGAGCGACTGGCGCAGGAGCGCACCGAGTACGCGCACGTCATCGTGGACGAGGCGCAGGACCTCACGCCCATGCAGTGGCGGATGGTCGGCCGCCGCGGCCGGCATGCCACCTGGACGGTCGTCGGCGACCCCGCACAGTCCTCCTGGTCCGACCCGGACGAGGCGGCCGAGGCCCGCGACGAGGCCCTGGGCACCCGGCCGCGCCGCCGCTTCGAGCTGACCGTGAACTACCGCAACCCGGCGGAGATCGCCGAGCTGTCCTCCAGGGTCCTCGCCCTGGCCATGCCCGGCTCCACCGCGCCGAGGGCCGTGCGCTCCACCGGGGTCGAGCCGCGCTTCGCCGTCGTCCGGGGCTCCGTGGAGAAGACCGTGCGGGCGGAGGCCGAACGGCTGCTGGACCTGGTGGACGGCACGGTCGGCGTGGTCGTCGCCATGAACCGGCGCGAGGAGGCCCGGCGCTGGCTGGGCGGGCTCGGCGACCGTGTGGTGGCTCTCGGCAGCCTGGAGGCCAAAGGCCTGGAGTACGACGCGACGATCGTCGTCTCGCCCGCGGAGATCGCGGACGAGTCCCCGGCCGGCCTGCGGGTCCTGTACGTCGCTCTGACCAGGGCCACCCAGCAGCTCACGGTGGTCTCCGGCGAGCGGGACGAGCCGGACGGGGCCGGCGTGCCGGATCTGCTGAGGGACTGAATCCGGGGGTAACCGCTGCGACGGGAATGGCCACAAGCCATCCGTTTGTTAGCCTGGACACGGCACCGGCCCGATCCAAGCCCCCGGGCCCAACCTTTGTCGCTACGAGCGACCACTTGCCGCGAGGCGAGCATGGCGGGTCGGTGTCGTCAAACTTCCAGGAGGCTCACGTCACGATGTGACGTGAGCCTCTTTTGTCGTCCCCTGCCGCCCTCGCGTCTTCCGTGGCCGCACCGATTCTCGTATGGTGGAATTAACTTTCCGAAAACGACACCACCCGGTGAACACTACGTCCGCAATCAGGGGCGGCTACCGCGTACTCGGGGGTAGGTGCGACGATCGGACGGCAGAACTTCGCGACACGGTGAAAGCAGAGGAAGTCGGCCATGGCAACGGCGCCCAGCGTCTCCTACTCGATGACGATCCGTCTGGAGGTGCCGGCGGGCGGAACCGCCGTATCGCAGCTCACCACGGCCGTGGAGTCCTCCGGAGGGTCGGTGACCGGCCTCGACGTCACCGCGTCGGGCCACGAGAGGCTCCGTATCGACGTCACCATCGCGGCCACCTCGACGTCCCACGCCGAGGAGATCGTCGAGAAGCTGCGCGGCATCGAGGGCGTCACGCTGGGCAAGGTCTCGGACCGTACGTTCCTCATGCACCTCGGCGGCAAGATCGAGATGGCGTCCAAGCACCCCATCCGCAACCGTGACGACCTGTCCATGGTCTACACCCCCGGCGTGGCCCGCGTGTGCATGGCGATCGCGGAGAACCCCGAGGACGCCCGGCGCCTGACCATCAAGCGCAACTCCGTTGCGGTCGTGACGGACGGCTCGGCCGTGCTCGGCCTGGGCAACATCGGCCCGAAGGCCGCCCTGCCGGTCATGGAGGGCAAGGCGGCCCTCTTCAAGCGCTTCGCCGGCATCGACGCCTGGCCGATCTGCCTGGACACCCAGGACAGCGACGCGATCGTCGAGATCGTCAAGGCGATCGCCCCCGGCTTCGCGGGCATCAACCTGGAGGACATCTCCGCGCCCCGCTGCTTCGAGATCGAGGCCCGGCTGCGCGAGGCCCTCGACATCCCCGTCTTCCACGACGACCAGCACGGCACCGCGATCGTCGTGCTCTCCGCGCTGACCAACGCGCTGCGCGTGGTCGACAAGTCGATCGACAGCGTGCGCGTGGTGATGTCCGGCGCAGGCGCCGCCGGTACGGCGATCCTGCGGCTGCTGCTCGCCGCGGGCGTGAAGAACGCCGTCGTCGCCGACATCCACGGTGTGGTGCACGCCGGCCGTGAGGACCTGGTCGGGGCTGCCCCGGACTCCCCGCTGCGCTGGATCGCGGACAACACCAACCCGGAGGGCCTGACCGGCACGCTGAAGGAGGCCGTGCACGGTGCGGACGTCTTCATCGGCGTCTCGGCGCCCAACGTGCTCGACGGCGACGACGTGGCCGCCATGGCGGAGGGCGCGATCGTGTTCGCGCTCGCGAACCCCGACCCCGAGGTCGACCCGGCAATCGCCCGTCAGACGGCGGCAGTTGTGGCCACCGGCCGCTCCGACTTCCCCAACCAGATCAACAACGTGCTGGTCTTCCCGGGCGTCTTCCGCGGCCTGCTGGACGCGCAGTCCCGCACCGTCAACACGGAGATGATGCTGGCCGCCGCGCAGGCCCTCGCCGACGTGGTCACCGGGGACGAGCTGAACCCGAACTACATCATTCCGAGCGTCTTCAACGAGAAGGTCGCCGGCGCGGTCGCCGGGGCCGTCCGGGAGGCGGCCGCGAAGACTGCGGCAACGGCGTGAGGATGGCCACGACGCGCCGCGAAACCGGCGCGTCGTGGCACCACGCCGCCGGTGCGGCCCTATCGTGACGGCCAGGCTGGGGCATCTCTTCGTGTGACTCCCAAGGGTGTTCTCACGACTCCTATGGGTGCTGGATTGGCATTCGCGCCGCAGGTGGGGGCAGGATGCCTCCCTGGGCGCGAGGGTTCGGCGACGGACCCGGGTCCGGGGACTCACCGAGGACCCTGGCAGCATCGGCTTCGCTGTGCCCAACATGCGGCCTCGCCGCAACGGCAAGAAGAACACGGGAGTAACAACATGAACCGCAGTGAGCTGGTGGCCGCGCTGGCCGACCGCGCCGAGGTGACCCGCAAGGACGCCGACGCCGTGCTGGCCGCGTTCGCCGACGTCGTCGGCGACATCGTCTCCAAGGGGGACGAGAAGGTCACCATCCCTGGTTTCCTGACCTTCGAGCGCACCCACCGTGCCGCTCGCACCGCTCGCAACCCGCAGACCGGCGAGCCGATCCAGATCCCGGCCGGCTACAGCGTGAAGGTCTCCGCGGGCAGCAAGCTCAAGGAAGCGGCCAAGGGCAAGTGACCTCGGCGTCCGTACGCCATGGGACGGCGTACGAGGCGCTGTAGGCCGGTCCTTCAGGCCACCACGACGCCCATTGGGGCGGTCCCCTCACCGGGGGCCGCCCCAACGTCGTACGCGCCCCCCGGCGCCAGCCGGGGGGCGCGGATCAGTCCAGGGCCCGGCCCGGCGGGGAGGGTTCGGTCAGCCGAGGGCCTGGCCTGGCAGCTCCACCTTGGCGCCCAGCTCCACGAGCTTCTCCAGGCTGTGCTTGCCCGGGGGCGACCCCCGGACCCCCGGCCGGGGGCGACGCGGCCGGCCCGGTGGGGGAGGGTTCGGTCAGCCGAGGGCCTGGCCCGGGAGCTCCACCTTGGCGCCCAGCTCCACGAGCTTCTCCATGAAGTTCTCGTAGCCGCGGTTGATCAGGTCGATGCCGTGGACGCGGGAGGTGCCCTGGGCCGCGAGGGCCGCGATCAGGTAGGAGAAGCCGCCGCGCAGGTCGGGGATGACCAGGTCGGCTCCCTGGAGCCGGGTCGGTCCCGACACCACGGCCGAGTGCAGGAAGTTGCGCTGCCCGAAGCGGCAGTCGGAGCCGCCCAGGCACTCGCGGTAGAGCTGGATGTGGGCACCCATCTGGTTGAGCGCGGAGGTGAAGCCCAGCCGCGACTCGTACACCGTCTCGTGGATGATCGACAGGCCCGTGGCCTGGGTCAGGGCGACCACCAGCGGCTGCTGCCAGTCGGTCTGGAAACCGGGGTGCACGTCCGTCTCCAGCGCGATGGACTTCAGCTGGCCGCCCGGGTGCCAGAAGCGGATGCCCTCGTCGTCGATCCGGAACGCGCCACCCACCTTCCGGTAGGTGTTCAGGAAGGTCATCATCGACCGCTGCTGGGCGCCGCGGACGTAGATGTCGCCCTCGGTCGCCAGCGCCGCCGACGCCCAGGACGCGGCCTCCAGCCGGTCCGACAGGGCCCGGTGGTCGTAGCCGCCGAGCTTCTCCACACCCGTGATCCTGATGGTGCGGTCGGTGTCCATCGCGATGATCGCGCCCATCTTCTGCAGAACGCAGATCAGGTCCTCGATCTCCGGCTCCACGGCCGCGTTGGACAGCTCGGTGACACCCTCGGCGAGCACGGCCGTCAGCAGCACCTGCTCGGTCGCGCCGACGGACGGGTACGGCAGCCGGATCTTCGTCCCGCGCAGCCGCTGTGGGGCCTCCAGGTACTGCCCGTCGGCCCGCTTCTCGATGACCGCGCCGAACTGCCGCAGCACGTCGAAGTGGAAGTCGATGGGCCGGCCGCCGATGTCGCAGCCGCCCAGGCCGGGGATGAACGCGTGCCCCAGCCGGTGCAGCAGCGGCCCGCAGAACAGGATGGGAATGCGCGAGGAGCCCGCGTGGGCGTCGATGTCGGCGACGTTCGCGCTCTCCACGCGGGTCGGGTCGAGCACCAGCTCACCGGGCTCGTCACCCGGACGGACCGTCACCCCGTGCAGTTGCAGCAGACCGCGGACGACACGCACGTCACGGATGTCCGGAACGTTGCGGAGGCGACTTGGCTCACCGCCCAGCAGGGCGGCGACCATGGCCTTCGGTACGAGGTTCTTCGCACCGCGGACACGGATCTCACCCTCCAGCGGGGTTCCGCCATGGACAAGCAGTACGTCATCAGTGCCGTTGACGGTCATGTATCTCGCGTTCCGATGAGGTGGGCAGGAGCCGGCCGATCATTTCGGAGGGGGCCGGAGAGACAGGGTAATCGCCATGCGCCCCCCTTCAGAAAGCCCGTCGGCGGCCCGGGTTGGCCTACCACGCCGCACCAACACGCCCCGTTGAGCACCGGGCACGTGCGGTCACCGCACACGCCGTGCGCCGGTGACGCCTCGGTGTCCCCTGAGCTGCGCTCACCCCCGTAGCCGGATTGGCTCCCCATGCGCGGGGAAGATGCGGGATCATGTCTGGCATGACCGAGGTGTCCTCGCTCACAGGGCGGCTGCTCGTGGCCACGCCCGCCCTGGCGGACCCGAACTTCGACCGTGCGGTGGTGCTCCTTCTCGACCACGACGAGGAGGGCTCCCTCGGTGTCGTCCTCAACCGTCCCACCCCCGTGGACGTGGGCGACATCCTGGAGGGGTGGGCGGACCTCGCCGGGGAGCCCGGCGTCGTCTTCCAGGGCGGTCCGGTGTCGCTGGACTCCGCACTCGGCGTCGCCGTCATCCCTGGCGGCTCCGGCGAGGGCGCCCCGCTGGGCTGGCGCCGGGTGCACGGCGCGATCGGTCTCGTCGACCTGGAGGCACCTCCCGAGTTGCTGGCCTCCGCCCTCGGCTCGCTGAGGATCTTCGCCGGATACGCCGGCTGGGGGCCCGGCCAGCTGGAGGACGAGCTGGCGGAGGGTGCCTGGTACGTCGTCGAGTCGGAACCCGGCGACGTGTCCTCACCGGCCCCCGAGAAACTGTGGCGCGAGGTGCTGCGCCGCCAGCGCAACGAACTGGCCATGGTCGCCACATATCCGGACGACCCTTCGCTCAACTGATGCGCGGCGCCTTCAGTACCCTTGCGGTATGAGCACTCTCGAGCCCGAGCGCGGCACTGGTACGGGTACCCTCGTCGAGCCGACGCCGCAGGTGTCCCACGGCGACGGCGACCACGAGCGCTTCGCCCACTACGTCCAGAAGGACAAGATCATGGCGAGCGCCCTCGACGGTACGCCCGTCGTGGCGCTGTGCGGCAAGGTGTGGGTGCCGGGCCGTGACCCGAAGAAGTACCCCGTCTGCCCGCTGTGCAAGGAGATCTACGAATCCATGAGCGGCGGCGGCGAGGGCGGCGACGACAAGAAGAAGTAACCCGCTGCCCGCTCGGCAGAGACTCGCAGGGCCCCCGAGGTGCGCGCCGGCGCGCACCTCGGGGGCCTGTGTCGTGGGGCGGCCGGTGCACCATGCGCAACGGGCGTTGCGCCGCGTCGCGGCCGCCGCTACCCATGGGGGCATGACCGACGTGATTCCGGCCCCGCGCGCCGTGACCGGCCTCCCGGACCGCGCCGTCCCCCTCGACCGGGGCACCACCCTGTGGGCCGCCGAGGGCACCGGCGGCACGGAACGCTGGCTGCGCGGCACGCTCGGCGCGGCCCTCGGCCTGCCCCTCGCGCCCGGCGCCGAGGACGACCCGGACTCCGTACGGCTGCGCCTGGACGACTCCCTGGCGCCCGAGGGGTACCGGCTCGCCGCCGTGCCCGGCCGGGGCGTCGAGATCCGCGGCGGCTCGCCGGCCGGGGTCTTCTGGGGTGCGCAGACGCTGCGCCAACTGCTCGGCCCCGACGCCTTCCGGCGCGCCCCCCTGCGGCCGGACGCCGCCCACGCGGTCCCGGCGGGCGTGATCGAGGACGCCCCCCGCTTCCGCTGGCGCGGTCTGATGCTCGACGTGGCCCGCCACTTCATGCCGAAGGACGGCGTCCTGCGCTACCTCGACCTGATGGCCGCGCACAAACTCAACGTGCTGCACTTCCACCTGACGGACGACCAGGGCTGGCGCGTCGAGATCAAGCGGTACCCGAGGCTGACGGAGGTCGGTTCCTGGCGGGCGCGGACGAGATTCGGCCACCGGGCGTCCCCACTGTGGGAGGACAAACCGCACGGCGGTCACTACACCCAGGACGACATCCGGGAGATCGTCGCCTACGCCGCCGAGCGGCACATCGCCGTCGTCCCCGAGATAGACGTCCCCGGGCACTCGCAGGCCGCCATCGCCGCGTACCCGGAACTCGGCAACACCGACGTCGTCGACACCGCCGCCCTCACCGTCTGGGACGACTGGGGGGTCAGTCCGAACGTCCTCGCCCCCACCGACACCACCCTGCGCTTCTACGAGGGCGTCTTCGAGGAACTGCTCGACCTGTTCCCCGCGGACGCCCTGGCGAACACCGGATCCGCGCGGTCCGCGGGGTCCGCAGAGTTCGCAAGGTTTGTCCACATCGGCGGCGACGAGTGCCCCAAGGGGCAGTGGCGGGCCTCGCCGGCCGCCCAGGCGCGCATCGCGGAACTCGGGCTGGCCGGCGAGGACGAACTCCAGGCCTGGTTCGTCGGCCACTTCGACGCCTGGCTCGCCGCGCGCGGGCGCCGGCTCATCGGCTGGGACGAGATCCTGGAGGGCGGCCTGGCGGTGGGGGCCGCGGTGTCGTCCTGGCGCGGGTACGCGGGCGGGATCGCCGCCGCGCGGGCGGGCCACGACGTCGTCATGTGCCCCGAGCAGCAGGTGTACCTGGACCACCGCCAGGCCCCGGGCGAGGGCGAGCCCGTGCCGATCGGCTTCGTGCGCACCCTGGAGGACGTCTACCGGTTCGAGCCGGTACCCCCGGAGCTGGACGTGGCGCAGGCCCGCCGGGTGCTGGGCACGCAGGCCAACGTGTGGACCGAGGTGATGGAGGATCAGGCGCGCGTGGACTACCAGGTGTTCCCCCGGCTGGCCGCGTTCGCCGAGGTCGCCTGGAGCGCCCTGCCCGCCCCGGCGGAACGGGACTTCGAGGGTTTCGAGCGGCGGATGACCGCCCACTACGGGCGCCTGGACGCCCTGGGAGTCCGCTACCGGCCGCCCGCCGGACCGCGCCCGTGGCAGCGGCGTCCCGGCATTCTGGGGCGGCCCCTGGAGGGGCCGCCGCCTTCGAGGTAGCGGGACGACCGGTTCCGCCCGCTGTCTCGAACGAGTGCCGGAAAAAGACCGCAAGAGTCAGCGAAGAGTGGGAATTCGCTCGCATCGGTGAGGGTGTGCCAAATCGGACGATGTCCTCGATGAGGTGGGCGAATGTCACCTAGCGGACCCCTGTCCTCGGGTCCTGCGAAGATGTGCCAGAGTTGCCACGTCCGCCCTGTCGGCACGTACCGTACGGCAGCACAGGTGGGACCAGCGGGGGCAGCGGGAAGGGGCAGCCGGTTTTGACCACGCACGCACCTCAGGCGGCGCAGGCCGTCACGTTGCCCACGACGCTGAACGAGGCGGTGGCGGCACTCACCGCCATGCCCGCCGCGGTGCCCGTGGCGGGCGGCACCGACCTCATGGCCGCCGTCAACTCCGGGCAGCTCAGGCCCACCGCGCTGGTCGGCCTCGGCCGGATCAGCGAGATCCGCGGCTGGCAGTACCAGGACGGCCACGCGCTGCTCGGCGCCGGCCTCTCCCACGCCCGCATGGGGCGTCCCGACTTCGCCGCCCTGATCCCGGCGCTGGCCGCCGCCGCGCGCGCCGCGGGCCCGCCGCACATCCGCAACGCGGGCACCCTGGGCGGCAACATCGCCACCGCCGCCCCCACCGGGGACGCGTTGCCGGTGCTGGCCGCCCTGGAGGCGACCCTGATCATCGCGGGCCCGGACGGAGCCCGCCGGGAGATCCCGGTGTCGCACCTGCTGGCCGGCGTGGAGATGCTCCGCGGGGGCGAACTCATCGGCTACGTGCGCGTGCCGCTGCTGCACGCGCCGCAGGTCTTCCTCAAGGCGACCGGCCGGACCGGACCGGGCCGCGCGGTCGCGTCCGTGGCGCTGGTCCTCGATCCGGCCCGGCGCGGGGTGCGGTGCGCGGTGGGCGCCATAGCGCCGATGCCGCTGCGGCCGCTGGACGCCGAGCACTGGGTGGCCCAGCTCATCGACTGGGACAACGGCCGCGTGATCGTCCCGGAGGCGCAGAACGCCTTCGGCGAGTACGTGGCCGCGGCCTGCATCCCCGATCCGGTTCCGGCCGAGGACGGCTCCGTGCAGCAGCTTCCGCCCGCCGTACTGCATCTGCGGCGCACCGTCGCCGCGCTGGCCCGACGAGCACTGGGGAGGGCGCTGTCGTGACCGACGACCAGCACGCGGAGGGCACGCCGGGCGGCAGCCGATGGGATCCGCTGCCGCAGGGCGAGTACGACGACGGCGCCACCGCCTTCGTGAAGCTGCCCGAGGGCGGCATCGACGCCCTCCTCGCCGCCCACAGCCCGCTCGCGGCGCCCGGCCACGGCTACGTGCCGCCGCAGATAGCGGTCACGCCCTCCCCGGGGGCCACCGACCCGGCGGGGACCGGCGGTTGGGGCGTGCCGGGCGGGTCCGCCGAGGGCGCGCAGTGGCCCGACCCCAACGCCGTGCCGCAGGACGCGGGCACGGACGACCGGTTCACGTACCGTCCGGAGGCCACCCAGCAGTGGAACTTCGGCGAGTCCCAGGGGGGCCCGGTCGCCCACGCCCCTTCCGCCCCCGGCCAGGACGTGACCGGCCAGGACGTGACGGGGCAGTGGTCGATCCCGGTCGCCGGGGGCGACATCCCTGACGAATCGGGCGAGTTCACCACGTCGTCGCTGATGCAGCAGTGGGGCGGCACCCCTCCGACCACCCTCCCCGGCGGCGCGGCCGCCCCGTGGGCCGCGGAGGAGGTCGGCCAGGCCTGGAGCCGCCCCCGCACCGAGCCCGGGACACCGGGACAGCCCGGCGAGCCCCCGATGGGCGGCCCCCACGAGAGCGCCTACGGGACCGGCCCGGCTGAAGCGGCGTACGGGGTCGCACCGGACGGTGCGGGCGCGGGTGTGCGGTTGCCGGGGGCTTTTGGTGCGGGTGGTGCGGCCGGTGGCGGCTTCGCGGCCGGTCGGCCCGGTGGGGTTGGACAGGGTGCCGGCGCTGAAGCGGCCGGTGGCGTGGCCCCGGCCGGAGGGCCGGGTGCGGCTGGACACGGTGCCGGGCAGGCCCAGGGCGCGTACGGGGCCGGGACTGCGGCGGACGGCGCGCACGGAGGCGTGCGGATGCCGGGGGCTTTCGCCGCGCAGGACGTGACCGGTGGCGCGGCCCCGGCCGGGCGGCCGGACGGTGCCGGGGCGGCTGAAGCCGCGTACGGGACTGCGGCGGACGGCGCGCACGAGGACCGGGCGGCATCGGGTGCGGGCCGTGTGGAGGGTCGTCCGGCGGAGGGCCCGCGCGCGGCCGGGCAGCCGGCGCCGCAGGCCGCCTCCTCCGCGGCGACCGCCCCTCCCTTCCCGTCGGTCGCGACCGGAACCGGCGCGGACACCGCCGCCGCCCAGGGGCCCGGGGCCCCGTACGGGCGCGGCGCGGCAGCCGCACCCGGGCACGGCCCCACCGGCACCCCCGCGGAGCAGCACGCCCAACTCCGCGCGGACCAGGGCGCCCAAGACCCGCAGACCCGGCCCGAGCACCCGGCGGAGTCCCCCGCGGACTCCCCGCGGTCCACGTCCGGCGCGGCCGAGGTCGGCGAGGACGCCCGAGGGGCCGTGGAGGCCGCCGAAGGGCCCGCCGAGCCGCCCGCCCGGCCCGGCCCGGCCGAGGATGCCCAGCCGCCCTCCCGGGCCGCCGAGGAGCCCGCCACGGGCTCCGGCTCCGCGACCCCGGACCCGGACGCCGAACAGCCGGACGCCGGACAGCCGGACGCCGCCCAGGAGGATCCGCCTCCGGCGCCCCCGCAGGACGAGCACCCGCTCGCCTCGTACGTGCTGCGCGTCAACGGCGCCGACCGGCCCGTCACCGACGCCTGGATCGGCGAGTCCCTGCTGTACGTGCTGCGCGAGCGGCTCGGACTCGCGGGCGCCAAGGACGGTTGCTCGCAGGGCGAGTGCGGCGCCTGCAACGTGCAGGTCGACGGACGCCTCGTCGCCTCCTGCCTGGTACCCGCGGTCACCGCGGCCGGCAGCGAGGTGCGCACGGTCGAGGGACTGGCCGTGGACGGTCAGCCCTCGGACGTCCAGCGGGCGCTCGCCCGATGCGGCGCGGTGCAGTGCGGCTTCTGCGTGCCCGGCATGGCGATGACCGTGCACGACCTGCTGGAGGGCAACCCGGACCCGACCGAACTGGAGACCCGCCAGGCGCTCTGCGGCAACCTGTGCCGCTGCACGGGCTACCGGGGCGTCCTCCAGGCCGTCAAGGAGGTCGTCACCGAACGCGAGGGGCACACCGCGACGGACGAGGCCGAGCAGGAGGCCGACGAGCCGCGCATCCCCCACCAGGCGGGTCCGGGCGCCGGCGGGGTCCACCCCTCCGCGTTCGACACCCCGGCACCGCACGACCCCTACGGCCAGGACGGAGGCCAGGCGTGAGCGACGAAGCCGCCATCGCCGCCGCGGAGACCGCCCCCGCACCCGAACCACTGCCGCACGGTCTCGGCTCCTCGCTGCCGGCCGCCGACGCCCGCGCCAAGACGGAGGGCACCTTCCCGTACGCGGCCGACCTGTGGGCCGAGGGCCTGCTGTGGGCGGCCGTGCTGCGCTCCCCGCACCCGCACGCGCGCATCGTGTCCATCGACACCAAGCACGCGCGCGAGATGCCCGGCGTACGGGCCGTCGTCACCCACGAGGACGTCCCTGGCCGCCCGGTGCACGGCCGCGGCACAGCCGACCGCCCGGTGTTCGCCTCCGAGGTCGTACGCCACCACGGCGAGCCCATCGCGGCCGTGGCCGCCGACCACCCGGACACCGCGCGGATGGCCGCCGCCGCCGTCATCGTCGAGTACGAGGTGCTCGACCCGGTGACCGACCCCGAACAGGCCTTCGAGGCCGAGCCGCTGCACCCCGACGGCAACCTGATCCGGCACATCCCGCTGCGCCACGGCGACCCGGAGGCGGCCGGCGAGGTCGTCGTCGAGGGCCTGTACCGCATCGGCCGCCAGGACCCGGCCCCCATCGGCGCCGAGGCCGGTCTCGCGGTGCCCCGCCCCGACGGCGGCGTGGAGCTGTACATCGCCTCCACCGACCCGCACGCCGACCGCGACGCGCTCGCCGCCTGCTACGGCCTGGAACCCGAGCGCGTGAAGATCGTCGTCACCGGTGTGCCGGGCGCCACCGCCGACCGCGAGGACCAGGGCTTCCAACTCCCGCTCGGCCTGCTGGCGCTGAGGACCGGTTGCCCGGTGAAGCTCACGGCGACCCGCGAGGAGTCGTTCCTGGGCCACACCCACCGCCACCCGACACTGCTGCGCTACCGCCACCACGCCGACGCCGAGGGCACGTTGGTCAAGGTCGAGGCGCAGATCCTGCTGGACGCGGGCGCCTACGCCGACACCTCCTCCGACGCCCTCGCCGCCGCCGTGTCCTTCGCCTGCGGCCCCTACGTCGTCCCGAACGCCTTCATCGAGGGCTGGGCCGTGCGCACCAACAACCCGCCCTCCGGGCACGTTCGTGGCGAGGGCGCGATGCAGGTGTGCGCCGCCTACGAGGCGCAGATGGACAAGCTGGCCAAGAAGCTCGGCCTGGACCCCGCCGAGGTGCGCCTGCGCAACGCCATGGCGACCGGCGACGTACTGCCGACCGGCCAGACGGTGACGTGCCCGGCCCCGGTCGCCGAACTGCTCCAGGCCGTACGGGACCACCCGCTGCCGCCGTTGCCCAAGGACGTCCCCGAGGAGGAGTGGCTGCTGCCCGGCGGCCTCGAGGGCGCGGGCGAACCGGGCGCGGTGCGCCGAGGCGTGGGCTACGGCCTCGGCATGGTGCACATGCTCGGCGCGGAGGGCGCCGACGAGGTCTCCACGGCGACCGTGCGGGTCCAGGGCGGCGTGGCGACGGTGCTCTGCGCGGCGGTGGAGAGCGGCCAGGGCTTCACGACGCTCGCCCGGCAGATCGTCCAGGACACGCTCGGCGTCGACGAGGTGCACGTGGCCCCGGTCGACACCGACCAGCCGCCGGCAGGCGCCGGCTGCCGCGGCCGGCACACCTGGGTGTCGGGCGGCGCGGTGGAACGCGCGGCGAAGATGGTCCGCACCCAGCTGCTCCAGCCGCTGGCCCACAAGTTCGGCATGTCCACCGAGCTGCTCCAGATCACCGACGGCAAGATCACGTCCTACGACGGTGTGCTGTCCACCACGGTCACGGAGGCGCTGGACGGCAAGGAGCTGTGGGCGACCGCCCAGTGCCGCCCGCACCCCACCGAGCCGCTGGACGAGTCGGGCCAGGGCGACGCCTTCGTGGGCCTGGCGTTCTGCGCCATCCGCGCGGTGGTGGACGTGGACGTCGAACTGGGCTCGGTGCGGGTCGTGGAGATGGCCCTCGCCCAGGACGTGGGCCGGGTCCTCAACCCGGCCCAGCTGGCCGCCCGGATCGAGGGGGGCGTCACCCAGGGCGTGGGCATCGCCCTCACCGAGAACCTGCGCACCCCGCGCGGGCTGGTCCGCCACCCCGACCTCACCGGCTACGCCCTGTCCACCGCCCTGGACGCGCCCGACGTCCGGATCGTGAAACTGGTCGAGGAGCGGGACGTCGTCGCCCCCTTCGGCGCGAAGGCGGTCAGCGCGGTACCGGTGGTGACCTCCCCGGCGGCCGTCGCCTCCGCGGTGCGCGCCGCCACGGGCCGACCGGTCAACCGCCTGCCGATCCGGCCGCAGGCCGCGGTCGTGACCACGCAGTGAGGGGATAGGGGAGTCCAGGGGGACCGCCCGCGGTGAGGCGGGCCGGAAGGCAACGCCGGGCGCCCGCCCGGCGTCTTCCGTTTTGGGGTGTTGTCAGTGAGGGGGCGTAGTCTTCTGGCAGTGGGGCGAGGGAAGTTGCCCGCGACGGAGCGCGCCCGGACCCACCCAGCCCGGGACGCCGTCCGTCCCGGACCTGAACCGAACAGCACGGGGGACCGATGAGCACGACCGACACCATTGTCAGGGTGATCACCCTGCCCGAGGCGGGGTGCGACCCACGCCGTGCCTACGCCGAGTTCGCGTTCCACCCGGCGGTGGCACCCACCCGCCCGGCGGCCCGCGTCCGCCCGGCGGTGCCGGCCGTGCGGCCCGGCACCGCCTCCGGACTGACCCTCGACCTGCGCGCCCGCCTGCTGCACCGTGACTTCGGCCACGGCCGCGTCGCGCGCTACGAGGAGGTCGACTTCCCCGCCGCGCTCACCCACGAGCCCACCCGCCGCTTCCTGCGCGACACGGGCCTGCCCGAGGACGGCGTACTCCTCCAGTCGGACACCGACGTACCCCTGCCGACGCTCGCCGAGTTCTGCGCCGACGAGTGCCCCGACGACTTCTGGCCGGACGAACTCCCCGCGCGCGCGGCCCACTTGATACGCCTCGGCCGCTTCGCCGGCGGCAGCAGCCTGCTGGTCGACGGCATCACCGGCGAGGTCCTCACCTGGAGCGGGCCCGCGGCCGAGCCGGCCCCCCTCACCAAGGACGTCTCCACCCTCGCCTTCACCCTGTGGCTCCTGCGCCGCGGACGCGACGGGACTGCCACGCGGCGTTCATGAACGGGGCCCTCGCCCTGGTCCTACGACCAAGGTCCTGACCGCGGACCGACTCCCGACAGGGGCCAAAGCGGACTGCGCACCTTACGCTGGCGACCATGAGCGCCCTGGAACCACGCGACACCGAGGTCGCGGACATCCCTGACAGACCCGGCTCCCCTGACGGGGCGACCGACACCGTGCTGAGCCGCAGCTACCGGGCGCTGAGCATCGGGATCGTCTCCGTCGTCCTGCTGATCGCCTTCGAGGCGACCGCCGTCGGTACGGCGATGCCCGTCGCGGCGCGGGAGCTGGACGGGGTGTCGCTGTACGCGTTCGCGTTCTCGGGGTTCTTCACCACCAGCCTGTTCGGGATGGTGCTCTCCGGACAGTGGTCGGACCGCCGGGGCCCCCTGGGGGCGCTGACCACGGGGATCGGCTCGTTCGTGGCCGGGCTGCTGCTGGCGGGCACGGCCGGCACGATGTGGGTGTTCATCGCGGGGCGGGCCGTGCAGGGACTCGGCGGCGGCCTGGTGATCGTCGCCCTGTACGTCGTCATCGGCCGGGCCTACCCCGAGCGGCTGCGCCCGTCGATCATGGCGGCGTTCGCGGCGGCCTGGGTGGTCCCGTCGATCGTCGGACCGCTCGCCTCGGGCGCGGTGACCGAGCACCTGGGCTGGCGCTGGGTGTTCGTCGGCATCCCGGTGCTCGTGGTGTTCCCGCTGGCCATCGCCCTGCCGCAGATTCGGCGGCGGGCGGGCGGCCCGGTGGGCAAGGGCGCCGGGGAGGACGGCGGGGAGGGCGCCGGGCAGTCCTCCTTCGACCTGCGCCGCATCCGGCTCGCCTTCGGCATCTCGCTGGGCGCCGGGCTGCTCCAGTACGCGGCCCAGGACCTGCGCTGGCTGTCGCTGCTGCCCGGTGCGGTGGGGGCCGCGCTGCTGGTTCCGGCCGTGCGGGGGCTGCTGCCGCGCGGCACCTACCGGGCGGCGCGCGGGCTGCCGTCCGTGGTGCTGCTGCGCGGGGTCGCGGCGGGCTCCTTCATCGCCGCCGAGTCCTTCGTGCCGCTGATGCTCGTCACCCAGCGGGGGCTGTCCCCGACGCTCGCCGGGTTCTCCCTCGCGGCCGGTGGGGTCACCTGGGCGCTGGGCTCGTGGGTGCAGTCGCGGCCGCGGATGGCGCCGCACCGGGAGCGGCTGATGAGCCTAGGGATGGTGCTGGTGGCCGCGGCCATCGCCGCCGCGCCCAGTGTGCTGATCCACGCCGTCCCGGTCTGGACGGTCGCCGTCTCCTGGGCCTTCGGCTGCTTCGGCATGGGCCTGGTCATCGCCTCCACCAGCGTGCTGCTGCTGCGGCTGTCCGCCCCGGAGGAGGCCGGCACCAACTCCGCGGCCCTGCAGATCTCCGACGCCCTCTCCAACGTCGTCCTGCTCGCCGCGGGCGGCGCCGCCTTCGCCGCCCTGGGCGGCGGCACGGTGGCCCACACGACCGCGACCACCACCGGGTCCACCTCCCACCCGGCCGCGTTCGCGGCGGTGTTCCTGCCGATGGCGGCGGTGGCGCTGACGGGGGTCTGGGTGACGCGACGGGTGCGGGCGGCAGAGTCGGTACCACAGTGACCCCACTAATGGTACCGTGATGGTATGGCTATGAATCTTCGTCTTCGCGACGACCAGCAGGAAGCCCTCAAGGCGCGCGCGGAAGAGGAGGGGCGCAGCATGCACGCCATAGTGCTTCAGGCGATCGACCGGTATCTGGCGGAGGAGGCGGACCGGGTCACCGTGCGTCGTCTCGGGGCGAAGTACGCGGCGGCGCACGCCGACCTGCTGCGGAGGCTGGGGGAGTAGATGAAGTACCTCACGGTCCAGGAGGTTCTGGACCTGGCCGAGCTGGCCTGCGGGGGGCAGGAGGTCGCCGTGCGCGATCTGGGGCTGCTCACCTCTGCGGTACATCGCCCTCAGTCGCAGATGTTCGGCGTCGAGGCATACACGGACTTGTTCGAGAAGGCTGCCGCGCTGCTTCATTCGCTGGCGGCCAACCACCCCTTGGTGGACGGCAACAAGCGCATGGCGTGGATGTCCACCGTCGTGTTCCTCGACTTCAACGGTATCGAGATGGTCGACGTCGATCAGGACGAGGCGTACAAGCTTGTCGTCGAAGTGGCGTCGGGCGGCCTGGAGGATCCGGGCGCGATCGCCAGGCGGCTGAGGTGCCTGCACGAGGGGATGTGACCTCAGTCCCATCCCCGGGTGACGCCGTGCCGTCGGCGCGTTGGCACTGCCGGGCCGCCGGTAGGGTGGCCCGGTCGTCATACGTAGCCGAGACCCCCAGCACTGCGAACCGGAGACCGTGACTACTACCGCCGCCAGCTCGTCCCACTCGCACCATCTTTCGCCCGCCTTTCCCGGTCGCGCCCCCTGGGGTACGGCCGGGAAGCTGCGTGCCTGGCAGCAGGGGGCGATGGAGAAGTACGTCCAGGCCCAGCCCCGCGACTTCCTGGCGGTGGCCACCCCCGGCGCCGGAAAGACGACCTTCGCGCTGACGCTGGCCTCCTGGTTGCTGCACCACCACGTCGTCCAGCAGGTCACCGTGGTCGCGCCGACCGAGCACCTGAAGAAGCAGTGGGCGGAGGCCGCCGCGCGGATAGGCATCAAGCTCGACCCGGAGTACAGCGCGGGCCCGCTCGGCAAGTCGTACCAGGGTGTCGCCGTCACGTACGCGGGCGTCGGCGTGCGCCCCATGCTGCACCGCAACCGCGTCGAGCAGCGCAAGACCCTCGTCATCCTCGACGAGATCCACCACGCCGGCGACTCCAAGTCGTGGGGCGAGGCGTGCCTGGAGGCCTTCGAGCCCGCGACCCGCCGGCTCGCCCTCACCGGTACGCCGTTCCGCTCCGACACCAACCCCATCCCGTTCGTCACGTACGAGGAGGACGGGGCCGGCATCCGGCGTTCGGCGGCCGACTACACCTACGGCTACGGCTCCGCCCTCTCCGACGGCGTCGTGAGGCCCGTCATCTTCCTCTCCTACAGCGGCAACATGCGCTGGCGCACCAAGGCGGGCGACGAGATCGAGGCCAGGCTGGGCGAGCCGATGACCAAGGACGCCGTCAGCCAGGCCTGGCGCACCGCGCTCGACCCGCGCGGCGAGTGGATGCCGGCTGTGCTGCGCGCCGCTGACCAGCGGCTCACCGAGGTCCGCAAGGCCATCCCGGACGCCGGCGCCCTGGTCATCGCCTCCGACCAGGACTCCGCCCGCGCCTACGCCAAGCTGATCCGCGAGATCACGGGCAGCAGCGCGACGCTCGTCCTGTCCGACGACGCCGGCGCCTCCCAGCGCATCGACGACTTCAGCGGCAGCGAGGACCGCTGGATGGTCGCCGTCCGCATGGTGTCCGAGGGCGTCGACGTGCCCCGGCTCGCGGTCGGGGTGTACGCGACCACCATCTCCACCCCGCTCTTCTTCGCCCAGGCCGTCGGCCGTTTCGTGCGGTCCCGCAGGCGCGGCGAGACCGCCTCCGTGTTCCTGCCGACCGTTCCGGACCTGCTGACCTTCGCCAACGAGATGGAGGTCGAGCGCGACCACGCCCTCGACAAGCCGAAGAAGGACGGAGAGGAGGACCCGTACGCCGAGTCCGAGAAGGAGATGGACGAGGCGAACCGGGAGCAGGACGAGGACACCGGCGAGCAGGACATGCTGCCCTTCGAGGCGCTGGAGTCCGACGCCGTCTTCGACCGGGTCCTCTACGACGGCGCCGAGTTCGGCATGCAGGCCCACCCGGGCAGCGAGGAGGAGCAGGACTACCTCGGCATTCCGGGCCTGCTCGAACCCGAGCAGGTGCAGCTGCTGCTGCAGAAGCGGCAGGCCCGGCAGATCGCGCACAGCCGCAAGCGGCCCGACACCGAGGCCGACCTGCTCGAACTGCCCGCCGACCGGCGGCCGGTGGTGACCCACAAGGAACTGATGGAGCTGCGCCGGCAGCTCAACACGATGGTCGGCGCGTACGTCCACCAGAGCGGCAAGCCGCACGGGGTCGTCCACACCGAGCTGCGCCGGGTGTGCGGCGGGCCGCCCAGCGCCGAGGCGACGGCGGGTCAGTTGCGCCAGCGCATCGCCAAGGTGCAGGAGTGGGCCACGCGGATGACGTGACACCGGGGTGTCGCCGGGCGTTCCTGAGGCGTTGTCCTACGGCACCACCGGAGTACGTATCGGGAGGAACGCCGCACTCCGTACCGGACGATGACCGGATTCTGGACGAAGTCTTCCGCTCAGCGAACTGGCTTCGCTAATGTCCCGCTACGCCGACGCACCGTGGCAGCGCCGCCGCGGAGCGCAGCCGTGAAGCGACTTCAGTCCGGGACGGCCCGGACCGTCGGCCGATCGGCGGCCTCTGCCGCGCGTCACCGACGGGACCCGGTGACGCGTCCGACGTGGAGAGGGCCGCCTACCTCACCACGAAGGAGTGGGCGTCGTGACCGCGGAGACCTCCCAGACGCTCGACCGGGGACTGAGAGTCCTCAAACTGCTGGCCGAGACGGACCACGGGCTGACCGTCACCGAGCTGTCGCACCGGCTGGGCGTCAACCGGACCGTGGTGTACCGGCTGCTCGCCACCCTGGAACAACACATGCTCGTCCGCCGTGATCTGGGCGGTCGTGCCCGGGTCGGGCTGGGGGTGCTGCGGCTGGGCCGCCAGGTGCATCCGCTGGTGCGGGAGGCGGCGCTGCCCGCGCTGCGGTCGCTGGCCGAGGACATCGGGGCGACCGCGCATCTGACGCTGGTGGACGGCGCGGAGGCGCTGGCCGTCGCCGTGGTCGAACCGACGTGGACCGACTACCACGTGGCCTACCGGGCCGGTTTCCGTCATGCCCTGGAGCGGGGCGCCGCGGGCAAGGCGATCCTCGCGGCCCGCCGGCAGCCGGCCGCGGAACCCGGCTACACCCTGACGCGCGGCGAGCTGGAGGCCGGGGCCTGCGGGGCGGCGGCCCCCCTGCTCGGCGTGACGGGCCTGGAGGGCAGCGTCGGGGTCGTCATGCTGGCGGACTCCGTACCGGAACGGGTCGGCCCACGCGTCGTCCACGCGGCCTGCGAGGTGGCGGAGGCCCTGCGCTGACCGCCGCCGCGGCACCCGCCCGGCCGGCGGCGGTCGTGGGGGACGGTCGTCGGCTGGCCGGAATGCGTGCGCGGGATAGATTGAACCCGTGCTCTCTCGTCTCACGCGTTCCCAGGCCCTCACCGTCTGCGCGCTGCCCGTCGCGGCTCTGATCGCCACGGCGGTGTTCGCGCCGCTGCCGTTCTCGGTGGCCCAGCCCGGGATGACGGCGAACGTGCTCGGGGAGAACAAGGGCACCCCCGTCATCACCATCTCCGGCGCGCCCGTCCGCAGCACCAGCGGGCAGCTCCGTATGACGACCATCGAGGCGACGGGACCGGACGCGCAGGTCTCCCTGGGGGACGTGATCGACGGCTGGTTCGCCACCGACCGGGCGGTCATGCCGCGCGACGCGGTCTACCCGAGCGGCGACAGCGTCAAGGAGATCGAGCAGCACAACGCCGCGCAGATGAGGCAGTCCCAGGACGCGGCCACCCGGGCCGCCCTGAAGTACCTCGACGTCAGCGACAAGAACGTCGAGGTCACGCTGAAGCTCGCCGACGTCGGCGGCCCCAGCGCGGGCCTGCTGTTCTCCCTCGGCATCGTCGACAAGCTCCACGGCGACGGCAACGGCGGCGACCTCACGGGCGGCCGCACCATCGCCGGTACGGGCACCATCGACGCCGACGGCACGGTCGGCGCCGTCGGCGGCGTGGCCCTCAAGACCCAGGCCGCCCACCGGGACGGCGCCACCGTCTTCCTGGTCCCCAAGGCGGAGTGCGCCGAGGCCAAGTCCGAACTCCCCAAGGGGCTGCGCCTGATCCCGGTGACCACCCTGAAGGGCGCCGTCAACGCCCTGGGCGCGCTGGAGACGGGGAACCGGGTCCCGAGCTGTTAGACGCTCACCGGCCTGGGCGCGGCGGCCAGCCGCAGCCCGACCTTGACGAGCGTCCAGCCCAGACGGATACGCATCTTGCGCGGTCGCCGCGCCCCGGCGGCGAGCCGGTGGGCTTCGGCCAAGGCCCGGAGTTCGGCGGTGCGGGTGTGGTGCAGGGCGAGGGCGCGGGTGTCGTACAGGGCGAGAAGGGTCTCGGGATGCATGGGGCGGCCTCTCAGTCCGTGCGGATGGGGAAGACGTGCGTGTGGACGCGCACCTGCTCGGTGTCCGGGGTGCCGTCGGCGGGAGCCACGGCGCGGTAGCTCTCCACGAGCTCGTGCATCTTCTCGATCAGTTCGAGGGCGAGTTCGGGCGTGAGGCGCAGCGTCCAGGAACTCATGTCCGCGGCGCGGGTCCATGCCTCGGACCAGTCGCTCCTCGTGCCGAGCCAGGTCGCCAGCTCCTGAGTGCGCTGGTTCGCGACCTCGTGCAGGAACAGGTCCGCGGCGCCGCGTACTTCGGGGTCGGGGTCCCTCAGCAACGTGTCGTCGAAACTCTCGGCCACGTGGGCCGCCCGCCACCAGCGCTCCCGCCCCTTGCCGTGCTCGGGCGCGTCCTCGACGAAGCCGTGCGCGGCGAGCTGACGCAGGTGGTAACTGGTGGCGCCGCTGGACTCACCCAGTTTCGCGGCCAGTTGGGACGCGGTGGCCGGCCCGCCGCGCCGCAGCGCGGTCAGCAGCCGTATGCGCAGGGGGTGCGCCAGACCACGCAGCGAGCGGGCATCAAGAGGGCGGACCCGAGGGTCCAGGGGTTCGGCCATGCATACAAAGATAGCGTTGCAAAGAAGACTTTGCAACAGGTTCTTTGGAAGTGGCCCCTCTCACTCCTCCGCCGCCTGCTCCACCAGCGGGATGATCCGCAGCGGTACCGGGTTCTCCATCACGATCGCCGTCGACGCCCGGTCGATGCCCTCGAAGCCCACCACCCGGTCGATCACGCGCTGGAGGTCGGCGTTGGAGCGGGCGACCAGCCGGCACAACATGTCGCCGGTGCCGGTGGTGGTGTGCAGTTCCAGCACCTCCGGCACGCTCGCCAGATGGGCCCGTACGTCCGGACCCTGCCCCTGCCGGATCTGGAGCGTCGCGAACGCCGTGACCGGATACCCGAGCGCCGCCGGATCCACCTCCGGACCGAAGCCGCGGATCACCCCGCGCGCCTGAAGGCGGTCCAGACGCGCCTGGACCGTCCCCCGCGCCACCCCCAGCCGCCGTGACATCTCCAGCACGCCGATGCGCGGCTCGCGCGCCAGCAGCACGATGATGCGGCCGTCCAGATGATCGATCGCCATGTCCCGTCTCCCCAATGGTCATCCTGTACAGAAAGCCCGAAGACTCGCCGCCTCCACCGAGCACATTGCCCAGCAAATACGCGAACTATTGCGCACCTTGCGAGACCGGGTGACGCTTCCGCTATGACGCAGACCACAGACCTCACTCCCGACGCGACCGCCCGGCAGGCCGACCCCTTCCCGGTCAAGGGAATGGACGCGGTCGTCTTCGCCGTGGGCAACGCCAAGCAGGCGGCGCACTTCTACTCCACCGCCTTCGGCATGAAGCTGGTCGCCTACTCCGGACCGGAGAACGGCAGCCGCGAGACCGCGAGCTACGTCCTGGAGAGCGGCTCCGCCCGCTTCGTGTTCACCTCGGTGATCAAGCCCGCCACCGACTGGGGCACCTTCCTCGCCCAGCACGTGGCCGAGCACGGCGACGGCGTCATCGACCTCGCCATCGAGGTCCCGGACGCGCGCGCCGCGTACGCCTACGCCATCGAGCACGGCGCCCGCTCGGTGACCGAGCCGTACGAGCTGAAGGACGAGCACGGCACCGTCGTCCTCGCCGCGATCGCCACGTACGGCGAGACCCGCCACACCCTGGTCGAGCGGTCCGGCTACGAGGGCCCGTACCTGCCCGGCTACGTGGCCGCGAAGCCCATCGTCGAGCCGCCCGCCCAGCGCGTCTTCCAGGCCGTCGACCACTGCGTCGGCAACGTCGAACTCGGCCGGATGAACGAGTGGGTCGGGTTCTACAACAAGGTCATGGGCTTCACGAACATGAAGGAGTTCGTGGGCGACGACATCGCCACTGAGTACAGCGCGCTGATGTCGAAGGTCGTGGCCGACGGCACGCTCAAGGTCAAGTTCCCGATCAACGAGCCCGCGGTCGCCAAGAAGAAGTCCCAGATCGACGAGTACCTGGAGTTCTACGGCGGCGCCGGCGTCCAGCACATCGCGCTCAACACCAACGACATCGTGCAGACCGTACGCACGATGCGCGCGGCCGGTGTCGAGTTCCTGGACACCCCCGACTCCTACTACGACACCCTCGGCCAGTGGGTCGGCGACACCCGCGTGCCCGTGGAGACCCTGCGCGAGCTGAAGATCCTCGCCGACCGCGACGAGGACGGCTACCTGCTCCAGATCTTCACCAAGCCGGTCCAGGACCGCCCGACCGTCTTCTTCGAGCTCATCGAACGGCACGGCTCGATGGGCTTCGGCAAGGGCAACTTCAAGGCCCTGTTCGAGGCGATCGAGCGCGAGCAGGAGCGCCGCGGAAACCTCTGAGCCCGCCGCCGGGCCCGCACGCCGAGCCCGCCGCGAGCCCGCCCACGTACCACGCCCGGGGCACCGCTCGCGGCATCCCGCCCGCCCGCCGCGACACCCGCGCGGCGGGCGGGCCGCCGTCGCGCCGCCCACCGGGCGCCTTCCCGGCCCGCCCGGTCCCGGTGCGGCGCCCGCCGAGGGGCAGGCGCAGGGGGGTGCGGCCGACGGGTTCCCACCGACGGTCCCCGGGTGCGAGGCTGTGATCGTGAGCCGTACTGAAGCCGCACCCGACGCGTCCCTGGGCAACCTCACCGATCGGCTCCTGGCGGGCCTGCCGGCCGAGGCTGTCCTCATCGATCCCGACGTCACGGCCGCCTACGCCCACGACATGGCGAGCTTCTGCCCGTCCGGCGCCCCGGCCGTCGTCGTCCTGCCGCGCACCGTGGAACAGGTCCAGCACGTCATGCGCACCGCCACCGCACTGCGCGTCCCGGTCGTGCCGCAGGGCGCCCGCACCGGACTGTCCGGCGCGGCCAACGCCTCCGACGGCTGCATCGTGCTGTCCCTGACCAAGATGGACCGCATCCTGGAGATCAGCCCGGTCGACCGGGTCGCGGTCGTCGAGCCGGGCGTCGTCAACGCCGCGCTCTCCCGCGCGGTGAACGAGCACGGCCTGTACTACCCGCCGGATCCCTCCAGTTGGGAGATGTGCACCATCGGCGGCAACATCGGCACCGCCTCCGGCGGCCTGTGCTGCGTGAAGTACGGGGTCACCGCCGAGTACGTGCTCGGCCTGGACGTCGTGCTGGCCGACGGGCGGCTGATGTCCACCGGCCGCCGCACCGCCAAGGGCGTCGCCGGATACGACCTGACCCGGCTGTTCGTGGGTTCCGAGGGCTCGCTCGGCATCGTCGTGCGGGCGGCCCTGGCGCTCAGGCCGCAGCCGCCGCAACAGCTCGTGCTGGCAGCCGAGTTCGCATCCGCGGCCGCCGCCTGCGACGCCGTGTGCCGGATCATGTCGGGAGGACACGTGCCCTCCCTGCTCGAACTCATGGACCGTACGACGGTGAAGGCCGTCAACGACCTCGCCCACATGGGCCTGCCGGAGACCACCGAGGCGCTGCTCCTTGCCGCGTTCGACACGCCGGACCCGGCCGCCGACCTCGCCGCGGTCGGCGCGCTGTGCGAGGCGGCCGGCGCCACCCAGGTCGTCCCCGCCGACGACGCCGCTGAGTCCGAGATGCTGTTGCAGGCGCGGCGGCTGTCGCTCACCGCGCTGGAAGCCGTCAAGGGCACGACGATGATCGACGACGTGTGCGTGCCCCGCTCCCGGCTCGGCGAGATGCTCGAGGGTGTCGAACGGATCGCCGAGAAGTACCGCCTCACCATCGGGGTCTGCGCGCACGCGGGCGACGGCAACACCCACCCGACCGTCTGCTTCGACGCGCAGGACCCCGACGAGTCGCGGCGCGCTCGCGAGTCCTTCGAGGAGATCATGGCCCTCGGCCTCGAACTCGGCGGCACCATCACCGGTGAGCACGGCGTGGGCGTGCTGAAGAAGGAGTGGCTGGCGCGTGAGATCGGCCCGGTCGGGGTCGAGATGCAGCGGGCGGTCAAACACGCCTTCGACCCGTTGGGCATCCTCAACCCCGGCAAGCTGTTCTGACACCCCGCACTCACGGGGCGAGCAGCCCGGCCAGCTCGTCGTCGATGCCGAGCTGCTCGCCCTCGCTGCCCGGCGGCACCAGGCGCAGCGTGCGCGCCAGCCAGGCCGACACCTGCGCGGCCGACGCCTCCAGCAGGGCCTCGCCGTCGGGCGCGCTCAGCGCCAGAAGGACCGTGCTGCGGCCCAACGCCTTCGAGGGCCACACCCGCACGTCGCCGGTCCCGCACGGCCGGAACACCCCCTCCACGAGCAGTTCCCGGGCGAACGTCCAGTGCACGGGATGCTCGGAGTCGACGTGGAAGACGATGTGCACGGCGTACGGGTCGTCGGTGCGGTAGGCGAGCCGCGCCGGGACGGGGATGCCGTACTCGGGCGACAGGATCAGTCTCAGCTCCAGCTCGCGCTCCACCACGGTGTGCCCCATGGTTGTCTCTCCTCTCTCCGACGGGCCCCTGGACGGACCCCTGTGAAGGAAGAGCACGGTGAGCGCCGGGCATTACGCGGGTCACCCGAAATTTTTCGATCCGGATGTCACCTGATCGTGAAGTACGTGTACGAGGTTGCCCGGAAAGGAGTGGGTCCGGCCGGACCGGGGGTGTCGCCCGCCTCGGTCTGATAGATGTGGAGGCCCTCAAGAGACCCCCGAGCAGATACGGGACGACGGACATGAGCGCCCCAACCCCGGCACCCGGTGACGACAGGCCCCGCGAAGGCTACTACCCGGACCCGTCCATCCCCGGCTACGTGCGGTACTGGAACGGTGCCGCCTGGGTGCCGGGCACCAGCCGCCCGGCACCGGCCGACGGCGAGCCCCTCGCGCCGCCGCCCGGCGTGCACACCACGCTGGTCCCGCCGGTCGAGGAGACGGGGCCGCACTTCTTCGACGAGGACCCCGTGACCGACCCGGGCCCCGCCGCTCCACCGCAGGGCGGCCGCCCCGAGCCGGCGTCGGCCTGGGGCGCCGACCGCAACCGGCAGTCCGGCTTCGGCGGCGAGCAGGACCGCCGCGTCTCCTGGGGGTCCCCGGCACCGGTCGACCCGAGGGTGGCCCATGCGGCGGACCCCGCACCGGCCGACGCGGAGCCGGCCCGGGACGCGGGCCGCGCCGCCTCGGACGGCACGTTCGTCTTCCGCCGTCCCACGGCGGGCGGTACCCCGGGGACCCCGGGCGACGCCGCCCCCGGGGTTCCGGGACCGGGCACGCCCGTCGACGAGGGCACGATGACCTTCCGTACGGTGCGTCCCAGGCCCCCGGCGGCAGGCGCGCCGGGCCGGCCCGGCCAGGGCACGCCCGGCACCGGGCCTGCCGGGGCTTCCGCCGCCGGTGGGCCCGTGACAGGTGGTGCCGACGGTCACGGTCTCGGGGCCGGAAACGCCTCCGCCGCGCGGGCGGCGGCCCAGGCGCCGGGCCAGGCCGGAGCCAGGGCGGGTGCCGCCTCCGCACCGGCCGCGCCCCCGGCGTCCTCCGCGTCGTCCCCGCCCCTTCAGCGTGGTGGACCGCAAGCCCCCGGCGCCCCCGCAGCGACACCGCTGACCAGTGGTGCCGGCGGCGGGCAGTCCTCCTGGGCGCAGCAGGTGCACCAGCTCGCCGGCTCGGGTGAGCAGCAGCCCGTGGCGCCGTGGAAGCCGCCGGTGGAGGATCCGTTCCAGGCGCTGGTGCGGCGGCAGGCGGCGGCGCGGCCCGCCGGCCTCGGCAGGCGGCTGGCCGCCCGACTCGTCGACTCGGTGGTACTCGGGGGCGTCACCGCCGTGGCCGCCGTACCGCTCGGCACCAAGGCGATCGACCACGTCAACGGCAAGATCGACGAGGCCAGGCTCTCCGGCCGCACGGTGACGGTCTGGCTCCTGGACGGCACCACGGGGACGTACCTCGCCGTCGTCCTCGCCGTCCTGCTGCTCGTCGGCGTCGTCTACGAGGTGCTGCCCACCGCCAAGTGGGGCCGCACGCTGGGCAAGAGGCTGTGCGGTCTGGAGGTGCGGGACATCGAGGGCCACGAGCCCCCGTCGTTCGGCTCGGCCCTGCGCCGCTGGCTCGTCTGGGGTGTCCCCGGGCTCCTCGGCATCGGGCTCGTGGGCATGGCGTGGTGCCTGTTCGACCGGCCGTGGCGCCAGTGCTGGCACGACAAGGCGGCGCACACGTTCGTGGCGGGCTGACCGGGCTGACCGGGCTGACCGGGCCGGAGGAGCGGGCGGCTCCGTACCCGCGCCGCCGCTGCCCGCGCCGGTCTCATCCGTACGGCCGCGTACCGGATGCGGGGCGGCCGGGGGCGCGATCCATTGGGTGCATGAGCACCGATCCGCCCCCCGGCTCCGGACCGCAGCCCCCTTCCCCCGAAGGGCGGCGACCATCCCACGGTGACGGCCCGTGGGGCGGCGGTGCGTGGACTGGCGGCGGAGCGTGGGGCGGTGGGCAGGGCGGCGGCTCCCCGTACTCCGACGACCCGTCAGCGGGCATGCCCCCGCCCCCGGGCGAGCAGCCCCCGCCGCCCGGAGAACCGCCGCCCCCCGGCGGCGGCCCGCAGGACGGCGGGTACGGCGGCGGCCCCTACGGCCGTGACCCGCTCGCCGGTATGCCCCCGCTCGCCGACAGCGGCAAACGCACCCTCGCGCGGATCGTCGACCTGATCCTCGTCGGTATCGTCGTCACCCTGGTCACCTGGGCCCTGCGGGTCAACGAGTACGCGGTCAACGCCGGGAACGTGCAGGTGGGCAAGTCCGTGGCGCAGTCGGTGGTCGGTGTGGTGCTCTACATGGCCTACGACACCTTCATGATCTCCCGCTACGGGCAGACCCTGGGCAAGAAGTGGCTGGGCATGCGGGTGGCCAACCTCGACGACGGCTCCACCCCGTCCGTCCCGACCGCGCTGGCCCGCGCGGCGGTGCTCTGGGTCCCGTGCTGGTTCTGCTGCGCCTGCCTCTGGCTGGCGATCAGCGGAGGCTGGAGCTTCTTCGACCGCCCGTACAAGCAGGGCCTGCACGACAAGGCGGCCAAGACCGTGGTGGTCAGCACCGGTTGACCCCGGTCGGGGGCGGCGAGGAGGTCAGGGAGCCGTCGGCCCCCGTACCGGCTCGACTCCGGCCGGGACGGGCTCCCGGTGTGCCCGCGCCCGCATCCGTGCCTGGACCCGGGCCTGCGCCCGAACCTGCCCGGCTTCGGCGGTGCGGGCGCCGGACGGCTCGGCCGGGCGGGCCTTCGGCATGGGCACCGTCAGGGCGACCAGGAGCCCCAGCGCGAGTGCCGCGAGGGTGATGACCACGATCCCCAGGCCCGAACTCGTCCTGGACAGCAGCAGCATGGCGAGCGTCGAGAGGATCACGGTGCAGGAACCGTAGGCGACCTGTGCGGCAGTGGGACGAGGCATGGCAATCGGTCCTCGGAGGTGGGGGTCTCCCCCCGTGCCTCTCGCTGCGGGGGAGGGTGCGGACAGGATTTGTAGGTGTGACGCGGGCGTGGCCTGGCTTTCCACCCGTGTCCGGGCGGTTCGCCAATCGACTCTATTCGCCTGTGTGCCCGACTGGAACCGTTGGTAAGCACGACCTAACCCGTGGTGCCGATGCACAGGGGGCGCACGGAGTCATGCGGTCCACGGAGCGGACGGGCGCACGCGCCTTCAGGGGCCGTTCGGCGGCCGTTCGGCCCTGGCCCTTTCGTGTCCGCAAAGCGAACACGGGCTCCGCCTAGTGCAGTTGACGGGTTCAAGTCAAGATCTGGTTTTTCTTGCGAACGTCTAGTCGAATGACGTCACTTGACTACACGCGTTCATCGCGCGCGCGGACCTCTCCATGGTCCATGGGCTCCTGACCCCCTCACCGCGCGCCCGGACGCGGCAGGGGAGGACCACAAGTGACCAGTAGACGCTGGGCTTTCAGAACGACCGCGATCGGTGTCGCGCTCGCGGCGGCCACCGCCACGTTCTCGACATTCGCCGTGGCGGAGGCCGCGACGACGGCCGACTCCGCTTCCGTGGCCCGGCACGACCCGCAGCCGGTGGAGCAGCACGCGCACGACCTGGACGGCCCGCTGAGCAAGACGCAGAAGGCCCAGCGCCAGGAGGCCCTGAGCCAGGTCATCGCCGGCAAGGCCAAGGTGAAGGACCACAAGGGCTCCAAGGTCGTCGAGCTCAAGGGCAAGAAGGGCGACACCAAGTACGTCGAGCTGGGCCGGGAGAAGACCGACAAGATCTTCACCATCCTGGTCGAGTTCGGCGACCAGGCGGACCCGAAGTACGGCGGCACCCCCGGCCCGCTGCACAACGAGATCGCCGCCCCGGACCGCAAGAACGACAACTCCACGGACTGGCAGAAGGACTACAACCAGCAGCACTACCAGGACCTGTACTTCGGCACCGGCAAGAACGTCGAGTCGATGAAGAAGTACTACGAGACCCAGTCCTCGGGCCGCTACTCGGTCGACGGCACGGTCTCCGACTGGGTCAAGGTGCCGTGGAACGAGGCCCGTTACGGCAACAACGCGTGCGGTGCCAGCACCTGCTCCACCGTCTGGAACATCGTCAGCGACGGCGTGAACGCCTGGGTCGACCAGCAGAAGGCGGCCGGCAAGACCGACGCCCAGATCAAGGCGCAGCTGGCCGAGTACGACCAGTGGGACCGCTACGACTACAACGGCGACGGCAACTTCGACGAGCCGGACGGCTACATCGACCACTTCCAGATCGTGCACGCCGGTGAGGACGAGTCCGCCGGCGGCGGCGCCCAGGGCACCGACGCGATCTGGGCCCACCGCTGGTACGCCTTCGGCACCGACGCCGGCTCCACCGGCCCCGAGTACAACAAGCTCGGCGGCGCGCAGATCGGCGACACCGGCATCTGGGTCGGCGACTACACCATCCAGCCGGAGAACGGCGGCCTCGGCGTCTTCGCCCACGAGTACGGCCACGACCTCGGTCTGCCGGACGAGTACGACACGGCGGGCGGCGAGAACTCCACCGGCTTCTGGACGCTGATGTCCTCCGGTTCCTGGCTCGGCCGCGGCAAGGAAGCCATCGGCGACCTGCCGGGCGACATGAACGCCTGGGACAAGCTCCAGCTCGGCTGGCTCAACTACGACCTCGCCAAGGCGGGCGTGACGTCCGCGCACAAGCTGGGTCTGTCCGAGTACAACACCAAGCACCGGCAGGCCGTGGTGGTCTCCCTGCCCGACAAGGCGGTCACCACCACGATCGTCACTCCGGCCCAGGGTGCCACCCAGTGGTGGAGCGGCAGCGCCAACAACCTGAAGAACACCCTGACCCGGTCCGTGGACCTCACCGGCAGGACGTCGGCCGCCCTCACTCTTGACGGCTGGTACGACATCGAGGCCGACTACGACTTCCTCTACGCCGAGGTCTCCACCGACGGCGGCGCCAACTACACCGCCCTGGACGGCACGGTGGACGGACGGCCGATCCCGCGCGACGGCAGCGGCAACCCGGCCCTGACCGGCTCGGTCGACGACTGGACGCAGCTGTCGTACTCCCTGGACGCCTACGCGGGCCAGAAGATCCTGCTCCGCTTCCGCTACCAGACCGACGGCGGCGTGGCGCTGAAGGGCTTCACGGCCGACCGGATCACGCTGACCGCGGACGGCTCGGTGGTCTTCGCGGACGACGCCGAGAGCGCGGACCCGGAGTGGACGGCGAGCGGCTTCTCCCGCATCGGCGCGTCCTTCACCAAGGACTACCAGCAGTACTACATAGCCGAGAACCGCCAGTACGTCTCGTACGACACCACGCTGGAGACCGGCCCGTACAACTTCGGTTTCGCCGACCGTCCGGACTGGGTCGAGCACTACCCGTACCAGAACGGCCTGCTGATCTGGAAGTGGGACACCTCCGAGGCCGACAACAACACCAGCAAGCACCCGGGCACCGGCCGGATCCTCCCGGTCGACTCGCACCCGGACGCGCTGCGGTGGTCCGACGGCACGCTGATGCGCAACCGCGTCCAGACCTACGACTCGCCGTTCAGCCTGTACGGCACGGACGGCATCACGCTGCACAAGGCGGGCGTGAAGACCAAGATCAAGTCGTCGAAGGGGGTGTCGGTCTTCAACGACCACGCCAGCACCTACTACGACCCGGCGAACCCGACCGGCAGCGTCAAGGTCACTGACACCAACACCAAGATCAAGATCACCAAGGAGGCCAAGGACGGCTCCACGATCGAGATCGAAGTCGGCGGCGCGCTGAAGTAATCGACGTTCTCGCAGGTCAAACGCACATCGGCGGCAACCCTCTGGCGGGTTGCCGCCGATCGTGTTTAGGTGCGTGCTGTGACCTGCTTATTGACACCGACCGGAACGGGGAAGTGACCGCATGGCCGCAGGAGGCTTCTGCAAGCTGCCGAACGGCACCGTGGTGGTGGCGCTGAACCTGCCCAGCCCCACTCTCGACGGCACCGGCGGCGTGCGCGTGCTCGTCCACGCGCGCAACCGCGCCCGGGCTCTGACCCGGCTGCGCAACCTGGGCCTGCGCGCCGTCTACCTGCGGGGCAACGCGGCCCCGCCGACCCCGGACGAGGTCACCGCGGTCCTGCACCACCCCGACGGCCTGATATGGCGCACGTCACCCGGCGACACCGTCGGCGCCCCGGAGCTGTGGCACCCGATCAGAGCCCTGCTGCGCAGACCGGCCACCCACCGGCAGGCGTCGTGACAGACCGTCCCGGACCTGGCCAGGCCCTCAGGCCCTAGGCGACGACCGGCTTGCCCGTGAGGTGCACGCCCGCCTGGCGCAGCTCCTCCAGCGCCCGTTCGGTGGTCGCCTGGGCCACCCCGGCGGTGAGGTCCAGCAGCACCTGGGTGCGGAAGCCCTCCTTCACGGCGTCCAGGGCGGTGGCGCGCACGCAGTGGTCCGTGGCGATCCCGACCACGTCCACCTCGTCGATCTGCCGGGCCCTGAGCCAGTCGGCCAGCGACTCGCCGTTCTCGTCGGTGCCCTCGAAGCCGCTGTAGGCGGCGGAGTAGGCGCCCTTGTCGAAGACCGCGTCCACGGCCCCGGAGGCGACGGCGGGGGCGAAGTTGGGGTGGAAGCCCACGCCCTCGGTGCCCGCGACGCAGTGCGCGGGCCAGGAGCGGACGAAGTCGGGGTTGTCGGCGAAGTGGCCACCGGGCGCGATGTGGTGGTCCCGGGTCGCCACCACATGGCGGTAACCCGCGGGGGCCTGCCCGACGAGCTCGGTGATGGCGGCGGCGACGTCGGAGCCCCCGGTCACCGCGAGGCTGCCCCCCTCGCAGAAGTCGTTCTGCACATCGACGACGATCAAGGCGCGGCGCATGGGCGGTGTCCTTCGGCTGTCGGATCGGTGGGCGGAGGGGGAGCGGGGCCGGACGGGAGGGGACTTTCGGGGGCGTACCGAAGCGGGGGCACGCGCTTTAGCTACCCGACCCTCCGTGGACGTACTCCGTCGGAAGGACGGGTTCCCCTCGAGAGAGCTGGGTCGCCGACAGCGGCAGGTTGGCGCGGGCGGCCGTGTGCCGGTCCCGGGCGGCGTCCAGCGGCTCGCGGGCGACCACCTCGCCGCCCTTGACCAGCTCCACCAGGAGCTGCCGGCCGGCCAGGTCGTCCGGCACCGGACCGGTGCCCACCACCTCGGCCTCCGCGACCCCGTACGCGTCCAGCCGGCGCGCCGCCCACTTGCGGCCGCCGACGGAGGTCTTCCCGCCGGTGGACCTCTTCGCCACCGGTACCAGCGGCGCCCCGGCGTCACCGGTCCCGGCGCGCGCGACCAGCTTGTAGACCATGGACGCCGTCGGGTGGCCGGAGCCGGTGACCAGCTGGGTGCCCACGCCGTACGCGTCCACGGGCGCCGCCGCCAGCGAGGCGATGGCGTACTCGTCCAGGTCCGAGGTGACGATGATCCTCGTGTCCCGGGCGCCCAGCTCGTCGAGCTGCTGGCGCACCCGGTGCGCGACCAGCAGCAGGTCGCCGGAGTCGATGCGCACCGAGCCCAGCTCGGGCCCGGCGATCTCGACGGCGGTACGGACCGCCTCGGCCACGTCGTAGGTGTCCACCAGCAGCGTGGTGTCCCGGCCGAGCGAGTCGACCTGCGCCTGGAAGGCGTCCCGCTCGCTGTCGTGCAGCAGCGTGAAGGCGTGGGCGGAGGTGCCCACCGTCGGGATGTTGTAGCGGAAGCCGGCGGCCAGGTCGGAGGTGGAGGTGAAGCCGCCGACGTAGGCGGCCCGGGCGGCGGCGACCGCGGCCAGCTCGTGGGTGCGGCGGGCCCCCATCTCGATCAGCGGGCGGTCGCCGGCGGCCGAGGCCATCCGGGAGGCGGCGGCCGCGATCGCCGAGTCGTGGTTGAGGATCGACAGGATCACGGTCTCCAGCAGCACGCACTCGCCGAACGACCCCTCCACCCGCATGATCGGCGAGCCCGGGAAGTACACCTCGCCCTCGGGGTAGCCCCAGATGTCCCCGCCGAACCGGTAGTCGGCGAGCCACTGAAGGGTCGGCTCGTCCACCACCCGGCGCTCGCGCAGGAAACCGAGGACGCCCGCGTCGAAGCGGAAGTTCTCCACAGCGTCCAGCACCCGTCCGGTGCCGCCCACGACGCCGTAGCGGCGCCCGTCGGGCAGCCGCCGGGTGAACACCTCGAACACGCTGCGCCGTCCGACCGTCCCGGCCCTCAGCGCGGCCTGGAGCATCGTCAGCTCGTAGTGATCGGTGAACAGAGCCGTCGAGGGAACGTCCACCGGCAGCCCAAGGTCCGCAACGCTCACCGAAGCTCTCCTAGACATGTCGTGCGGGTGCCCCCGGGCGTGGCCGGGGGTTCCGGGGACCGTCCCCGGATGATGCCTGGCGAGGAATCGTACTCCCATTTCGTCAGACTGACGATTTGACCCTTGGTTTATGCGAGTACCCCCTCGGGGTGGCAGCATGGGGCGTGTGACGGCAGCCGCACCCATCGAGATCGAGAAGACCGAGTCGGCGGAGGAGGTTTTCGCCGTACCCGAACCCGACGTGCCCTGGGTGACGATCGTCCACAACGACCCCGTCAACCTCATGAGCTATGTGACGTACGTCTTCCAGACGTACTTCGGCTACTCCAAGGACAAGGCCACCAAGCTCATGCTCGACGTCCACCACAAAGGCCGGGCGATCGTCTCCAGCGGGACCCGCGAGGAGATGGAACGGGACGTGCAGGCCATGCACGGCTATGGTCTGTGGGCCACCCTGCAGCAGGACCGGAAGTAGCGAACTCCCTCCATGCCCGGAACCTTCGAACCGCTCCCCGGCGGCGGCGCGTCCGTCGCGCTCGACGACGTCGAGATCTCCATCATCCGCTCGCTGGCGGTGCAGCTCCTCGAACTGATCGGCCCGGGTCCCGCCGAGGACGCCCCCGCCGACCCGCTCGCCGAGCTGTTCGCCGAGGGCCCGAGCGAACCGCCCTCCGACCCCGTCCTCAAGCGGCTCCTCCCGGACGCCTACCGCGACCCCGAGACGCCCGGCACCCCGCGGGAGGCCGCCGAGCAGCGCGCCCACTCCGCCGAGTTCCGCCGCTACACCGAGAACGACCTGCGGGCCGGCAAGCGCGAGAACGCCCTCGCGGTGATCCACTCGCTCAACGCTCTCGCCCCCGGCGGAGAGGGCCCGGCGGTGCTCGAGCTGACGCCGGACGAGTCCCGGCGGTGGCTCGGCGCGCTCAACGACCTGCGCCTCGCCATCGGCTCCCGGCTGGAGATCACCGACGAGGACGACACGGACGACTTCTACCGCCTGCCGGACGAGGATCCGCGCAAGCCGATGGTGATGGCCTACCTGTGGCTGGGCGGGCTCCAGGAGACCCTCGTCTCCACTCTCCTGCCGTAGCGCCGCGCCTCTCCTGCCGCAGGCCCGTGCCGTGATCCATCCGGTCAGGACCCGGCCCATGCCGTGATCCACCCGGTATATCCGGATTTCGCGTTCGCTCAGAGGACGCTCAAATCCGGATAACGATCGGGTCTCCGTGGCGGCCGGGTATGAGTGCGCTCTGCGCGCTTTGTCCGCTTCTTCCTGTGGCATGCATCACAAAGCTCCTCGCCGATCAGCGATGCGGCCGTGGTACATCTTCACGACCGCCCGGCGGACACCACCCACGTCCGGCCGGGTGCGCCACCGAGCCGGCAACAGCCGGCCAGGCACAGCGGATCCGGGGAGACCCGGGCCCGCACTCCATCAATCCGGGGGGATCGAAACCCGATCCGGGGCCGACCGAGGGCCCGGGTCGGCATGGAGAAAGGCGCACACCACATGACCTCCCCACAGGTCACGGAAGCTCCCGAAGAGGGGTACGAGCGAGGGCTCGGCAGCCGCCAGGTCCAGATGATCGCCATCGGCGGCGCCATCGGCGTCGGCCTCTTCCTGGGTGCGGGGGCGAACATCGCCAAGGCCGGACCCAGCCTCATCGTCATGTACGCCCTCGCGGGCCTGATCATCTTCTTCATCATGCGGGCGCTCGGCGAGCTGCTGCTCTACCGTCCCGTCTCGGGCTCCTTCGCGGAGTACTCCCGCGAGTTCCTCGGCCCGTTCTTCGGCTTCTTCACCGGCTGGACGTACTGGCTGATGTGGGTGGTGACCGGAATGGCGGAGCTGACGGCCGCCGCGATCTACGTCCACTACTGGTTCCCCGCCGTCCCGCAGTGGGTGACCGCCCTGGTGTTCCTGGTGGTCCTGTTCGTGGCCAACCTGATCTCCGTGAAGGTCTTCGGCGAGATCGAGTTCTGGTTCTCGATGGTCAAGGTCACCGCCCTGATCGGCATGATCGTGATCGGCCTGGGTGTCCTCACCTTCGGCTTCAGCGCCGCCGGCGACACCGCGGCCGTCAGCAACCTCTGGGAGTTCGACGGCTTCTTCCCCAGGGGCGTCGGCTCCTCCCTGATGACCCTCCAGGGCGTGATGTTCGCCTACCTCGCCGTCGAACTGGTCGGCGTCACCGCGGGCGAGTCCCAGAACCCGGAGAAGACCCTCCCCAAGGCGATCAACACCCTGCCCTGGCGCATCGCCCTGTTCTACGTCGGCGCCCTCACCGTCATCCTGTGCGTGGTGAAGTGGACCGAGTTCGGCGAGGGCGTCAGCCCCTTCGTGAAGGCGTTCGCGGTCATCGGCATCCCGGCCGGCGCGGGCATCGTGAACTTCGTGGTGCTCACCGCGGCCCTGTCCTCCTGCAACTCCGGCATGTACTCCACCGGCCGGATGCTGCGCACCCTCGCGGACAACGGCGAGGCCCCCCGGTGCTTCAGCCGCCTGTCGAGCTCCAAGACCCCCGCGTTCGGCATCACCGTCTCCGTCGCCTTCATGGGCATCGGCGTGGTGCTGAACTACGTCGTCCCGGAGAAGGCCTTCGGCTACGTCACCTCCGTCGCGACCGCGGCCGGCATCTGGACCTGGCTGATGATCCTGATCAGCCACGTCCTGTACCGCCGGGGCGTCGAGGCGGGCCGGCTGCGCGCCTCCTCCTTCCCGGCCCCCGGCGGCGCCAAGTGCTCCTACGTCGCCATCGCGTTCCTGCTCTTCGTCACCGGACTGATCGCGTACGACGCCGACTCCCGCGTCTGCCTGTACGTGATGGCCGGGTGGGCCGCCGCCCTGGCCGTCGGCTGGGCGGTCCTCAAGACCCGCAACCCGCAGGTCGCCGACCGGCGCGAACCACAACTCGAGAAGATCGGCTGACCCCGAGGCGCTTACTGGCCGGACGTTCGGCAGGAGCGGGTCCCCCAAGCACCCGCTTCCGCAGCCGCTCAGGACGTCCACGATGTGGGCCGTTCCGTACCGAACTCCGGTACGGAACGGCCCACATGTCTATGCTGGCCGCCATGCTGACCCTTACCCAGGCCCTCCACGACCAGATCGTCGCCCACGCCCGCAAGGACCACCCGGACGAGGCGTGCGGCGTCGTGGCCGGACCCGTGGGCTCCGGCCGGCCCGAGCGGTTCATCCCCATGGTGAACGCGGCCCGCTCGCCCACCTTCTACGAGTTCGGCTCGCAGGACCTGCTCAAGCTCTACCGGGAGATGGACGACCGGGACGAGGAGCCGGTGATCGTCTACCACTCGCACACCGCGACCGAGGCCTACCCCTCCCGCACCGACATCGGCTACGCCAACGAGCCCGGCGCGCACTACGTCCTGGTCTCCACGGCCGACACCGACGGGCTCGGCGAGTTCCAGTTCCGCTCGTTCCGCATCGTGGAGGGCGAGGTCACGGAGGAGGAAGTCAAGGTGGTGGAGGCGTACTGAGCGCCGAACGTCTCGTGACGCGGATGCGAAGTGTCCGAGTCCCGAGATCACACTCCGGGTCCCGGACCGGGAATCGATACGATGACCGCATGGTTTTCCACGACGTGAGCGACAAGACGCCGGGCATGCTGCTCGTGGCGCGGCTGCACGTCGACCTGTGCAGGCTGAAGAGCGCCATCTGTTGACGTTCCGCGCCGCCGCACGGCCGTGAGGGCCGCGGCGCTCCCTTCCCCGTGCCGAAAGCCCGGGGCATCCCGAACGTGCGCCCGGCCGCGTCCGAGCCGGGGACCCACCCCCGACGACATCCTTACCGACAGGAGCCCGCAACCATGGCCATCGAGGTCCGCATCCCCACCATCCTCCGCCAGTACACCGACGGCCAGAAGGCCGTGGACGGCAACGGGGAGACCCTCGCCGACCTCTTCGCCGACCTCGAGGCCCGGCACCCGGGCATCCAGGCCCGCATCGTGGAGGGCGAGCAGTTGCGCCGCTTCGTCAACGTCTACCTGAACGACGAGGACGTGCGCTTCCTGGACGGCATCTCCACCAAGCTCACCGACGGCGACAACGTGACGATCCTGCCGGCCGTCGCCGGCGGGATGCGCTGATCGGTCGCTGACCAGCGATGCGTTACGACTCCCCGCTGGCCGCGGTGGGCAACACCCCGCTGGTGTGCCTGCCGCGGCTGTCGCCGTCGGCCGACGTCCGCCTCTGGGCGAAGCTGGAGGACCGCAACCCGACCGGCTCGATCAAGGACCGTCCCGCCCTGCACATGATCGAGCAGGCGGAGAAGGACGGCCGGCTCACCCCGGGCTGCACGATCCTCGAACCCACCTCGGGCAACACCGGCATCTCGCTGGCCATGGCGGCCAAGCTCAAGGGCTACCGCATGGTGTGCGTGATGCCCGAGAACACCTCCCAGGAGCGCCGCGACCTGCTCGGCATGTGGGGAGCGGAGATCATCCCCTCCCCGGCCGCGGGCGGCTCCAACACCGCCGTGCGGGTGGCCAAGGAACTGGCCGCCGAGCACCCGGACTGGGTGATGCTCTACCAGTACGGCAACCCGGACAACGCCGGCGCCCACTACGCCACCACCGGCCCCGAGATCCTCGCCGACCTGCCCTCGATCACCCACTTCGTCGCGGGCCTCGGCACCACGGGCACCCTCATGGGCGTCGGCCGCTACCTGCGCGAGCACAAGCCGGACGTGAGGATCGTCGCCGCCGAGCCGCGCTACGACGACCTGGTGTACGGGCTGCGCAACCTCGACGAGGGCTTCGTCCCCGAGCTCTACGACGCCTCCGTCCTCACCACCCGCTACTCGGTCGGCTCCGCCGACGCGGTCACCCGCACCCGCGAACTCCTCCAGCAGGAGGGCATCTTCGCGGGCGTCTCCACCGGCGCCGCCCTGCACGCGGCGATCGGCGTCGGGAAGAAGGCGCTGAAGGCGGGCGAGAGCGCCGACATCGTGTTCGTCGTCGCCGACGGCGGCTGGAAGTACCTCTCCACCGGCGTCTACACCGCGGCCACCACCGAGGAGGCCATCGAGACCCTCCAGGGCCAGCTCTGGGCGTAGGCCCGGTGCGAAAGTCCCGACCGCGGGGCCCCGGCCGTCGTATCCGGCCGGGGCCCCGCGTGCGTGGGGGACGGGATCCTGATGTGCTGGAGGAACGCCACACCGGCAGAAGGACAGGGCACGGCATCCCGGGCACGGCATCCCGGGCACAGCAGAAAGGCGGCCGCCCCCATGCGCCGTTCGACGCTCCACGCCACCGCCGAGGCGGCGGCCCTGCTCCTCGTCGGCCGCGCCGCGCCGCACGACGGCACGGACTACGGCGAGGACGGCACCCCCGCCGGCCCGGGCCGGATCGCCTGTCGGGGCATCCGGCGGTGGACGGTCACCGTGCGGGTGACGGGGTCATGAACCCGACGGGCCGCGGCACACGGACACGACAACGCCGCGCCCGTCCCGCTCAGCCCGCCCGCGCCCGTCCCGCTCAGCCCGCGAGGTACCGGACCTGGTCCCAGAGCGCCGGGTCCACGACCCCCACCCGGCGGCGGAAGTCCCACACCGGCACCTCCCGGACCTCGTCGGTCTCCAGGAAGCTGGTCCGCCCCTGCGTGTCCCCCACCGAGCCCGGCGGCAGCGGGATCACACCGGACCGCTCGTCGTGGTATCTGCTGGTGATCTCCGCGACCTTGGCGCGCTTGCCGTGCACCGCCAGCACCAGACAGGGCCGGTCCTTCGCCCCCGGCCCGTCGCCGTGGGGCAGACTGGCCCACCAGATCTCCGCGGGCTGCGGCCGCGCCGCGGCACGCCGCCCGGCCGGGCGGCCGGGACGCAACCTCTTCGGCGGCCTGCGGCCCCGTCCCCAGCCGTCGACGAGCGTGGCGACGAGCGCGAGCAACACCACCGCCGCGAGCGCCAGCCACCAGGACGTGTCCACAACCATGACGTTACCGGCGTGCGATCCTCGGTGCGCGCCCTTCAACGCCCCCCATGCGCCCCAGGTCCAGCCGAACCGGTGACACCACAGGTGAGTTCGCCCACAACGGGCTTTGCCGGAGGAGCGACCGGCCGTATCCCGCCTTAGGCTCGACGGACCGCACGACCCCCGTCACCTTCCTCTCTTCTGAAGTTTTCCCGCCAGCGGAGGTTTCTGCTTCATGAAGCTCACCGTCGTCGGCTGCTCGGGGTCGTTCCCGTCCGCGGAATCGGCCTGCTCGAGCTACCTCGTCGAGGCCGACGGCTTCCGGCTGCTCCTCGACCTGGGCAACGGCGCCCTGGGCGAGCTGCAGCGCCACTGCGGTCTCTACGACCTCGACGCCATCTTCCTGAGTCATCTGCACGCCGACCACTGCATCGACATGCTCGGCTACTTCGTCGCACGCTACTACCGCTACGACGGAGGCCGGTGCGACCCCATCCCGGTGTACGGGCCCGAGGGCACCGAGCACCGGCTGACCACCGCCTACGCCGACACCCCCACGGCCTCCTCGATGAGCGAGGTCTTCGACTTCCACACGGTCAAGCCCGGCACCTTCGAGGTCGGCCCGTTCACCGTGCACACCGAGCGGGTGGCCCACCCCGTGGAGGCCTACGCCATCCGCGTCGAGCACGGCGGGCGCGCGCTGACGTACTCCGGGGACACCGGGGTGAGCGCGGCGCTGGAGGAACTCGCCCGAGGCAGCGACCTCTTCCTGTGCGAGGCCGCCTTCACGGACGGCAAGGAGACCGTCCCCGATCTGCACCTCAACGGCCGCGAGGCGGGCGAGGCCGCCGCGCGTGCCGGAGTCCGCCGCCTGGTCCTCACCCACATCCCCCCGTGGACCGACCCGCAGATCAACCTCGCCCACGCCCGCGCGGCCTACGCCGGTCCGGTGGAGCTCGCGGCGCCCGGAGCGTCGTACGACATCTAGGCCCAGGTCAGCAGCCCCAGGGCGGCAGGCGCAGGACGCGAAAAGGCCCCCGGAGTCATGGAACTCCGGGGGCCCTCTCACGCCGTGACCGGCCTCACGCCTTGGTGAGGTCCTCGGTCTCCTCCTCGGGCTCGCGGCCCGGGGTGGGGAGGTTGAACTTGGTGATGGCGAAGCGGAACACGGTGTAGTAGATCGCCGCGAACACCAGGCCGATCGGGATGATCAGCCATGGCTTGGTCGCCAGGTTCCAGTTGAGGGCGTAGTCGATGAAGCCGGCGGAGAAGGTGAAGCCGGCGTGCACGCCGAGCGCCCAGGTGATCGCCATGGACAGGGCGGTCAGCACCGCGTGGATCGCGTACAGCACGGGGGCGATGAACATGAACGTGAACTCGATCGGCTCGGTCACACCGGTCACGAAGGAGGTCAGCGCCAGCGACACCATCATGCCCAGGACGGCCTTGCGGCGCTCCGGCCGGGCCGAGTGCGCGATGGCCAGGGCGGCGGCCGGCAGACCGAACATCATGATCGGGAAGAAGCCCGACATGAACTGGCCGGCGTGCGGGTCACCCGCGAAGAAGCGGTTCAGGTCGCCGTGGACGACCTGGCCGGCGGAGTTGGTGAAGTCGCCGATCTGGAACCACGAGACGGTGTTGACGAACTGGTGCATGCCGACCGGGATCAGCGCGCGGTTGACCAGACCGAACAGGCCCGCGCCCGCGGCGCCCAGCCCGGTTATCCACTTGCCGAGGTCGGTGATCACGTCACCGATGGGCTGCCAGCCCACCACGACCAGAACGCCCAGCGCGGTACCGACGAAAGCCATGATGATCGGGACCAGGCGGCGGCCGTTGAAGAAGCCCAGCCAGTCGACGAGCCTGGTGCGGTGGAACCGCTGCCAGATCACGGCGGAGAGCAGACCGAGGATGATGCCGCCCAGCACGCCCGGGTTCTGGTAGGACGCCGCGGTGATCTCGGAGCCGTGCTTCCACACGCCACCGAGACCGGTTGAGACGAACTCGGCGCCCTTCGGCACACCGTCCTCGATCGGGAACTGGTGGATCACCGTGTAATAGGTGAGGAACCCGACCACCGCGGCGAGCGCGGTCGAGCCGTCGGCCTTCTTGGCGAAGCCGATGGCGACGCCGATGCAGAACAGCAGCGGCAGACCGAGCGAGGCATCCAGCAGCGCGCCACCGGCGCCGGCGAACACCTTGGCGACCTGGTCCCAGCCGAGTCCGTCCGCGCCGAACACGTCCGGCTGTCCCAGACGCAGCAGGATACCGGCCGCCGGCAGTACGGCGATCGGGAGCTGCAGGCTGCGGCCGACCTTCTGCAGGCCCTGGAACAGGCCGGATCCCCATTTCTTCGCCGGGGCCGCCGTCTCGGTGGCGGTGCTCATACATCCTCCATCGGGTGGTGGTCTACACCACTCAGTGGTGTAGACCTGTTGTAACACGATGAAGGGGGCGTAAGGAACCCGTGATTCCCGCGACCGAACCACTACGCACCGTGTGAATTCGAGCTCGGAGTCGGTGATGTGGGGCAGGGTGCCGGGCGTCGAGCCGCGTTTTGGCTGCCGCCCCTACGCTGGTGTAGACCAGTCGGTGGACGGTTCCGCTGCCATGAGCGCCCCATTGTGCACCCATGGCGCGATCGCTCGCAAAAACGGTCCAACTATGGGTTACTGCGACAAAGCGGTTCGGATCAGGGAGAGGGAACATGGCCACCAAGGCTGAGAAGATCGTCGCCGGGCTCGGCGGCATCGACAACATCGATGAGATCGAGGGCTGCATCACCCGGCTCCGCACCGAAGTGCACGACGCCTCCCTGGTCGACGAGGCCGCCCTCAAGGCCGCCGGCGCCCACGGCGTCGTCAAGATGGGCACCGCCATCCAGGTCGTCATCGGCACCGACGCCGACCCCGTCGCCGCGGAGATCGAAGACATGATGTGAACCCCGCGACCCGCCGCGGTTCACCCCCAAGGGGCTCTTTCCGATGCGGGAGGAGCCCCTTGTCCATGGGGGACTACGCTCGACGCCATGTCTCGTATCGACGGCCGCACCCCCGAACAACTCCGCCCGGTCACCATCGAACGCGGGTGGAGCAAGCACGCCGAGGGCTCCGTCCTCGTCTCCTTCGGCGACACCAAGGTCTTCTGCACCGCCTCCGTCACCGAAGGCGTCCCGCGCTGGCGCAAGGGCAGCGGCGAGGGCTGGGTCACCGCCGAGTACTCCATGCTGCCCCGCGCCACCAACACCCGCGGCGACCGCGAGTCGGTCAAGGGCAGGATCGGCGGCCGCACCCATGAGATCTCCCGCCTCATCGGCCGCTCCCTGCGCTCGGTCGTCGACTACAAGGCACTGGGCGAGAACACCATCGTCCTGGACTGCGACGTCCTCCAGGCCGACGGCGGCACCCGGACCGCGGCCATCACGGGTGCCTACGTGGCGCTGGCCGACGCCGTCGCCTGGGCCCGTGGCAAGAAGCTGATCAAGGCCGGCCGGCAGCCGCTCACCGGCACGGTCAGCGCCGTCTCGGTCGGCATCGTCGGCGGTGTGCCGCTGCTCGACCTCTGCTACGAGGAGGACGTCCGCGCCGAGACCGACATGAACGTCGTCTGCACCGGCGACGGGCGCTTCGTCGAGGTCCAGGGCACCGCGGAGGCCGAACCCTTCGCCCGCGAGGAACTGAACAGCCTCCTCGACCTCGCCGTGGCCGGCTGCGCCGAACTCACGGCGATCCAGCGCACGGCCCTCGAGACGGCCCTGGCGAAGTAGAGGAGCACCCCCGCATGACCCGCTTGATCCTCGCCACCCGCAACAGCGGCAAGATCGTCGAACTCAGGGCGATCCTGGCCGACGCCGGACTGCCCCACGAACTCGTGGGCACCGACGCCTACCCGGACGTCCCCGACGTCAAGGAGACCGGCGCCACCTTCGCGGAGAACGCCCTGCTGAAGGCCCACGCCCTGGCCCAGGCCACCGGCCTGCCCGCGGTCGCGGACGACTCCGGCCTCTGCGTCGACGTCCTCGGCGGCGCCCCCGGCATCTTCTCGGCCCGCTGGGCCGGCCGCCACGGCGACGACAAGGCCAACCTGGACCTGCTCCTGGCCCAGCTCTCCGACATCGCCGACGACCACCGCGCCGCCCACTTCGCCTGCGCGGCGGCCCTCGCCCTGCCGGACGGCACGGAGCGGGTGGTGGAGGGCCAACTGCGCGGCACCCTGCGCCACAAGCCCGCGGGCACGAACGGCTTCGGCTACGACCCGATCCTCCAGCCGGACGGCGAGGTGCGCACCTGCGCGGAACTGTCCCCCGAGGAGAAGAACGCGATCAGCCACCGCGGCAAGGCATTCCGGGCGCTGGTGCCGGTGGTGCGGGAACTGCTGGGATAAGAAGAGGGGGCCGCCCGGCTGGGCGGCCCCCTCTTTCGGCGTGCGGCCGGTGGGAGTCGAACCCACATGGGCAAACGCCCCGAGGCACCTAAAACCTCTGCTTATACCGTTCAGCAACGGCCGCGTGCCCGCTCATGCTACCGGGAATCACCCGCCTGATCGCGACATACCTTCCTGCCCCGGCACCAGGTGCTGGTGACCGCATGGCAGTTGGGGCACAAAAGGCGCAGGTTCTCCCGGCGATCGTTGCTCCAGTCACCGTTGATGTGGTCGACCTCCAATGTCATGGGCCGCCCGAGCCATTCCGGTCCAACACCGCACCTGGCACACTCCTCGGGTACGCCGACTTCGCGGAGAGCGCGACGCAGCAGGCGGGTTCCCCTCCGGACTCTGCCGTTGTGCTGGACCAAGATGTCCTCGGCACGCTTGACAGGGACTGGTCCTGGCTTCCCGCGCTGATGTGCCTGCCCCAAGAAGTGTGCGGTCGAGAGCTGCGCTTCGGTGATCCAGTCGCGAAGCATCGCACGCTGGGCTTCGTTGTCGGGGCGGTCGAGACGGCGCAGCACTTCGGCGATGGACACTGATTGGGCTACCGCCGCACGTAGCGTCTCGGGCGTGGGCCGGGTCGTGAGCCTGGTCCGCCTGCCGCAATGGCGGAAGTGCGAGACATCGATTCCGAAGTGCTCGAAACGTCGGAAAAGGTGGCGGCGAAGGCTGCCGTACGGCTGAGTGCCGAAGAACACGATGACTTCGTCGATATCGGAACACTGCGCGGCGGCCTCCGCCAACCGCTCGCGGGTGTACTGCACACCGCTGCTCATGCAGCACCGACCTTGCCGCGTCCCTTGCCGCGTCCTCGATAGTTGTCCGTCGTCGAATGGCAGTTGGGGCAGAGGAACCGTAGGTTTCCGATGCGGTTGTTGCGCCAGTTGCCATCGATGTGGTCGACCTCGAGCGGTAGTGGCTCGTTCTGCCAGACGGCCTTGATCCCACACAGCGCACAGCGCTCCTCCACGCCCGATTCACGCAGCGCCCTCTTGAGTCGATTGCTTGGCGCGCGTCTGGGATTCGCTGACGTGTCCTCGATGAGGATCTCGTGGGCGGTCCGGCGGCGCCGGTTTTGCCGCATACGCTCGGTTCTGGCCGTCGGCATGAAGTGAGACGTGTCGATGTTGTACGCCTTGATCCGGCGGCTGATGTGGGTGTGGTGTCCACCGACGACCTCAATGCCGAGATGGCGCAGTACCTCATTCACGCTCGTGGAGGCTGCCACCGCCCGTTCCAGGACTGTCCTCGTCCATTTCGCTCCCTCCCGTTCGAAGTGGGACACGTCCACGCCCAACTTCTTCATCCGCGCCCGAATGTAGTCCCGCGTCGAACTTCTCGGATCCACCCCCAGTCTCTCCAACGCCTCCGACAAGGTTCGCGCCCCGTGAGCCGCCTTCTCCAGGCGCTCCTTGGTGTACGTGCTGGCCCCCATGGGTCCCCTCCGTTCTCGGCCACGCGTTCATGGCCCATACGGAGTAACGAACCGGTTATCGGACAGTCACGCACGGCATGCGGTGGGGAACGCAAAGGCGGCCCGCGCCGGGCATGCAGGTGCGGGCCGCGTACGTGGCGGGAGTCGCCCTCAGATGCCCAAGTCCTTGATGATCTTGGCTACGTGGCCGGTCGCCTTGACGTTGTACAGGGCGCGTTCGACCTTGCCCTCCTCGTCCACGACGATCGTGGAGCGGATGACGCCGACGACGGTCTTGCCGTAGAGCTTCTTCTCGCCGAAGGCGCCGTAGGACTCCAGGACCTTCTTGTCCGGGTCGGCGAGCAGCGTGACCTCGAGGGACTCCTTGTCGCGGAACTTCGCCAGCTTCTCCGGCTTGTCGGGGGAGATGCCGATCACGTCGTACCCCGCGCCCGCCAGCAGGTCCAGGTTGTCGGTGAAGTCGCAGGCCTGCTTGGTGCAGCCGGGGGTGAGGGCGGCCGGGTAGAAGTAGACGATGACCTTCCGGCCCTTGTGGTCGGCCAGCGACACCTCCTTGCCGTCGGCGTCGGGGAGGGCGAAGGCGGGGGCCACGTCCCCGGGCTGGAGTCGCTCGGTCATCGAAGCTCGTCTCCTCGTGCGTGCGGATACCGTGTCGCTCCGAGGGTAACCGGGGGTGCCGACGGTGCGGTCGGAGCGAGAGCTGACAGACTGTCCCGAACAGGCATCAGTTGACTTCGGAGGCGGCACGGTGGCGGACACCGCGGACACCAGAACCCCGGCTGAGATCGAGGCGGACATCAGGCGCCGCCGCGAGGTGCTGGCCGAGACGCTCGACGAGATCGGGGTACGCGTGCACCCGAAGACCATCGTCGGGGACGCCAAGGCCAAGGTCGCCTCCCATGTCGATCACACGCTCGGACGGGCCTACGTGCAGGTCAACCGGGTGGTGAGCGATGTGCGGGCGCAGTTCGTGGACGAGGAGGGCGCCCCGCGCATGGAGCGGGTGGTGCCGGTCGCCCTGGTCGCTGTCGGTTTGGTCGGGCTGCTCGCTCTGGGCGCCCGCCGGCGCCGCCGCTGAGCGGCACGACGCCCCACCGCGTGACGACGTGCCGAAGGCAGGTAGGTTCGAGGCGTGAGCGCCAAGAGAAATGAGCACAGCAGCCAGCACGACAAGCTGCCCATCCGGATGCTGCACGACCGGGTGCTCGTCCGGCAGGACACGAGCGAGGGCGAGCGGCGTTCGGGCGGTGGCATCCTGATCCCCGCGACGGCGGCGGTGGGACGCCGGCTGGCCTGGGCCGAGGTCGTCGCGGTGGGGCAGAACGTGCGGACCGTCGAGCCGGGGGACCGGGTGTTGTTCGATCCGGAGGACCGCGCCGAGGTCGAGGTGCGCGGGGTCGCGTACGTGCTCATGCGCGAACGTGATCTGCACGCGGTGGCCGCGGACCGGTTCGAGGGTTCGGAGGACTCCACCGGCCTGTATCTGTAGGAAGACGAAGCGAGGGGCTGGTGACCATGGTCACCAGCCCCTTTGTCCTTTCTTCGCCGGCCCCCGGACTTTGCTAGCCTCGGGGCCAACCCGACGAGACGCGCCGTACCGGGATGAACGCAAAGACGACGCACCCCCGTTCATGTCCTTACGTCGTCCCGGAGGTGCCCGTCATGGCCTGGGTCGTGCTTGTCCTCGCCGGTCTGCTCGAGGTGGGCTGGTCGATCGGAATGAAGTTCACCGACGGCTTCACCCGCCCCCTGCCCAGCGTGCTCACCGGCGCGGGGATCGTGACCAGCATGGTCCTGCTGTCCTATGCCGCCCGTTCCCTGCCCATCGGCACCGCCTACGGCGTGTGGGTGGGCATCGGGGCGGCCGGTGCGGCGGTGGTCGGCATGGTGGTGCTGGGGGAGCCGGCGACCGCCGCCCGGATCTTCTTCGTGAGTCTGCTGCTGGTGTCCGTGGTGGGGCTCAAGGTCACGTCCGGCCACTGAACATGCCCTGCAGGCCGGTGTTCAGGCCGCCGTCGCCGGAGGCGCCGGCCGCCGCGCCCCCGCCCGGCGGGGTGCCGGTGCCGCCTTGGCCGGGCGTGCCTCCCGGGCCGCCCGGCGGGGTGACTCCGGTGTCCCCGGGCTCCCCGCCGGCGGGTCCGCCCGGCTGGGTGCCGTCGGTCGCGCCGGTGGAGGGGTCGCCGCCGGTGTCGCCCGGGTCGCCGTCGCCCTGGCTCTGCCCCTGGTCCTGGCCCTCGTCCTGGCCCTGGTCCTGGCCGCCGGTGTCGGAGTCGGTCGCGCCGTTGTCGTCCTGGCCCTCGTCGCCCGGGTCCTCGGCGGACTCCGAGGGCGGCGGCTGGACCTCGTCGGCACCCGGCTGGAGCTGGAGGTCGAAGTCCGTGGCCAGGGTGTTCTTCAGGGCGGCTCCGGTGTACTGCGCCCAGATCTGGGCGGGCGGCCCGCCGCCGTTGACGCGGGCAAGACCCATGGCGCCGTAGAGCGACTCGTGGTGGGCGGTGTCCGGGTCCTGGCCCATGACCGAGACGACGGTGGCGAGGTCGGGCGTGTAGCCGGCGAACCAGGCCGCCTGGTCCTCCTCGGCGGTGCCGGTCTTGCCCGCGGCGGGCCGGCCGGCGCCCTGGGCGGCGGTGGCGGTGCCGTTCTGGACGACGCTGCGCAGTATCGCGGTGGTGGTGTCGGCGGCCTCGCGGCTGACCGCCTGGACCTCGGTGCGCCGGGGCAGCTCGATCGTGGCGGTGCCGTCCTTGGTGATCTTCTTGATCATCGTGTAGGGGGCGTGCTGGCCGTGGTTGGCGAGCGTGGCGTAGGCGTCGGCCATGTCGACGACGCTGGCCGTGGCCACTCCGAGCGCGATGGACGGGGTGGGGGTCAGTTCCGGGGTGTCGGCCGGCAGGCCGAGGGCGATGGCGGTGTTCTTGACCTTGTCGGAGCCGACGTCGGCGGCCATCTGCGCGTACACCGCGTTGACGGACTTGTCCGTGGCCTCGCTCACGGTGATGTCCCCGTAGTCGACGTCGTCCTCGTTCGCGGGGGCGTAGGAACCGCTCCAGCCCTCGACGGGGCGCTTGTTGGTGCCGTCGTAGTAGGTGTTCGGGGTGATCGCGCGGCCGTCCTGGGTCTCGGAGCCGTTCTGGACGGCGGAGGTGAACACGAACGGCTTGAAGGTGGAGCCCACCTGGAAGTCCCGGCGGGTGGCGTTGTTCGTGTACTGCTGGACGTAGTCGATGCCGCCGTACATGGCGACGAGCTCGCCGGTCTTCGGGTCGACGGAGGCGGCGCCGGCCCGGACGTAGGTGTCGACCTTGCGGTCCTTCTTGTCGAGCTTGCTCATCACCTGGTCGTTCACGGCCTTGACCAGGGCGTCCTGCTTGTTCTTCTCCAGGGTCGTGGTGATCCGGTAGCCGCCCGAGGAGAGCTGGTCCTCGGTCAGGATCTTGTGCGCGGCCAGGTAGTCCTTCACCGCGCGGACGATGTAGCCGCGCTGCCCGGACATGCCCGTGGGGACGGTGGCCTCCTTCGGCATCGGGAACTTCATCCCGGCCCGCTGTGAGGCGCTCAGCCAGCCCTTCTTGACCATGCCGTCCAGGACGTAGTTCCAGCGGGACAGGGCGGCGGCCTTGTTCTCCGGGTGCGCGGCGACGTCGTACTCGCTGGGCGCGTTGACCAGCGCGGCCAGATAGGCGGCGCGGGCCGGGTCGAGGTCCTGGGCGTTGACGCCGTAGTAGGCCTGGGCGGCGGCCTGGATGCCGTAGGCGTTGCGGCCGAAGTAGCTGGTGTTGAGGTAGCCCTCGAGGATGTCGTTCTTGGACACGGTGCGGTCCAGCTTGACCGAGATGAAGAACTCCTTCACCTTGCGGGTGACGGTCTGCTCCTGGCCCAGGTAGTAGTTCTTCACGTATTGCTGGGTGATCGTCGAACCGGACTGCTTGCCCTTGCCGAGGGCGGTGTTCCAGCCGGCGCGCAGCATGGCCTTGGGGTCGACGGCGGACTCGGTGTAGAAGTCGCGGTCCTCGGCGGCGAGCACGGCGTGCTGGGCGGCCTTGGAGACCTGGGCGAGGGTGACGTTCTCCCGGTTGATCTCGCCGTCCCGGGCGATCTCGGTGCCGTCGGCGTACAGGTAGACGTTGGCCTGTTTGACGGCCAGGGCGTTGGCGGGCGGGATCTCCACCAGGGAGTAGCCGAGGAAGAACGCGCCGATGACCAGCAGCATGACGGTGAGGAAGCCGCCGAGCACCATCCGCCAGGTCGGTACGGCGCGGCGCCAGCCGGTGCGCCGGGGCCGTCCGGCTTCCCCGTCCGCCGGCTCGCCGTCCGCCCCGTGCTCCTCCGCCCAGCCCTCCGTCTCGGTCTCCGTCTCGCCCCCGGTCCCGGGTGCCGCCGGTGGCCGGTGGTCGGGCCGGCCCTGGTTCCGCTGCTGCGGCTGCGGCTCGTCGCTCATGTCGTGCTCGGACTCCTGTTTTCACGTCGTACGTCGCCGTACGTTTCACGTCGTACGTCCCCGTACGCCCTCATGCGCCTTCGGCGCCCCCAGATGAAGACTCTCGCAGCATCTGTTCCGTTCCCGTTCCCGGTCACCTGTCCGGACCAGAAAATGCGTGGCATGTCACGCCCCGGACGCATTAAGCTCCCGCGCTTTGGTGTCGTGGCCTGGGAGGCGGTGCACGTGGGCGCTGGACGGTTGTACGCGGCCGTCGCGGTGGGGGGATTCAGACGGTACGCGACGTATCGGGCGGCGACGGCGGCCGGGGTGTTCACCAATACGGCATTCGGGCTGATTCTGGTGTACACGTACCTTGCACTCTGGGATGTCCGGCCGCACCTGGGCGGATACGACCAGGCGCAGGCCGTGACGTACGTGTGGCTGGGGCAGGCGTTCCTGGCGGCGCTGGCGATCGGCGGGGGCGGCGTCGAGGACGAGTTGATGGAACGCATCCGAACGGGTGACATCGCGGTCGACCTGTACCGGCCAGCCGACCTCCAGCTGTGGTGGCTTTCGGCCGACGCGGGCCGGGCGATGTTCCAGCTGGTGGGCCGCGGGGTGCTGCCCTTCACGTTCGGGGCGCTGTTCTTTCCGGTGCACCTGCCGTCGGACCCGGTGACCTGGCTGGCGTTCCTCGGGGCGGTGCCGCTGGCGCTGCTGGTGGGCTTCGGGATCCGCTTCCTGGTGGCGCTGAGCGCGTTCTGGCTGCTGGACGGCGCGGGTGTGGTGCAGATGGCCTGGCTGGTCGGGTACTTCTGCTCGGGGATGCTGCTGCCGCTGAACGTCTTCCCGGGCGCGCTGGGCGAGGTGGTCCGGGCGCTGCCGTGGTCCTCGCTGCTCCAGGCCCCCGCCGACATCCTGCTGGGGCACGCGGACCCGCTGGACACGTACGTCTTCCAGGGGGCGTGGGCGGTGGCGCTGCTGGGGGCGGGGCGGCTGGTGCAGTCGGCGGCGACGCGGCGGGTGGTGGTGCAGGGTGGCTGAGCTCACCACGGACCGGACCGGCAACCGGCTGGTGGAGGGGGCGCGCGCCTACCGTCTGATCGCCGCGATGTGGATTCGCTCCACGATGGCCTACCGCGCCTCCTTCGTCATGACCACGGTCGGGAACTTCGCCGCGACCGCGCTGGACTTCGCGGCCATCCTGCTGATGTTCTCCCGGGTGGACGCGCTCGGCGGCTACACGCTGCCCGAGATCGCCTTCCTGTACGGGCTGTCCGGTACCGCTTTCGGGCTGGCGGACCTGGCGATCGGCTCCATGGACCGGCTGGGGCGGCGGGTGCGCGACGGCACCCTCGACACGCTGCTGGTCCGGCCGGCGCCGGTGCTCGCGCAGGTGGCCGCCGACCGGTTCGCGCTGCGCCGGCTGGGCCGGGTGACGCAGGGGGCGCTGGTGCTGGCCTGGTCGCTGACGCGGCTCGACATCGACTGGACGGCGGCGAAGCTGCTGCTGATGCCGGTGATGGTGGTCAGCGGCTGCGGGATCTTCTGCGCGGTGTTCGTGGCCGGGGCGGCCTTCCAGTTCGTGGCGCAGGACGCCTCGGAGGCGCAGAACGCGTTCACCTACGGCGGCACCACGCTGCTCCAGTACCCGCCGACGGTGTTCGCGAAGGAACTGGTGCGCGGGGTGACGTTCGTCCTGCCACTGGCCTTCGTCAACTGGCTGCCCGCCCTGTACGTGCTGGGGCGGCCGTATCCGCTCGGCCTGCCCCGGTGGACCGCGTTCGCGTCGCCGCTGGTCGCGGTGGCGTGCTGCGCGCTGGCGGGGGCGGCCTGGCGGGTGGGCCTGCGGTCGTACCGGAGTACCGGGAACTGACGGGAACTGACGGGAACTGACGAGTATTGACGGGATGCGGCGGCATCCGGGGCGGGCGCCTGCGGGTATTGACGGGTTCCGGAGGGATCCGGCGGGACGAAGAGGAGAAGGGGCGTACAGGGCGTATGGCGACGGTGGTGGACGGTGTGGAGGGCAGGGACGGTGCGGCCGGGGCGGACGAAGCGGGCGGTGGTTTCATCGCCCTCGACCGGGTCGAGAAGGTCTTCGAGGTACGGAAGAAGACCGGGTTCCTCCGGCGTGAGCGGCGGCAGGTCCGGGCGGTCGACTCGATCTCCTTCAGCGTGGCGCGCGGTGAGATGGTCGGCTACATCGGCCCGAACGGCGCGGGCAAGTCGACGACGATCAAGATGCTCACCGGCATCCTGACGCCCAGCGGGGGCCGGCTGCGGGTCGCCGGCATCGACCCCTCCCGCGAGCGGACCCGGCTCGCCCGGCGGATCGGGGTGGTGTTCGGGCAGCGTACGACCCTGTGGTGGGACCTGCCGCTGATCGACTCCTACCGGCTGATGCACCGCATGTACCGGATCCCCGACGGCCGTTACCGCGACAACCTCGACCGCTGCGTCGAACTCCTCGAACTCGGCGGCCTGTTGGACGTACCGGTACGGCAGCTCTCGCTGGGCCAGCGGATGCGCGGCGACATCGCCGCCGCCCTGCTGCACGACCCGGAGATCCTCTACCTGGACGAGCCGACCATCGGCCTGGACGTCATCAGCAAGGCCAAGGTCCGTACGTTCCTGCGCGACGTGAACGCCGAACGCGGCACGACGGTGCTGCTGACCACGCACGACCTCCAGGACATCGAGCAGTTGTGCTCGCGGGTGATGGTCATCGACCATGGTCGCCTGATGTACGACGGCCCGCTCACCGGCCTGCACGAGGCGGGCGAGAGCGAACGCACCCTGGTGGTCGACCTGGAGCGCGAGCTGCCGCCGATCGAGCTGCCGACCGCGCGCGTGGTGCGGGTCGAGGGACCCCGGCAGTGGCTCGCCTTCCCGGCGGCCGAGTCGGCGGCGCCCCTGGTGGCGCGGATCGCGGCGGAGTACCCGCTGGTGGACCTGTCGGTGCGGGAGCCCGACATCGAGGCGGTCATCGCGAGGATGTACGCCGAGAAAGCGGTCTCGTAGGCTGCTGTCATGACGGAGGACCTGCCGGAGCTTCGCGCTTCCGACGCCGATCGTGAACGAGTCGCCGAGCAACTGCGGGACGCCCTCGCCGAGGGGCGGCTCGACATGGCCGAGTTCGAGGAGCGGCTGGAGGCGGCGTACCGGGCGCGCACGTACGGCGAACTCACGCCGATCACCCGGGACCTGCCCGTGCCCGGGGTGGCAGCCCCGGTGGTGAACATGGTCAAGCAGCCAGTGCAGGGCGGCGGTTGGGCCTCGCGGGTGGTCGGGGGCGAGGGTTCGTCGTCGTGGGCCGTCGCCATCATGGGCGGGTTCGAGCGCAAGGGCGGCTGGACCGTGCCCAAGCGGTTCAGCTGTTTCACCTTCTGGGGCGGTGGCGCCGTCGACCTGCGCGACGCGAACTTCGCCGACCAGGAGATCCAGATCAACTGCGTGGCGATCATGGGCGGCGTGGACGTGATCGTGCCGCCCGGCGTCGAGGTCGTGGTGCGTGGCATCGGCATCATGGGCGCCTTCGACCACCGTGAGGACGACACCCCGGTCGAACCGGGTGCCCCCCGGGTGATCGTGACCGGTGTGGCCTTCTGGGGCGGCGTGGGAATCAGACACAAGATCACCGACGCGGAACGCCGCCGTCTGAAGGAGCAGCGCCGCCAGGAGAAACTGGAGCGCAGGGCGGAGCGCCGCCGGCTCCGGTAGCCACCTCCGGGCAGCGCCGCGGCCGAGGGCGGCCGGGGCGGGAAAGGGACCTCTCGACCCTAGTGCCGCGACAGGCAACGTTGGCCCCGTCGCGACGCCCGGCACTCCCCCAAGCTCTTCGAGCAGGGGGGACCCCCACTCGCCGCACCGGCCGAAAGCCCGAGTACATCCAGTACGAGGACTTCCGGCCGGCACTCCCCCAAGCTCTTCGAGCAGGGGGGACCCCCAGAGCACGCACCGGACGCCGCTCCTTGACGGGCAAACGTTGCCCGCCGCGGCACTAGAGGCGCACCCGCGCCGCCCCCTTCAGCAGGCTCGGCTCGAAGACGTTCGCCATCTCCCGGTACCCCAGGTCACTGGGGTGCAGATGGTCACCGGAGTCGTACTCGCCCCGCAGCCGCCGCGGGTTGTAGGGGTCCCGCAGCGCCTTGTCGAAGTCGACCACGGCGTCGAACACCCGCCCGCTCCGGATCTGCGCGTTCACCCGCTGCCGTGTCGCCTCCTGGGCGGGCGTGTACCCGCGGTGTCCCTCGAACGGCATCAGCGTCGCCCCGACGACCTTCAGCCCGCGCGCGTGCGCCTGATCCACCAGCGTGCGCAGCCCGCCGGTGATCTGCTCCGGGTCGGCGAGCTGCGGATTGCGCAGGATGTCGTTGATGCCGAGGTCGATGACGACGACCTTGACCCCGGTCCGCTCCAGCACGTCCCGCCCGAACCGGCTCAGCCCGCTGGGGTTGTCCGCGGGCCGCCCGGGCCCGCCGGTCAGCACCTGGTTGCCGCTGATGCCCTCGTTGACGACGCTGTAGTTCGGCACGTCCTGGCCCTTCTCGACCGCCGTCCACAGCCGGGTGGACAGGACGTCGGTCCAGCGGCGGTCGGCGCCGAGGGTGGAGGTGACGCCGTCGGTGAGCGAGTCGCCGAGGACGACGACGGCCCCGTCGGCCTCGTCGCTGAGCACGTCCACCGCGCTCAGATAGCGCCAGACCGACGTCTGCTCGGTGTACGGCGTACCGGTCACGTCCTCGGCGAGGTCGCCCTGCGCGACGTAGGAGATCTGGCGGGCGTACGGATGGTAGGTGACCGGGCCCGACGGGGTGGGGGAGTAGGTGGTGACCAGTATGTCGGCGCCCCGCGGCACGGCGAGGGACACGGCGTCGCTCATCACCTGCCCGCCGGACGGTACGACGACCGAGGGGGCGCCGGCGAAGGTGAGCCGCCGCATGGTGTGCGGGGCGGCGGCCGCGGTGGTGCCCCCGGCGGCGAGGGCGATCGTGGCGTGGGTGAGGCTCAGCGGCGACCGGCCGTAGAGGTTGGACAGCGTGATACGGGCACTCGTCCCGGCGACGCTGGTGTGCACGACGTTGCGCACCGAGCGGCCCGCCATGCCCGTGGTCTCCGTGCCGGGCTCGGCGGCGGCCGGGGAGGCGGCCCAGGTGGCGACCCAGGTACCGGAGGAGGCCGGGGCCGCGTGATGGACCGGCCCACGGTTGTCGGCCGGGGCGGCGGCCCGGCGGCCGGTGCCGTAGGAGACCCCGGCGTAGAGGGCGGCGGAAATGACGACGATCAGTGCGACGATCGCGGTCAGCAGGGCGTAACCGTGACGTCCGGTCATGCGGTCGATGCTCTCCTCGGGCGGGGCCGGGCGGAGCCAAGGGGCTCCGGTCTGATGGGCACATGATGGGCCATGAGCCGAGGGAGAATCGACGAGGTCCGGCCGAAACCCCCTCCGGGCAGACGTCGGGAACTCCTGTTCCGTTCCGGGAGTCGGACGGGAGGGGACAATTGTGCGCGGGGATCACCGAACGGGTGGAGTGGATGGAACAGACGACCCAGGCCGGTCCGGAGACGGCGGACGCCGTCTCCCACCGCGCGATGACCGTGTTCAGCGCCGCCGACGAGGAGCGGCGCCGCGGGGTGCGCCGCATGAAGCTGACCGCCACCGGGCTGCTGCTGTTCGTCGCCGTGGTGTACGTGCTCGCCAAGTGGGGCGAGCACGCGGGCGCCGGCGCCTGGGCGGCGTACGTCGCCGCGGCCGCCGAGGCCGGCATGGTCGGCGCGCTCGCCGACTGGTTCGCGGTCACCGCCCTCTTCCGCCATCCCCTCGGCCTGCCCATCCCGCACACCGCGATCATCCCGACCAAGAAGGACCAGCTCGGCGTCTCGCTGGGCGAGTTCGTCGGCGAGAACTTCCTCTCCGAGGACGTCGTACGGCAGCGGCTGCGCGCCGTCGGCATCGGCAGCCGCCTCGGCGCCTGGCTCGCCCAGCCGGAGCACGCCGACCGGGTGACCGCGGAACTGGCCACCGCGCTGCGCGGCGCCCTGACCGTCCTGCGCGACTCCGACATCCAGGCCGTCGTCGGCGAGGCGATCACCCGCAGAGCCAACACGCAGGAGATCGCGCCCGGCATCGGCAAGCTGCTGGAGCGGGTCGTCGCCGACGGCGGCCACAAACGGGTCGTCGACCTCGTCGTCTCCCGCGCGCACGACTGGCTGGTGTTGCACAGCGACTCCGTGATGGACGCCGTGGAGGGCGGCGCGCCCGGCTGGACCCCTAGGTTCGTCGACAAGAAGGTCGGCGAGCGGGTCTACAAGGAACTGCTGCGCTTCACCACCGAGATGCGGGACATGCCCTCGCACCCGGCGCGCGGCGCGCTCGACCGCTTCCTCACCGACTTCGCCTCCGACCTCCAGTCCGACACCGACACGCGCGGGCGTGTCGAGCGGCTCAAGGGCGAGGTGCTGCGCCGCGGCGAGGTCCAGGACCTGATCGCCTCCGCCTGGACGGCCGTACGGTCGATGATCGTCGCGGCGGCCGAGGACGAGCGCAGCGAGCTGCGGCTGCGGGTCCGCGCCTCGCTGCTGTCCCTGGGCGCCCGGATGGCCGAGGACTCCAGGGCGCAGGGCAAGGTCGACTCCTGGGTCGAGGGCGCGGCGGTCTACGTCGTGACGACCTACCGCAAGGAGATCACCTCCCTGATCACCGACACCGTCGCCGGCTGGGACGCCGAACACACCACCCGCAAGATCGAGGCCCACATCGGCCGCGACCTCCAGTTCATCCGCATCAACGGCACGGTGGTGGGCTCCCTGGCCGGCGTGGCGATCTACGCGGTAACGCGGGCGCTGGGAGCATAACGGACGGTCGGGCGGGCACTCGGGGCCGGTGCGGCGTCACCGGGCGTCCCCCAGGGCCTCTCGTTTGGATCATGCCGGGCTCGCGGGGTCCGGCCTGATCCGAACGAAGACCCCAGGAGTCAGCCATGGCGCACACCGAGCCCCGGTCCGGAACGATCACCACCGCGATCCCCGCCCGTCTGGACCGGCTGCCCTGGTCGCGCTGGCACTGGAGGATCGTCATCGGGCTCGGCACGGTGTGGATCCTGGACGGACTCGAGGTCACGGTCGTCGGCAATATCGCGAGCCGGCTCTCGGAGCCCGGCAGCGGCCTGCCGATCACCTCGGGTGAGGTCACCGGGGTCGCGGCCGCGCTGTATGTGGCGGGCGCGTGTTCCGGCGCGCTCTTCTGGGGCCGGCTGACCGACCGCTACGGCCGCAAAAGACTCTTCATGATCACCCTCGCGGTGTATCTCGGGGCGACCGCGCTGACCGCGGTCTCCTTCCAGACCTGGTGGTTCTTCCTGTTCCGCTTCTGCACGGGCTTCGGCATCGGAGGCGAGTACGCGGCCATCAACTCCGCGATCGACGAGCTGATCCCCGCCTACTACCGGGGCCGCGTCGACCTGATCATCAACGGCAGCTTCTGGCTGGGCGCGGTCGGCGGCTCGCTGCTGTCGATCCTCGCGCTGAACACGGCCGTCCTGCCGATGGACGTGGGCTGGCGGCTGACCTTCGCCCTGGGCGTCGTCCTCGGCCTGGTCATCCTCGTCGTACGGCGCACCGTTCCCGAGAGTCCCCGCTGGCTGCTGATCCACGGCAGACACCAGGAGGCGGAACGAGTGGTGTCCGACATCGAACACCGGATCGTGGCCGAGAAGGGGGCGCCGCTGCCGCGGCCCGCGGGCGAGCTCGTCATCCACCAGCGGTCGAGCATCGGCTTCGGCGAGATCGCCCGTACCGTCTTCACCGCCTACCGCAGACGCGCCGTACTGGGCTTCTCCCTCTTCGTCGGCCAGGCCTTCCTCTACAACGCGATCACCTTCGGCTTCGGCGCGATCCTCACCCGCTTCTTCCATGTCCCCACCGGCAACACGGGCTACTACTTCGGGGTCATCGCGGTCGGCAACTTCTGCGGCCCGCTGCTGCTGGGCAAGCTCTTCGACACGGTCGGCCGCCGGGTGATGATCTCGTCGACCTACCTGGTGTCGGGCCTGCTGCTGTTCGGCACGGCCTGGCTGTTCGGCCGGGGCTCGCTGACCGCGGTCACGCTCACGGCGTGCTGGTGCGCGGTGCTGTTCGTGGCCTCGGCGGGCGCGTCCAGCGCGTATCTGACGGTCTCCGAGGTGTTCCCGATGGAGACCCGGGCCATGGCCATCGCCTTCTTCTACGCCCTGGGCACCGCGGCCGGCGGCATCAGCGGCCCCCTCCTGTTCGCGGACCTCACCAACACCGGCCATGTCCGCGACACGGTCCTCGCCTTCGGGATCGGCGCGGCCCTGATGTGCGCGGCGGGGCTGGTCGCGGCGGTGATCGCGGTACCGGCGGAACGACGGTCCCTGGAGGACGTCGCCCGGCCGCTGACGGCCGCGCGGCCGACGACGGGGACGGTGGGGGCCGACGAACGCCGCGGAAGCGCCCCGGAGGACCGGTCGCCGTAGCGGGGACGCGGGTCGGCTCGGCCCTCATTGCCGGTGGCAGGCAATGAGGGACCGGTGCGCGTGAGGTGTTTCCGCTCTGGACGCGCCCTGGACACCCAGGAGATTGTTGGCCGTGGCCGTGGCCGTGGCCGTGGCCGTGGCCGTGGCCGGTCGCCGTCGGGCGTTGGGAATCAGGCGTGGGGTGTCGGGCGTACGGCGTCGGAGCGCGACGAAGAGGGGGCAGGGGGCGGGGAGATGCGTGAGCGTTGGTGGGGTCCGGTGGGACGGGACACGGCACCTGTCGGTCGAGTACCGGCGGACGCACGCCCGGCCGGTCAGGTGCCGGCGGACGCGCGCCCGGCTTCCGGCGACCGGCCGGGCGTGAGCGCGCCGAAGGCACCGCGGGCCGTGTCGGTGGCGGTCGCGGTGCGGACCGGGGCGTGGGTCGGTCTCCTTCAGGTGGCGGCCACACTGGTCACCGTCCTGGCCGCCGCGCAGACCCCGGGCCTGACCATGGTGGCGGTGCTGCTGTACGTGCAGTTCGCGGTGGGGGCGGGGATGACGCACTACTGGGCGTCGGGGCCGCGGTTCGCCGCCGCGCCCTCCGGTTCGGCGGGGGGCCGTCGCCTGACCGGATCCCTGGGATACGCCGCGGGCTGTGGAGCGGTGCTGTTCCTGCTGTGGGCCCTGGTCGCGTTCACGACGATCGAGTGGGCCCCGTTCGGGCTGGAGATCGCCTTCTGGTACCTGCTCTGCGGCGCCGTGGCGGCCCGGACGGTGTACCGCCGGGCCCGCTCGGTGGCGACACCCGCACCCGGCACGGCGGTGGACGCCCCGGAGACGGAGAAGGAGCGTCCGGTCGCACCGGAGCAGGCGCGGGCGGCCGAAGGCGTCGGCCCTGAAGGCGGGAAGCAGCGCTGGGCCAGGAAGAAGGGGGCAGAGGCCGGCGGGGAGCGTGCTCCGGATCCCGAGCGGCAGGCCCGGGACGCGGAGCGGGCGGTCACTGAGTTCGGCGCGCTGCTGTCGGCGCATCCGTTCTCACCCGGCGCCGCGGGCGTCACCTACGGGGAACTGGCTGACTACTCGCTCGCGCTGGACGCGTACGAACGCGCCAAGAGCGCTCCCGCGGCAGACGTTCCCGGGATCCTGGCCGACGGCCGGGCGGCTTTGGAACAGCTGGACAGGCGGCTGGGGCTCGACACCGACTCGTCCGCGGACGCCTGCTGCTTCTTCGACCGGCGGCACGGGCCCGGGGTGGTGTCCGTGCGATGGGCCCCACCGGGCGGCACCGCGCGAACCGTCGAGGTGTGCCGGGCCGATGCGGTGCGGCTCGCCGACGGGGACCTGCCCGGCGGCTGTTGACCCGGATGAGCTGACCCGGATGAGCTGACCGGGATGAGCCGACCGGGATCAGCGACACCGTCCGTCAGGCTCCGGTCGTGGAGCCCGGCCGGACGATCATCAGCACCGTCACGGCGGCCCACAACAGGTTGAACTGGCCGGTGAACATGGCGAGCCGCACGGTGGCCCGGTGGGTGACGGCGGGGGCGGCCTCCGCGCCCCGCCCTTCCTCCAGGGCCTCGGCGAGGGCGGTCTGCCGGGGCAGCACCAGCGCGACGAGGACGACGGCGGCGAGAGCGGTGAGCGTGATCGACACGATCAGCCAGGTGTCGCCGAGCACCCCCATGTTCTTGGCCGTGGCGAACCCGAACACCGGGACGGCGACACCGACGACGGCGTACACCCGGCAGATGCGCAGCAGCAGTTGTACGGTCTCGGCCGCCCGCGGATCCTCGGGCGCGGCCAGCGCCCGGCGCGCGGCGGGCGGAAACATGCTGGCGGCGACGGTGACGGGCCCGATGGCGACGATCGCGGCCAGGACGTGCACGGCGAGAAGGAACTTGGTCACGCCTCGACGCTAGGCACCGCGCCGATCTTGAAGAAGTGGCGAGAGTGACAGGGATCAACGGATTCCGGCCACCCCGGCCGCTGATGCGCCGCGGGCCTCCCCGGGCCTACCGGGGTGCGGGGCCTACCGGGCGTCCCGCCGGTCGGCGACGGCCCAGGAGGCGAGGGCGACCGCGCCCGCGACGGTGAACACGGACGGCCAGGCGCCCATCTTCTTGGCCAGCGGATGCGATCCGGCGAAGGCGGCGACGTAGGCGGCGGTGAGCGCCCCCGCGGCCTTCCCGCCGGCCTGCCGGTGCCACTGCCACGCGGAGGCGGCTCCGGCGGCCGCCAGCACGGCCCCGCCCACCTGCCGCTTCCCGGACCACCGGGCCACGCCGTACCCACCGACGAGCCCACTCGCGGCGACCACTGCCGCAGGAACCCTGGCCATCACTGCCTCCCGCACTCGTAGGACAAACCAGGCTAACCCGCGCGTCATACGGCGGATCGACGGGCCCCGCCGACCCCAGCGGGGCGATGAGACGCGGGTCACACGCATCGCCCCGGCGGGTCTGTCACACATCGCGGACGGGCGCCGTCGTAGGTATGTAAGCGAAGTGAAACCCGGCGAAACCAGCAAAACCCAAGAGAAGCAGAGCGAACCACCATAAGGAGTCCAGGATGGAAGCCCGTCTCAACCTCTTCGGCAACGCCTTCGCGGCCAAGTTCCTCCGGCAGGTCAACGCAGCGGGCAAGACCGTGTCGGACTCGGCACTCCCGGCCTCGACCCAGGAACTGGTGAAGATCCGCGCCAGCCAGATCAACGGCTGCGCCTTCTGCCTCGACATGCACACCAAGGAGGCCGCCCACGCCGGCGAGACCGCCGTGCGCCTCGCCATGGTCGCCGCCTGGCGCGAGGCCAAGGTGTTCACCGAGGCCGAGCGCGCCGCCCTGGAACTGGCGGAGCAGGGCACCCGTCTCGCCGACGCCGCGGGCGGTGTCACCGACGAGGCCTGGGCCAACGCCGCCAAGCACTACGACGAGGATCAGCTGGCGGCCCTGGTCGCCCTCATCGCCGTGATCAACGCCTACAACCGACTGAACGTCATCGTCCAGCAGCCCGCGGGCGACTACGAGCCGGGCATGTTCGGCTGACCCGGGCCCCTGTCGGCCAGGCGGTGGTCCGGCCGGTTCCGTTCCGCCCTGCGGCCCCGGCCGCGTCCGCGCGCACGATGGTCAGTTCGCGGCCGGGGAAGCCGTTTCGTCGGCCTTGATGTCGAAGTTGATTTGCTTGCCCTCGACCGAGGTCACCGTGACCGATATGCCCAAGGTGCTGCCGTCCTCCGCCGTGAGCGTGCACCGGGTGGTGGTGCCGGCCTTGCCGACGAGGTTCTCGGGGCAGGTGACGTCCGGTTTTGGCCGGCCCGTCGTGGCGGCGAGCTTCTCGGCGACGGTGTCGGCCAGCTTGTCCTTGGACAGCTTCGGCGTGGAACTTCCGATGCTGACGGAGGCCGAGCAGCCGACGAGCAGCACGCCGGCGGCTACGGCCGAGAGGATCGAAGCCGCTGCGGACAGCCGGGGCGTGGCCATGGTGGACTCCATCTGGGTGGTCATGACAACTGGGTCCGGGAAGCCTACCTGCCCTCGGAACGGCCTGCGGAGCCGTCCGGAGCGGGCTCCGTGTCGCACTCGGCCGGCGGGTTCAGCAGGTGGGCGATGTCACGGGCGGCGGCGACGATCTGCTCATTGCTCGCCTCCAGGTCCTGGCCCGCGAAGAAGGCGAGGTTGACGCTGAACAGGGCCATACGGATGCGCAGTGCCTCCTCCACGGAGGCGTCGGGGCCGGTGAGGGCGTCGAAGAGAGCGGTCAGCCGCTCGAAGACGTTCTCCTTGCCGGGATGCAGTTCCTTGACGACGTGCTGGTTGGCGAAGGCGAACCGCACCGCCTGCAGGCCCTGCTGGGAGACCAGGTCGATCATCCGGTCGATGGTCTGCGCGCGCAGTCGTGGGCCGGGAGGCTGCGTACGGGCCCATTCGACGAGTTCGTCCAGGTCCGCCAGGTGCTCGGCGAACAGTGAGCGGACGATGTCTTCCTTGCCCTTGAAGTGGTAGTACAGGGCCGCCTTGGTGATGCCAAGGCGCTCGGCGATCTCTCGGAGGGAGGTGGCCTCGTAGCCCTGCGCGGCGAACAGTTCCAGGGCCACCTTGCGGATCTCGGCCTTGGTGTCGCTGCCTCGCCGGTGTCCCGCGCCCGCCATCGCCATCCGCCTTCTTCCGTCCGTGCCGCGTCCGGCCGATCTTCGCCGCCGGGGGGTCTCGCTTGCAAGCTTACCGTCCGGCAAGTAATTTACTTGACGGCCGGTAGGTGAAGCTGTGACGCCGTGATGTCGAAGCAGGCTCCCCCCGCACCGCCCCTCCAAGTAGGCGCTGCCGGGCGGGTGTGCCACGTGCTGGTCCGCCACCCGCCAGAAATCCGTTCCCACGAAAGGCACCACCAATGGCGTCGACCGCAGCCAACCCCGACCAGGGGTCACCGCCCCGCTTCACCCACCGCGAGATCATGGTGACGATGAGCGGCCTGGTCATCGCGCTGCTGCTAGCCATGCTCGACAACATGATCGTGGCCCCCGCCCTCCCCACGATCGTGGGCGACCTGGGCGGGCTCAACCACCTGGCCTGGGTGACCACCGGCTACATCCTGGCCTCCACCGTCGCCACCCCGATCTGGGGCAAGCTCGGCGACCTGCTCGGCCGCCGGATCACCTTCCTGGCCTCCATCGTGATCTTCCTGGTCGGCTCGGCGCTGTGCGGCATGTCGCAGAACATGGGCGAGCTGGTCGGCTTCCGTGCCCTCCAGGGCCTCGGCGCCGGCGGCCTGATGGTGGGCGTCATGGCGGTGGTGGCCGAGGTCGTGCCGCCGCGTGAGCGCGGCAAGTACCAGGGCGTGATGATGACCGTGATGCCGGTCGCCATGATCGGCGGACCGCTGGCCGGCGGTTTCATCACCGACCACCTCAGCTGGCGCTGGGCCTTCTACGTCAACCTGCCGCTGGGCGTCGTCGCCCTGCTGGTGTGCTGGTTCACCCTGGCCAAGCTGCCGCGCGGCACCGGCCGGGTGCGCATCGACTGGACCGGAACGGCCCTGCTCTCCGTCTGGATCACTGCGCTGGTCCTGATCACCAGCTGGGGCGGCAACGAGTACGACTGGTCCTCGGCGGTGATCATCGGCCTGGCGGTGCTGACCGTGCTGGCCTTCGTCGCCTTCGTGTTCGTCGAACGCCGCGCCGCCGAGCCGATCATGCCGCTGTCGGTCTTCGGCAACCGTGACTTCTCCCTGGCCGGGGCGCTGAGCTTCATCGTCGGCTTCGCCCTCTTCGGCGGAGTGACCTTCCTGCCGCAGTTCCAGCAGTTCGTCCAGGGCTCCTCCGCCACCAACAGCGGCCTGCTGCTGATGCCGATGATGCTCGCCTCGATGGTGACCTCGCTGGCCGGCGGCCAGATGATCAGCCGCACCGGCCGCTACCGCGTCTGGCCCATCGTCGGCACGGTCCTGATGGCCGTCGGACTGGGCCTGTTCGCCTCGATGGACACCGGCACCTCCCGCACCGTCACCTCGCTGTACATGGTCGTCCTCGGCGCCGGCATGGGCTGCCTGATGCAGACCACCATGCTGATCGCCCAGAACAACGCCCCGCTCAAGGACATGGGCGCCGCCACCGGCGCCGCCACCTTCCTGCGCAACATGGGCGGCTCCCTGGGCGTCTCCCTGCTGGGCTCGATCTACGCCTCCACCCTCACCGACTCCGTCGCCTCCCACGGAGGCATGGCGGCCGGCTCCGGCGGCTCGGCCTCGGTGTCGCAGATGACGCCGGAGATCCTCAAGAGCCTGCCCGCGGCGGCCCGCCAGGTGTTCCAGCAGGCCGTCACCGACGGCGTCAGCTCCGTCTTCACCTGGGGCGCGGTGGTGGCCGCCGCGGGCCTGCTGATCGCCGTGCTCATCCGCCAGGTGCCGCTGCGCGGCTTCGAGGCACCGGCCCCCGCCGACACCTCCGGAGAGCCCGGAGCGGCCCAAGGCGACCAGGAGGCCACCGAGAAGGCCGCGGCCGGCAGCTGACGGCCCCTCGCCTCCCCTCTCCGCTCGCGGATGCGCAGGAGAGGGGACTCTCCCTCCCCGTCAGGGGACGGCCGGGGAGGGAACGCCGCCCGGGCCGGTCCGTCACGGACCGGCCCGGGCGGACTGCGTTGGCGCCGCGGTGGCCGTGATCAGTCTTCCTCGCGGCCTGTCCGGTCCCTCCGGCGCCGCGGAAGCCGGTGCGCCGCTACCGGCCGGCCGTCGACGAGGTGGTCGGCCACGATCGTGGCGGCCGCCGCCGGGTCCACGTGCCCGTACCAGACGTCGTCGGGCTGCACGCTGACCACCGGCGCCTGGTTGCAGGGGAACTGGCACCCCGTCTGCACCACGAGGACGTCGTCGTCGCCGAGCCCGTGTTCCGCCAACCGCCCCACCAGCGCGCGCACGCTGTCGTCCGCGCCCTTGGCCGTGCAGCGCGGCCCGCGGCACACCATGACCTGGTGCCGATGGCCGGTGACCTCCTCCCACGCGGGAGAGGTGAGACCGGGCTCCCCGCCGGTGATCGGCCTGACGGACGCCGCGGCCGCGGCCACGGCGTCCGCGGAGTCGGCGAGCCGGGTGGCGACGAGCAGCCCGGGGCGGTGGCCGGCGCGCTCCCGCCACCAGTACGCCGCGATCCGCCGCAGCCAGGAGTGGCCCGGACCCGAGGCCCCGAGGCGGACCCCGATCAGGACGACGGTCTCGGCGCCCGCGTCGGCCAGCCTGGTCAACTCGGCTGACAGGGACGGCTCGCCCTGCTGCAGGAACGCCGTCGTGGCACCCAACGGCACGGCGGCTCCGTCCAGTTCGGCCCGGCGGTTGGCCTCTGCGAGGGACATGCCGACCAGGACCGTGGCACGGCCCGCGTCGGGGGCCGTTGAGGGGGCGCTCGTACGGTTCTGGCTCATGACGCGGGCCCCTCGGGAAGCAGTCCGTTCCACCGGATGTGCGGCCTGTCGTGCCGCGGGTGCCGCTCCACGGTCGCGTCGACTCCGTAGGCGCGCGCGATCGTGGCCGAGGTGAGCACCTCGGAGGCGGGTCCGTGGGCCACCAGGCGGCCGTCGAGCAGCACGGCGACGTCGTCGCAGTAGGCGGCGGCGAGTTCGAGGTCGTGCAGGGCCGCGACGGTGGTGATACCGAGCCCACGCACGGTTTCGAGGAAACCGAGCTGGTAGCGCAGGTCCAGGTGGTTGGTGGGCTCGTCCAGCAGGAGCACCCCGGGTTCCTGGGCCAGGGCCCGCGCGAGCTGGACCCGCTGGCGCTCGCCGCCGGACAGGGACGACCAGGTCCTGTCGAGCAGATCGCCGACGTCGGTGGCGGCGACGGCCTCGGCGAGCACCGACCGCTCGTGGTCGGCCGCCGCGCCCGCCACGACGGGCCACCGCCCGCGGTGCGGCGTGCGCCCCAGGTCGACGACCTGACGGGCCGTCAGCGGCAGTGCGGTATCGGCCTGCTGTTCCATGAAGGCCACCCGCCGCGCGCGCCGGCGGGCCGGCAGGGCGTACAGGTCGCCGCCGTCGAGGAGGACCCGGCCCGTCCGCGGCCGGCGCAGCCCGGCCAGCGCCCGCAGCAACGTCGTCTTGCCGGCCCCGTTCGGCCCGAGCAGGCCGGTCGTCCTGCCGGGGGCGAAGGCGAGCGTCACGTCCGTCAGCAGCGTGGCGCCGTCGACGCGCACGCCGACGCCCTCGGCGCGCAGCCCCAACGGGTTCGCAGCGATCACGGCTGACCTCCCGAGGCGGACCTGCCGCCTGCCCGGCGCCACAGCAGCCACGCGAAGAACGGCGCGCCCAGCCCGGCGGTGACGACGCCGACGGGGATCTCCTGGTCCGGGAGCACCGAGCGCGCCACGATGTCACTGCCCACCAGCAGGGACGCCCCGACGAGTGCGGACAGGGGCAGCAGCAGGGCGTGGCGCGGGCCGCAGACCAGGCGGACGACGTGCGGCACGACCAGGCCGACGAACCCGATGACACCGGTGTGGGCGACCAGGCACGCGGTCACCAGCGCGGCCGTGGCGACCAGGGCCCAGCGGGTGCGTTCGACGTGGACGCCGAAGGAGCGGGCCGCGGTCTCGCCGAACGCGAACGCGTCCAGGTCCCGGGCGGCCGCGACCATGACCAGCGTGCCGACGACCGCCACCGCGGTCAGGAAGACGGCCGTGCCCCACCGCACCCCGGCCACCGAGCCCAGCGTCCACTCCATGACACCGCGGGCGGCGTTGCGGTCGCCGAGAACGAGCACGACGAACGAGGTGTACGCGCCGCACATCTGCCCCACCGCGATGCCGGCCAGCACGGTCCGCGCGGCCGGCAGGGACCGGGTGCGCGCGGCGGCCAGCGCCAGCACGACGACGACGGCGAGCAGGGCGCCGGCGAAGGCGGCCGCCGGGAGCGCGCCGACCGCCGTGGCGCCGGAGGCTCCGACGCCGAGGACGATCACGGTGACCGCGCCGACGGCGGCGCCGTTGGAGATCCCGAGCAGGTAGGGGTCGGCCAGGTCGTTCCCCGTCAGGGTCTGCAGCACCGCGCCGCAGACCGCGAGCCCGGCGCCTGCCGCGGCGGCTCCCAGAACCCGGGGCAGTCGCAGCTGCCAGACGATCTGGTCGTCCAGCAGCGTGACGGGGGAGCCGCCGAGGCCGAGCCGGCGCAGCACGACGCCGGCCACGACGTGCGGCGGCTCGTGGACCGAACCCACGGCGAGGCCGAGCAGGACGGTGACCAGCAGCAGGACCACGGCAACGGTCAGGCCCGCCGCCGCGCGACCCGCTCCCGCGGGCCGTGCGGCGGGACGATCCTCCACCGTCATGAACGCGGGTGCAGCTTGCTCAGGCCGGCCGAGACCAGGGCGGCACCGTCGGCGAGGCGCACGCCGGGCGTCGTCTCGGAGAACGGCACGACCACGAAGGCCCGGTGCCGGACGGCGGTGAGCTTGCTGAGCACCGGGTCGTTCTCCAGGTAGTCGATCCTGGACTGTGCGCTGTCCCAACCGGCGTCCGCGAACACGATGACGTCCGGGTCCGCCGCGGCCACCTTCTCCCAGCTCACGGTCTTCCAGCCACCGGGCAGCGTGCCGAAGACGTTGTGGGCGCCGACGGCGTCGAGCACGAGCTGGGGTCCGCCGTGGCCGGCGCCGACGAACGGGGCCTTGGTGTTCGAGTCGTACCAGAGCACGTTCAGGCCCTTGCCCGCCGCCTTGGCCCTGAGGTCGGCAAGCTGCTGCTTCTGCTCCTTCCGGAGAGCGGCGGCGCGCGGTGCGACACCGAACACCTCGGCGATGTCGCCCACTTCGTCCCACACCGCCTGGAAGGACACTGGCGGCACCTGCTTGCTGTCGGCGCAGCCGAACGGCGACAGGTAGGACTCGATGCCCTTGGAGCCCAGATCCGCCCGCGTGCCCGCCACCTTGTCGCTGAACGCGCTGGCGTAGGAGGCGTAGAGGAAGTCCGGACGCGCCGCGAGGAGCTTCTCCTTGGTCGGGTACTCCTTGGACAGCACCGGGACGGCGTCGTAGGCCGCCTTCCACTTCGCCGGGACCGCGTCGTCGAGGAACGCCGTTCCGGCCATCTGCGACTGCAGGCCGAGGGCCAACGCCACTTCGGTGGCACCCTGGTTGAGGGTGACCAGCCGGCTCGGCGGTGCCGCGACGGTCGTGGTGACGCCACACCTGCTCACGCTCACCGGCGCCGGGCGGCTGCTCCCGGCCGCCGCGGCGGGCTTGTCGGCCGCGGGCGCACCCGTACAGGCGCCGAGCGCACCGACGAGCAGGAGCGCGGCAGCGGCGAGGCCGGGGCGTAGGGAAGGCGCGGGGCGTGTGAAACGCGCGGCGCGCAGGGAACGTACGGCGCGTAGGGAACGTACGGCGCGTAGGGAACGTACGGATCGAAACGGACGCAGGGGACCGCTGGGCACGATGCTCTCCAAAACCCTCGTGGAACATGTCGCGCCGTGACCGGTCTCCTGGCTTCCGCGTCAACGCTCCGAGGCCGACCTTCCCAGGTGGCTCGTTCCCGATCCACCCAGTGGCCCTGACCGCTCCGGGAGCCGTCAGCGAGGGCCGCGGAACTCCGCGGCTACAGTGGCGAGGGCCGCACCGGCTTCCGACCGGTTTCCCGTACACCACGGCAGTCATACGCTACCAAGCCGCTGGTGGCGCAGCCGCGAGAGTGTCCCGTAGGGAGCACCGCCATGCGCAGCGCGCGGTACCGGCAGCGAAGCGCTTGACCCTCACGTGGCGTCAGGCCGCATGGTCGGTGGCGTGGAAGAGCACCTGACCGTGGGACGTGTGGCCGAGTTGGCCGACGTGACCGTCCGCACGCTGCATCACTACGACGAGATCGGCCTCGTGCAGCCGTCCGCGCGGACCTCGGCCGGGTACCGGGCCTACTCGGCGGGCGACGTGGAGCGACTGCGGGGGGTGCTCGCCTACCGGCGGCTGGGCTTCGGACTGCGCGAGATCGCGGATCTGGTCGACGACCCGGCCACCGACGCGGTCGCGCACCTGCACCGGCTGCGCGGCCTGCTGCTGGAACAGCGCGACCACGCTGCCGCCATGGTGGCGGCCATCGACACGGAACTGGAGGCACGGGCCATGGGGATCAGGACGCCACCGGAGGAACAACTGAAAGTGTTCGGCGCGCAGTTGTACGAAGTCATCGGGTCCGCGTACCCGGCGACGCGGCGTACCGAGCCGCGGATCGCCGCGAGGATCTGGGACGCGCTCGGGGACGCGCGGACGGTACTGAACGTCGGGGCCGGCACCGGCTCCTACGAGCCCCCCGACCGTGACGTGATCGCGGTGGAACCGTCGGCGGTCATGCGGGCGCAGCGTCCCGCGGGCGCGGCGCCGTGCGTGGCCGCCAGCGCGGAAAGCCTTCCGTTCGAGGACCAGTCCTTCGACGCCGCGATGGCGGTCAGCACCGTTCATCACTGGGCGGACCCTGTCGCGGGGCTGTGCGAGATGCGGCGCGTGGCCCGCCGGGTGGTGGTGTTCACGTACGACGCGAGTGCCACCGGCTGGGGTGAGCGGTTCTGGCTGACTCGCGACTACCTGCCCGAATTCGCCGACCTGCTCGCCGACTGGCCTTCACTGGCCGACCTGACCCGCGCGATCGGGGGCCGCGCGGAGCCGTTGCTCATCCCGTGGGACTGCGCTGACGGCTTCTTCGAGGCCTACTGGCGCCGGCCCGAGGCATACCTGGACGACCATGTGCGCCGCGCGGTGTCCGTATGGACCAGAGTCGGGCCGGAGGCCGAGCAGCGGGCGGTCAACAGGCTCCGCGACGACCTCTCCTCAGGCCGGTGGGCCGAGCGCAACCGCGACCTCGTCGCTCTCGACACGGCAGAACTCGGCCTGCGCCTGCTCGTAGCCTGAACCGGCCGGTCCAGCCCAGCAGCGGCACCAGGGCACCCCGGAGCGCGTTACGTCCACCTCGGTACGGCGGGCCGCCGCCGCGCCGGCCCTGCGGCTCCGCACATGATCGACCGGACGGCTCGCGGCAAGATCCCCCAGGCGCCGAGTCTTTACTGCTGCTCGATGCTGATGGCGGCGGTGTTCCCGGCGGTGTCCATGCTGAGCGCGACCTTGCCGAATGCGAGGTTTTCGACCTGCATGCCGCCCTTGTCGAGCATGGCGGGCAGCTTGGTCTGGATCCAGGTGCGGACCCTGGCGTTGTCGATGCCGTCGAGGTCGGCGGCCGTGACGCAGTCGGTGAAGATGGCGACCTGCTCGGAGGAACTGCCCTTGGGGAATCCGACGCTGTTGCAGGACAGGCTGAGGATCCCCCGGTCGGTGTCGGTGATGGCGTGTGCGACGAAGGAGGGGGTGCCCTTGGCTTCGCCGAACCAGTCGCGGGTGGGCGGCAGGCCGGCGATGCTCTCCTTGGCACCCTGCTTCTCCCAGGTGACGCCGTGGCTGGTCATCTTGGCGACCCAGGGGGCGATGTCTCCGCCGAGAGCAGAGGTACTGGTCTCGTCGAGATCGCTGCCCTTGACGTCTTTGCTCGGGGCATCGCCCTTCCGGGCAGCCGACTTCGGTGACGCGGTGTCGGTCGGGGCGCTGCCCTTGGCGGAGCTGGTGTGGTCGCCGTTCTTGCTGTCTCCGTCGCCGACGACCGAGCCGATGATGCCGATCACGACGAACAGAGCGAAGACGCCGAGACAGCCAAACCCGACGATCTTGCCCGCGCTGCGTCTCTTCGGCGGCTGGGGCATGGGCACCCCTGGCTGCTGCGGGCCACCCCAACCGGGCTGCTGGGGCTGTTGCGGGTAGTGCTGGCTCATTGGTTCCCCTGGGGCAGGTTGTTACGTGTTGCCCTCGTGTGACTGGTGAAGGACGTGTGCAGTTGCCTTGAAACGGTGAAAGTCACCCGATTGATACCAAACTCGGCAGTGGGTCCGCGCCTTGTACGCCGCGCGTGCACCGGAGGTCCGACTCGGAGGAAGCTCTCTGCCTTGTAGCCGGGCAGCGGGGAAGGTCGCGAGCGCGCGGGGAATGCTTGCCGGTACGGGCCCGGCAGGCGTATCTATGTCACGTCCGCTGTGACGTCAGGTCCGTCTCAACGTGCCCGGAGTGGGCGCTGCGCCGCACTCGTCGGGATCACGGGCGCCCGAAGGCTTCGCGGACGCGCCGTCCACGAAGGACATCTGAGCAAGGATTGCCGCCTGTAGGACCACGGATGCAGCGAGCGATTTGGTACGGCTGGGCGACGAATGACCCGTCAAGAGACCTGATATCCGTCGTGCAGATACAGGGCCTGCCCGGTGGACAGGGCCTTTAGCGCGGCTCGAAAACGCCGCGCCATACGCTCCCGGAGCATGACCGCCGCCTCATCCGCAGGCGCGAAGTCCACAGCTGAGAGCTCATCGTCCCGGGGTTTGACGGAGGAAGCGAGGGCGCTGTTGATCTGGCCGCCATCAAAAACGAATGCGATCTGGTCGTCCCATGGCCCATGTGGCGGAACCCAGTCGACCACCAGGAGCTCACGCGGCACGATGTCCAAGCCCAGTTCCTCACGCAGTTCTCGCGACGCAGCCTCATGTGGGGGCTCGTTCGACTCGGCCATTCCGCCGGGAAGGTCCCAGCCGGGCTTGTAATTCGGGTTCACCAGCAGGATCCGTCCGGCCGGGTCTCGAATCAGAACGTCCGCGGAGACTCGCTTACGTGCCTGGCTCGCGTTGCCCTCGGCCAGCCATGCCCTGTAGGCATCCGGATCGGCAGGAACGGGCCTCATACGACGTGACCTCCCTGAGGGGTGGTAAGGATGTCCGATAGCAGCACCATCCGGGACTTGCGCTCCGATGTGAGCCGTCTCAAGAACTTGCGCACAGGGGGATACGACTCGCGATGCCCCAACTGCTGACTCAAGGAGTTGAGTTGTTGCACGACCCTGATGGAACTCAGGGTAGGCGCCGTCGTTGCGAGTAACTCCTCCCCGACGGCGAGAGCCGCGTCCAGGTCTCCGCACTGCACTTGGAGGCCGATGAGAGTGATCCTGGAAAGGGCGAGCGAGCGAGCACGTTCGGCACCACGAAGACCCACGGCTTCCTGGGCGTACTCGACTGCCTGCCGTAAGCGGCCCGTGTCGCGTAACGCCTCGGCGGTTTCGCTTGCAAGTGCGGCGGCATCGAACGGGCTCACCCATGGGTGAGTGACTCCGACGGGCGCGTCTTGAAGGAGGGCACGTGCCAGCTCAAGTTCCTGTTCGGCCTCTGCTGGTTGTCTCGTGACGGCCAGGGCCCGAGCTTGCATGGCGTGGAGCCGGGCGATGAGACTCGGCACACAGGGACCTTTATCGGCGGTGTGGAGCCCTGTTCGGGCCCAGTGCACGGCTGCTGCCGGGTCGCCGCTTTGAAGTGCCAAGTGCGAACTGGACGCGGCGATATTGGCGGTCAGTGCGGTGTCACCCGAAGCGTGAGCCAGGGACAGCGCGCGGGCGAAGTGGGCCTGGGCCACCTGGTCGCGCCCCGAGTCGTGCGCCATCCAGCCGGCCATCTCCGTCATAGCGGCAGCAGAAGCAAACACCTGGCCGTCACCGAGGTCCACGAGCCTCGGCGCGACGCGCTCGCGGAGATGCGTCAGCACGGCGGAGTAGAGCCGACCTCCACCTGTTGCCCGGTCCGCGTTCCGGAAGGCGCGGACGGCTGCCAGATCGGCGTTTTCTTCGGTGCCGCCGGCCGGTGCGGCAAGGGAAACCGCGGCTGTGGTCGAGGACAGGCCCCGTGGTTCCCAGCGGCGACGAGCCAGGCCGAGAAGGTGTCCGGGAATGTGGAAGGCGTCCGCGATCTGCTCGAAGAGCACCAGCCTCTCCACGCGACTCTTGCCGTTCATGTAGTCGTACAGGCGGCCCTGTGCGATCCCGACAGACGCGGCGATCTTCCGAGTGCTCACTCCACGGTGGTTGAGCATCCGGAACACGGTCCCCATGTCCCGCTCAGAGCAGGCGGACAGGAACCTCTCATGGGCGAGCAAGCCGGCAACGACCTCGCGTGGGTCCTGGGACAACTGCGTCTCCTCCGAGTCGGATTCGAGGCTATCCCCAGTGACTCCATCGTGGAGTCACCTCGCGGAGTCACGTAGAGGCGGCGGCACGGAGTTGACTGGATCGCGTAATGACCCGAAGGCGCCGGACAGGACCCGCGCAGTGTTCCGAATGCGCTTCCGGGACCGTCACCACGAATGATGAGAGAGGCACGTCGATGGGCGTGGACAGCAGAGCGAGCGAGCTGGACCCGGTTGCCTTGCGTGCTGAGGCGCGGCAGGCCAGGCTGCTCCGTCTCGATGTTCCTCCACTCGCTGAGACAGCGGAGCGCATGGCGCGTCTGATCTGCGGAACGAGGACGCTCGTAGACGAGACGGCCGACGCGGATCGCGAGGCGGTACGAGTCCTCCGGCGCTTGGCCACCCAACTTCTCGCTGAACCTCCCGATGATTCGGACAGCGCGTTCACCGTCTGGCAGTACGTGCTCAACCTCGCCCGGGTGACAGAGGCCCTGATCGATGTCTCCGGGCAGGTCCGGTGAGGCGCGACTGCCCTGACTGCATGGAGTTTCGTCAAGAACGCGCAGAGATGCTCCGCACCGGACGTGGAGACCTCGGCGACCTGCTCACACGCGTCGCGCTTCACGAGGGGGCGGCGCATCCCAAACAGGTCCGGACTCGGCTCGTTGAGCCGCAGGACCCACGATGGAAGGAGAAAACGATGACCGTAGGCACCACCGCAGTCCGTTCCGCGCTCCCGTGGGGTGTTGGCCGACTGTCCGCCTACCCCACGACGGTGCGGTTGCCGTTCACCAGCGTCACCATCGATCCGGCAACCCAGACCGGCGTCTTCCGCGACCAGGCGGGTGAGACCGTCGAGATGGGCAAGCACGGCACCAGCTCCGGCACCGAGACGTCCACCTCCACGAACCTCGACTCGCAGCCCGACCAGGGCCATGACCAGGACAGCCAGCAGGACTGATCGCCGTGACCGAGGAGAAGCCCGTCCTGGTGGTCACCGAGCCGAACGACGTCACCGCCGACATGGTGATCACACACCTCAACCGGCTCGGAGTGCCGGTGGCCCGCTTCAACCCCACGGACGTGGGCGTGGCCCTGACGGTCTCGGCCCGGTTCGGCAGCTGCCCGGCTCCGGTGGCCGGGCAGCTCCGTACCCCGTCAAGGACCGTCAATCTGGAGCACGTACGAGCGGTGTACTGGCGCCGACCCGTCTGGCCCGCGTTCGAACATCTCGAGGACGCCGACGCCCGCTTTGCCGCCGCCCAGGTGCGGTACGGGCTCGGGGGCAGCCTGTACGCAGTACAGAACTGCCTGTGGGTCAACAACCCGCTCAGGAACGCAGCGGCCGACTACAAGCCCGCACAGCTCGCGGTCGCCCACCGCCTGGGCCTGACCGTGCCACCGACGCTCGTGACGAACGACCCCGACGAGGCCCGCCGCTTCATCCGCGCTCACAGGCGCGTTATCCACAAGACCCTGCGCTGGACCCCGTACGAGCGAGGCGGCGTCGGCCTCACCTCATGGGCGGAGCCGGTCCACGCCGACGAACTGACCGACACCGTTCGTGTCACTCCCCACCTGTTTCAGGCCCGCGTCGACAAGGTCGCCGACCTGCGGGTACTGATCGTCGGGCGTCAGGCGTTCGCCGTGCGAATCGACTCCGGCCTCTTGGATTGGCGCAAGGACTACAGCGTGCTCAAGTACAGCGTGGTAGACCTGCCGACTGGCCTGGAGAGGACCCTGCTCGCCTACCTGGACCACTTTGGCCTCGTCACCGGCTCCTTCGACCTCGCCGTGGACCGCGACGGCGAGCCGCACTGGCTGGAGCTGAACCCCAACGGCCAGTGGGGGTGGCTGGAGGAGAAGACCGGCCTGAAGATGGCCGCCGCGTTCGCCGACCTGCTCGCCCGAGGAGAAGCCGATGCTGATGTCTGACAGCGCCCCCCAGCGACGAGCGCTCGCCGACCGGCTTGAGGCGGACGGTGTCCTCAGGACCCGGGAGTGGAGGGCGGCGGTCGAGACCGTGCCGCGTGAACTGTTCCTGAACCCGGGCGTCTTCCTGCCCGCCGAGACCGCCCGCTGGCGCCCGGTCACCGCGCTCGGTACGGATCCGGAGGAATGGCGGGAGATCGCCTACAGCGACGGGTCGCTCGCAACCCAACTCGACGGCCACCTGACCGCTGACGAGGCCGTGGGCCTCGTCAGCGGCGTGCCCACCTCGTCCTCCACCACTCCCACAACCGTCGTCTCGATGATCGAGGACTTGGAGGTGACCGCCGGGCACACGGTGCTGGAGATCGGCACCGGCACGGGCTACTCCACCGCGCTCCTGTGCCATCGCCTCGGCGAGGACAAGGTCACCACGGTCGAAGTGGACCCCCAGGTCGCCGCTCGCGCGGATGCGGCCTTGGAGGAGGCCGGTTTCTCCACCTGGACGGTGACAGGCGACGGCCTCCTGGGCCACCCGGCCCGCGCCCCCTACGACCGAGTGATCGCCACCTGCGCCGTACGCCGAATTCCCTATACGTGGATTCGCCAGACGAAGCCCGGTGGCATTGTTCTGGCGACAGTTGGCTCCTGGCCGTACGGAACCGGGCTCGCCAAGGTGACGGTAAACGAGGACGGAACCGCCGAGGGCCGCATCACCGGCCGCTCCTCCTTCATGCAGGCCCGCTCCCAGGCCCCGCCGCCTCTGGCGGGCGATCTGTCGGCCCGTACTGCCTACGCGGACACGGAGCGCCTCACCAGGGTCCCGCCCACCCTGCTGGACGAGTGGATGCCTGCCTTCCTCACCCAACTCACCGCGCCAGGCGCTCAGATCGTCCGCGCCACGGACAACGAGGGCGCACGGCTGCTGTACCTCTTCGACCCCGCGCGGGAATCCTTCGCCGCCTTCACGGAGGAGACCACCGGCTGGACGGTCCGCCAGGGCGGCCCAGTGGCCCTCTGGGACGACGTGGAACAGGCCCTCACCGCCTGGCAGGACGCCGGACGACCGGACATCTCCGCCGTACGCCTCAGCATTACCGACCGCGCGCACACCTACTGGGTGGCAGGCCAGCCGTCACTGCGGTGGGAGCACCGCGTGGCCTGAACATTTACCAGAGCCTCCAGCCACCCGCAGGTTCGCCGATCGGCGGGCAGGCGAACGTCGTACCAGCAATCGACCGGCGCCGCCCCGTCGCCCAGACCAGGCGTGATGCAGCGGCGGCAGTGGCTTACTGGCTCCGCGCCCATGGCCGGGACCCGGACGAGGTGCTGGAGCGAGCCCAGGCCCACTTCCAGGCAGAGGCCGCCCCGCTGATTGTCAACCGATGCTGTGGATCAGCTCGCCGTGATGGCCGAGTACGTCCACACGTCGGCCGGGAGGTCGTGGGTCAAGCGCCAGGTGATCGCCATCGGCTTGCTTCCCGTATGGGACTGGTAGGTCGCAGGGCCGAGGAGCATCCACGGCTGGGATTTCCCTATGTCGGTGTTCTTGTAGCGTCGTATGAACAGAAGGACTTGACTTCCGCGCTGTTCATGTTGCTGGTAGCGCATGCCTGTGCGGGAGTTGGGCGCGGTGTTGTTCTGGGACTCCCAGTGGAAGAGCGTTGGGCTCAGCGCGTAGTCCTTGTAGCGGACGGTCGGGGAGAAGTCCTTTTCGTCCTTTTCCGACGTGATGAACAGGGCGTCCGTCTGAAGCTCCTCGACCCACTGCACGCCCTGGCTCCAGAAGAGGGGCATCTGGCCGCCGAAGCGTGCCACGCCGAGCGCGGCGAGGATTTCGGAGCGGTTGTACGCGCTGTGGACCTTCAGAGGGACGTGGCTGAGACCACCGGACAGCGGGACGGGGAAGTGGTCGGCCCGCTCGATGACGTAGGACAGCAGTTGACTGAGCTCGTCACGGAACGCCCGCTGAGAGCGAAGGGATTCAAGACCCTCCTGGAAGCCGGTGAAGCCTCCCGCGTTGTCCCAGATGTTGAAGAAGAGCATGCGGGCGTACGACTGATCGGCGGGGGTCAGGTCCTCGTATCTGGCAGCGTCATCCTGGAGGAGGCGGAGGTAGGCGTCCGCGCGCTCCGGGTCGTCCACGTGGAGGAAGGCGTGGGCCCGCTTGAGCAGCGCCGCTTCCTCTGATGGCGCGGGTTCCTCGATCAGACCGGCCCGGCGAAGGATGGTCGTCCAGGAGTTTCCGTTCTTGTAGAGCTCCTTGATCTCCCGACGGCTCTCCCGGAGGTAGTCGGCAAGGCGCGGCGTGCTGTAGGCCTGGACCTCCTTCACCAATGTCTTCACCGTGGCGTTCACTTGGGCCCGGATGTTGTCGAGGATGAGGTCCTTGGACTTGCCCTCCAGGATGATCTGGCAGCCGGACGGCAGCTGCGGGAAGTCGTGCTCGATGTGCTCGACGAGCCGGTTCCGCGAGAGGTTGGTCAGTGCCCGGAACTGCTCCTCGAAGCGGAACTCCGCCCTGTGCTGCCCGATGAAGTCAAGGACGGTGAGCACGGGTTTCGTCTCGGTGCGCCGCAGCCCCCGGCCCAGTTGCTGGAGGAAGACGGTGGCGCTGTTGGTGGGGCGGAGAAGGAGCAGCGTGTCGACGTCGGGGATGTCGAGTCCCTCGTTGAATAGATCGATGGAGAAGATCACCTGCAGGTTTCCGTCGCGCAGGTCAGACAGGGCCTGGGTGCGCACGTCAGCCGGTGAGTCACTGTCGAGCGCCACGGCCTGGAAGCCGGCCTTGCGGAAGAAGTCGGCCATGAAGTGGGCGTGTGCCTTGGTCACGCAGAAGCCGAGCGCGCGCATGGCTCCCGGGTTAGAAACCTTGTCCTGGATCTGCTTCACCACGATCCGGGCGCGGGCGTGGTTGCCCGTGTAGAGGTTGCCGAGCTCCTGGTCGGCGTACGAACCCTTCTGCCAGCCCAGGTTCGTCAGATCGGTGCCGTCGGGGATGCCGAAGTAATGAAAGGGGCACAGAAGGTCGTTTTCCAGGGCTTCCCATAGCCGCATCTCGGCGGCGATCCGGCCCTCGAAGAACTCGTCCTGGACGTTGAGTCCGTCCATCCGCTCGGGTGTTGCCGTCAGGCCGAGGAGTTCCTTCGGCGTGAAGTGGTCGATGACCCGCCGATACGTGGGCGCGGTGGCGTGGTGGAACTCGTCGATGACGATGACGTCGAAGTGATCGGGAGCCAGTTGCTCGAGGCGTTGGACATTGAGCGATTGGACGCTGGCGAAGACGTGGCTCCACTCGCGCGGATCTTGCCCCGCGTGCAGCAGCTCCCCGAACGACGCGTCGTTCAGCACCTCCCGGTAGGTGCGTAGGGACTGTTTGAGGATTTCCTTGCGGTGGGCCACAAACAGCAGCTTCGGCCGACTGCCGTTCGACTTCCTGCACAAGGCGCGGTAATCCAGGGCGGCCATCACCGTCTTCCCGGTACCGGTGGCCGCGACCAGTAGGTTCCGGCGCCGTCCACGGAGCTCCCGCTCGACGGTGAGCCGCTCCAGCATGTCCCGCTGGTGCGGGAAGGCGCGGACCTCCAGGCCGGAGAGGTTGATCTTCAGGTCGGAAGGGGAGCTGGTGCCACTCGCCTGGGCCAGCGCTCCGTCGAGGCGCTCACCGTGCAGGTCCGGGTCGTAGGTCTCGAAGGCGGTGTCGTTCCAGTACGCGTCGAAGGTCGCCTCGAACTTGTCCAGTACGGCGGGTGTGGCGACGGACGACAGCCGTACGTTCCACTCCAAGCCGTCGAGCAGCGCGGCCTTGGACAGGTTCGAGCTGCCAACGTAGGCGGTGTCGAAGCCCGTGTTGCGCCGGAACAGCCAGGCTTTGGCGTGCAGGCGCGTGGAGCGGATCTCGTAGTTGACCTTGACGGTCGCGCCGAAGTCCCGCACCAGCCGGTCGAGCGCGTGGCGGTCGGTGGCGCCCATGTACGTGGTCGTGATGACCCGAATCGGTACGCCGCGCTCCTTGGCGGCGCGTAGAGCGTCCTCCAGGACCCGGATGCCGTACCACTTCACGAACGCGCAGAGCAGGTCGATACGGTCCGCCGTCGCGAGTTCGGCCCGCAACTCGGCGCCCAGGCTGAGGTCCTCCGGCGAGTTCGTGAGCAGCGAGGTCTCGGACAGAGGAGTGAGGGGGCGGATCGCGTAGGCCCCCGGCGCCTCCTGCTCGGCGAGCGCGAGCAACTGTCGGGGGCCCTCGACGACCGTGCTGATGGGCTCGGTGTCGGTTTGGCCGGAGGCTCCAGTGGCCAGAGACTCCAGGACCTTGTTGACGAAGGGGACCCGCTGATCGGAGGGGAGCTGGTTGAGCGTGCGGGCGACCACCTCACCGACATGCCGGGCCAGAACGTGAGGTGAGGACTCCTTGCTGACCTCGACGTCGATGGCCTTCCACCCCACGGCCTCGAGCTGTCCCAGCTCATCGCGCACGTCCTGGGTGATCAGCTTTTCGTACACCCCGGCGACCGGATGTCCCGCATTCTGTTCTTTCGTCACCAAGCCCCCCTCGGTCACTCATCAGTGGCTCTGTTGTAACAGGGACCACTGACAAGCAAGGAACCTGGATGTCGGAGGGGCGGCTTGGCCCCGGATCCTGTTCGATCCGGCGCCCACCGGTTGCGGTGGCAGTCGCTGATCGACAAGCTTGTCGATGTTGGTGAGGGCATGACGGGCGGTCGGCCACTGGCAAGGCCGCGCGGGGGACGGGGGTACCGGTGAGTGATCGGCATGTGCGGAAGATGTTGCGGCAGATGGCGGGCGGGGAGCCCGTTCAGGTCGCTCCCACGATGACGACGATGAAGAGGCTCACCCGACTCGCCTTCATCGCCCAGCAGTTCGGGTACGAGTACGCGGACGTATGGCAGGGCGGCGGGCCGGGTGGCAACGCGTTCGTGATGCTGATCGTGTCCGACCCCAGCCCACAGGCCCGTGCGCGGGCCGCGCGGAACTGGGCGCAGTACCCGGACGCGGCCGACGGGGGCGCGTTGCCGCCCCTCGTGCCCGACGAGGTCGAGCTTCTCAAGGCCCGCATCACGTTCGACATCACCGCCAAGTTCACCGACAGGCAACGAGCGCTGATCGCGGCTGCCGGCGCCGTTCCGTTGGCCCTGCTCGTCGGCTTCGAGATCGGCGCGGGCGTCAATGCCGTTGTCCTTGCCGGCGCCGTCTGGGCAGCGGTGATGGCGCTCGTGCCCCTTGGGCTCGCCGTCAACCGGCGCTACCGGGCCAAGTACGCCGCGCGCCTGGAGGCTGCCGGGTACACCACGGTGACCGACCCGAGCGGACGGCTGCGGTATGTGCCGCCGGACGGGCGGCTTCCCGGGCATGGCAATCCGTTCGCCTAGGCCGCCCGCCAGACCGTCAGGTCCGCCATCACGAAGCCGCTCTCCGGCATCGCGGTCGACTTCACATCGATCAAGAACAGCGCGATGTCTCCGGAGCGGTGTTTGACGCAGATCTCGCTGCCGGCCGCCGCCGCAGTCAGCGGGATGTGGCCATAGGTGCCGCGGGGGCCATTGGCGCCGGCGAGGAGGATACGGCAGCCCTCGAAGGTGGCCCCGGGATCGCCGTACCACATGACCATCAAGCTGGTGTCGCTTTCCAGCTCGCAGCCGGCTTGCTTGCAGTCGAAACGGATGTCCCCCTTGCGATCCTTGCGCGCGACCCCACTCTTGATGTCCAGTGAGTTCTTCCGGTCCAGCCATACGCCGACGTACGGGAAGGCCTTCGGCGGCCTGGGCGCGGAGGAAGAGGGCTGCGACGGCCCTGGCGCCCGCTCGTCGGCCTCCGAGGCCGGTGTGGCCGCCGATGACGAGGACGAGGACGCCGAGGACCCTGCGGATGCCCCCGGGAGGGGCGTCGAGGAGGCGGTCGTACCCCGGCCCGCGCCTGAGTGGCGGAGCCGGTTCGCCGCGTCCATGACCGTCCACGCCAAGCCTGTCACCAGCAGCGCTCCCGCCGTCACGGAGGCGGTCGCGATCAGCGCGTTGCGGAGTCTGCGGGCGCGTCGCTCGTTTGGGTCGGGAGGCATCGGCGGTCGCGTCCACGCGGCCTGTGGGACCGGGCTCGCCGGGTACGCGGCCTGTGGGACCGTGCCCGCCGGGTACGGCCAGCCGGCCGAAGGCAGGGTGTAGCCCTGGGTGGGGTTGGGGACCGGGGGCGGGACCGTCACCTCCGGTCCCGCGATCTCCTGCCAGACGGCCGGTCCGCCGCCCGCGTCGGCGTCCCCGCCCAGCCGTTGCCGGCACCACTCGACGATCTCCGCCGGGGCGGGACGATCCTCCGGATCCGCGGCCAGGCACCGGGCGATCAGCGGACGGAGCTGCTCGGGCAGAAGGGAGAGGTCGGGTTCGTCGTTCACGATCCGGTACAGCACGCTGACCGCGGGGCCGTCCCCGTACAACGGCTCGCCCAGGGCCGCGAACGCCGCCGTCTGGCCGAGCGCGAAGACATCGGTCGCCGCCGTGACCTCGCCCGCGGACGCCTGCTCGGGGGCCATGAACGACGGCGTGCCGATGGCGGCGCCCGTGGTGGTGTGCGAGGTGGCGTCGGAGGCCAGCGCGATGCCGAAGTCGATCACGCGCGGTCCGTCGGCGGCCAGCAGCACGTTCGACGGCTTCAGGTCCCGGTGCACGATGCCCGCGTCGTGGATGGCCTGCAACGCCTCGGCCACGCCCGCCATCAGCCACAGCACCGCCGGAACCGGGAGCGGTCCGCGCCGGGCGACGGCCTCGGTCAGGGAGGGCCCCGGCACGTACAGCGTGGCCAGCCAGGGCGGTACGCCGTCCGCGTCGGCGTCGATCAACTCGGCGGTGTACGCGCCCCGGACCCGCCGGGCCGCGGTGATCTCCCGGCGGAAACGGCGCCGGAAGGCCGGGTCGTCGGCCAGTTCCGGCCGGATCACCTTGAGCGCCACCGGCCTGCCGCCCTGCGTGTGCGACAGGTAGACCCGGCCCATGCCCCCGGCGCCGAGCCGGGCGGCGAGGCGGTAACCGGCCACCAGGGGTGGATCGTCCGGCTGGAGAGGCTGGAACACCTCAGTCGCACGGGCGTTGCTCATCGGCCCTCATCCCCCTGATCCCCACATACCCAAATCCCCGGACTCGTTGGTCCTCTGATCCGACGAGTCGACCAACAAGCAGCACCCTAAAGCGTGCTGCCGAGGCTGTGATCAGGGCGGTCGTCAGGGCCTTGGGGGAGCGGGTCGAGGTGGGGCGGGGCCGGCGTGTCCGCGGGGCGTACTCGGTGCGGACGCCCCGCGTGGACGATCACCTTCGGTGGTACGCCTTGTTGGCGATGCGCCACTCACCCCTGACCTGGACCAGCAGGAAGACGTCGGTGAAGGTGTCCGGGCCGTGCCGGAGTGTCATGGACGCGGTGGCGACGGTGCCGTGGACGTCGAGGGCGTCGATGCGGCGGGTGCGGGTCGGTTCGTCCACGGCCGGGCGGCCGTCGAAGAGCGCACAGTACTCGTCCAGGCGCCATGACACGAAGGCGTCGTCCCGGACGCCCTCGACGTGGGCGGTGGGCAGGAACGCGTCGCGGAAGTGGGCGGGGTCGCCGGTGGCGTGGCCGCGGACGTAGCGGCGCAGCGGTTCGAGCACGGCGTCGTCCACGGCGGGGACCGTGGCGGCGACGGCGATGTCGGCCTCCGGATCGGCAGGCGTGCCGGCCAGGTCGGCCGCGCAGCGCAGGGGGCTGTTCGACGCCGCGGCCAGCAGCGCCATGTCCTTGGCCAGCGCACCGATCGTGAACTCGGCCGGGGCCGTCGTCGTGGTCGTGACCGACCCGTCGGCGAGGAGGGGCCGCTTGCGGCTGACGAGCCTGCCGAGCTGGCCGAGTTCGAGGACGTCCAGTGCTTCGGCACGGGGCAGGTTCAGGGCGTCGGCCTGCCGCAGTGCGTCGCGCAGCGCGAGGACGGCGCCGGCGAGGCTGCTGTTGGCGACCAGCTTGAGTGCCGCCGCGGTGGCCGCGTCGTCGACGGGCCGCACGGTGCCGAGTGCCCGCAGCACGGGTCGGGCCCTGTCGAGAGCGTCCTGGCCGCCTGCGGCGAGAATCCGCAGGGTGCCCGCGGCGACGGCCGGCACGGAGCCGAGTACGGGCGCGTGGACGTAGGACGGGCCGAGCCGCCGGGCGAGCGCCGACGCCTCGGTGGGCGCGATGGTGCTGGTGTTCAGCACGATCGTGTCCGGCCGCAGTGAGGGGCGGATGCGATCGACGACCTGCCGGCACGCCGGTCCGTCGAACAGCGCCAGGAGCGTGACGTCCGCCTTCGCCACGGCGTCGTTCGGGTCGCGGGTCGTCTCGACGGCGCCTGCGACGTGACGACCGGACCGTGTCCAGCCGATGACGTCCCGGCCCTGGTCGGCGAGTCGGGTTGCGATTGCGGCGCCCATGCGGCCCAGGCCGAGGACCGCGACGGTGTGCGATGTGGTCATGCGTCCGAGCGTGGGGCATCGGAAGAGGTGCGACAAGCGCAGATCTGGAAGGGCTGCCCTGCGGGATCCGCATGTTGGCGGGGCATACTTGCGGGCCATGGCGCTCACTTCATGGCGGACCTTCGTGACGGTGTGCCGACTCGGGTCGCTGTCGGCGGCGGCCGTCGAGCTCGGCTACACGCAGTCGGCCGTCTCCCGGCAGATCGCCGGGCTGGAGCGCGAACTCGGGGTACCGCTGGTGGAACGGCATGCGCGTGGAGTGCGTCCGACGCCTGCCGGAGAGGTGTTCCGCCCGCATGCGACGGCCGCGCTCACCGAGGCCGACCGGGCGGTCCGTGCCGTGCGGGACCTGCGTGACGGTGCGCCGGCCCGGCCACTGGCGGTCGGTGCGACGCCGTCCCTGGCCGCAGGGATCGTGCCCGCAGCCGTACGCCGCCTGCTGGACACGGCCGGACCCGTACCGTGGAGCCTGTCGTCCGGACTGAGCCTGGAACTGCACGACCGTGTGGTCTCGGGCGACCTGGACGTCGCCGTCGTCACCGATGCGCCCCCGGGACTGCCCAACGACCCACGTCTCGAAAGGCGGTTCCTCGGGATGGACGAGATGGTCGTCGTGCTGCCGGTCGGCCACCCCCGGGCCGGGTGCGGCCCGGTGCGTATGCGGGCTCTGGCCGACCAGACCTGGGTGGAGGACAACGAGGGTTCGGCGGCGATGCTGCGCCAGCACGCCGCCCGCGCCGGAGTGACCGCCCGCATCGACCTCGCCGCGGCCGATCTGCCCGGCAAGCTGGCCCTGGTCGCGACCGGCCACGCCATCGCGCTGATACCCGGGGTGCTGGCGGGTGCGCTGCGGACCGACGTCACCGCCCTGGCCCTCGTGGATCCCCCGACCCGCGGCATCTACACGATCACTCCACGCCGCGACCCGCACCCCTGCGCGGCGCCCCTGCTCGACCGGCTCGTGACAGCCCTCGGTGCGAGTCGTCCCGCCGGCGCCGCACACCGGTCGGCTGAGTCGGACGAGACGGACGCCCACGAACGGGACTGAATCCGCTCGTCTCCGGCACGCTCACACGGTCCCGGCGGGTTCGGCGGGTTCGGTCATCCCGTGGCACTCCCCGTACGCCTGCCCCGATCCGCACCAGCACCCCGCCCCCCGTTGCGGTGGCCAGGCGACCGCCCGGCCCCGGGCCGCCAGGGTCGTCGCGTACTGCGGCAGCAGGGCGGGGTCGGACGGGGAGGCGGCCTCCGAGGCGGCGAAGGCCTCGTAGGAGGGGACCGTGCCCGTGACGATGCCCAGGTTGGGGGTGCCCGAGGAGGCCAGCTCGCGCAGGGACGCCTCTATCGTCGCCAAGTGGGTCTCGTGGGAGGGGTATTCGGACGTGAGGCCGGCATAGGCCGTGAGGAGTTCGGACAGTTCCTCGGCCGGCCAGTGCAGGACCGCCACCGGGAAGGGGCGGGAGAGGGCCGCGCGGTAGGCGCCGAGTTCGGCGCGCAGGCGGGTGATCTCCGCCTTCAGCTCGGCCGGGTTCTCCGAGCCGAGGGACCAGACGCGTTTGGGGTCGTGGAGTTCGTCCAGGGAGACCGGGGAGGTGTGCAGCGTGTCGGCCAGCATGTCCCAGTCGTCGTGGGCCGCGCCCAGCATGCGGCGGACGCGGTGGCGGCCGAAGAGGAGGGGACGGGTGGCGTGCGGGGGTTGCTGGGCGTTCGCGAGGAGCAGCTCCGCGCCCTGCGTGAACGTCTCCTGCGCTGCCTCGAGTTCGTCGTGTGCCTCCAGGGACTCGGCGACGATCACCCAGGGGGCCGGGTCGCGGGGCGCCGCGGCACGGACGCCCTCGATGATCGCTCTCGCCTCCGCCTCGTGGCCGTACTCCCAGAGGTTGGCGGCTTTGAGGGCCCGGACCAGATGCGGGTTCTCCAGGCCGGCGGGGGAGGACAGCAGACGGTCGTAGAGGGCCGTCGCGGCGGGGCGGTCGCCGGACAGTTCCCGGTGGGCCGCGGCCTGGAGGAGGAGGGCCTCGGCGTCCTCGGGGTACAGATCGGCGGTCCGCTCGAGGCGGGCCGCTTCGGTGGCGTGGTCGGCGTCTTCAGCGGGCGTGGCGGGGCGCATGGGGGACACCGTACTGCCGGACAGCGACAAACGTGAGGTATCCACAGACCAGAGCTTCACCCCCCGTACATGCGCCGCCCACCCCCTTCCGCGTACGCCTCCGCCCCGTCCCGTGTGCACGCCCCGCGCGCCCTCATCCCAGCCCCCCGACCCCGTCCGCCCTCACCCTGCGCCCTCACCCTGCGCCCTCACCCCGCGTCTTCACCCCGCGTCTTCACCCCCGCTCCCGCGAGACCCCCCGCTCCCGCGACACCCCCACGCTCACCGCGCCCACCACCGCCAGCCCCGCCGACACCACCATCGCCACGTCGGCACCCCGTGCCGGGCTGCCCGTCGAGGTGACGAGGGCGATGGTCAGGGCGACTCCGGCGCAGGAACCGATGTAGCGGAGGGTCTGCTGGGCGCCGGAGCCCATCGCCGCGCGGTCCGGCGGGACCGACTCCACCGACAGCAGGGGCAGCGCGGCGTTCAGCAGGCCGCTGCCCGCGCCGCCCACCAGCAGGCCCGGCAGCAGGCGGAGCCAGGAGCCGGAGCCGATCGCGCCGAGCATCGTCAGGACGCCGGCCGCGTGGAGGACGAAGCCCAGGACCAGTTGCCCGCGCGGCGGTACCCGTCCCGCCAGGTGCCTGGCCTGGAGGGCGACCGCGAAGCTCGTGCCGGACCACAGCAGCAACAGCCACGCGGTGGTCATCGGCGACAGGCCCAGCGTCTGCTGCACCAGGGCCGGCAGGTAGCTGAAGAGGCCGATCACCGCCAGGCCGGTGAACAGCCCGCCCGCCGAGGAGGCCAGGAAACGGGGGCGGCGCAGCAGGGACAGGTCGATCATCGGCGTGCCGGTGCGGCGTTCCAGCAGTGCGAACACGCCGAGCAGCGCCACGGCCGCCGCGAGCAGCAGACCCACCGGCGCCCGCAGCCAGCCGTCCCGGCCCAGGGTCAGGGCGGCCACCAGGGTCACCAGGGCCAGTCCGAAGGCCAGTGCGCCGAGGACGTCCGGGCGGCCGCCCCTGGGCGCGCGGGACTCCGACAGTGCGCGGGTGCCGAGCGCGGCCGTGACCAGGGTGGCGGCGCCCAGGACGGCGTAGGCCGCCCGCCAGTTCGGCAGGGCGCCCGTGACCAGTGGGCCGACCGCTATGCCGCCGCTCACGAAGGCGCCCCAGACGCCGGTCGCGCGGAGGCGGCCGCGCGGGGTGGGGAAGGCGTGCACGAGCAGGCCCAGGCTGCTGGCCAGCAGGGCCGCGCTGGCCGCGCCCTGGGCGATGCGGGCCAGCGTGAACTGCCAGGTCGACGTCGCCAGGGCGCCCAGCACCGTGGTCAGGCCCAGGGCCAGGGTGCCGGCGAGGAAGACGCGGCGGCGCCCGTGGTCGTCGGCCAGGCTGCCGGCGATCAGGAGGAGGGCGGCCAGGCCCAGCGGGGTGCCGTTGAGCAGCCACGCCTGGGCGGAGAGGGGAGTGTGCAGGGCGGCCGCGGTGCCGGGCAGGGTGACCATCGGCGCCGTGTACGTCATCAGGGCCACGGCGGTGGCCGCGCTGGTCACGGCCAGGGTGGCCCGGGGGCGCGGGGGCCCGTCCCGACGCCTGAGCCGTGGGGCGGCGGTGTGCGTGGTGACTGCCGGGGTGGTGGCCGCCGGGGTGGAGGCCGCGGGAGAGTTCAGCCCGGTCATGAACCCGTCCTTCCGGGGCTGGGCGGAGCAAAGGCGTCATGCAAGTTCGGTCATTGAACCGACCTCTTCCGGAACCGTAACACCCTAAGTTCGTTCATTGAACCAACAACGGGGAAAGTGGCTACAGTGGACGGCATGGCACTGGGCAAGGACTACGCGACGCAGGAGTGCTCGATCGCCCGCGCGCTGGAGGTCGTCGGGGAGCGCTGGACGCTGCTCGTCGTGCGCGACGCGCTGTACGGCGTCCGGAGGTACAACGACTTCCTGGTCCACCTCGGCATCCCTCGCGCGGTCCTCGCCGCCCGCCTCCAGACGCTGACGGCGGAGGGGATCCTGGAGAAGCGGCGGTACCAGGACGCGCCGCCCCGGGACGAGTACGTCGTCACCGAACGCGGGATCGCGCTGTGGCCCACCCTGCGGGCGCTCGGCCTGTGGGGGCGCGAGCACTTCACCGGCGCCCAGCTGCGCTGCTTCCGGCACGCGGAGTGCGGCACCGAACTCGGGTCGTACGGCGAGTGCCCCGCCTGCGCGACCGTCGTACCGGTCGAGGACGTCATCATGGAACCGGGACCCGGACTCGACCCGGACCCGGCGGATCCGGTCAGCCGGGCGCTGCTCGAGCCGCGGCGGCTGCTGCAACCGCTCGAGACCGATCCTGTATAACGAGCTGTACACCGATTCGGTGAACCGAAGCCGCCCGCCGCCCGCCGGCAGTCGGCGCCGGAGCACCGCACCGCACGCCCACGGGGAGGGAGTCGACGTGATCCGCAGTCGCCTCGCCCCGCGTCCCGCCGCCGTGCCGCTGCTCCTGTCCCTCCTCCTGCCCCTCCTGCTGCTGCCGGTCGTCCTGTTCGACGCCGGCGGTCTGTCCGGGACCGTGGCCGTCGCGCTCGCCGCGACCGCCGCCGCCGGTTCCGCGCTCGTCGTCTGCGCGGTGCTCGCCTCCCGCTGCGCGCCCGCCGTGCCGCCCACCCGGGTGCGCACCGCCATCCGGGACCGGGACCGCCGTACGGCCTTCCTGCCGCAGCGCGACCCCGACGCCGCGGGCCGGCCGCGGCCCCGGGCGCCCGGGTGCGCCCTTCCGGCGACCACCGTGTAGGGCACGCACACATCACCTCGTGACCCTGCGCGGGTCGTCATGCCGCCATCCCACGCGCCCCTCGCGTACGCCCGGCACGACGAGACCCCCGGAGGGCTCACCCATGTCCGTTTTCGCCACCCTGGTCGAGCGGCTCGCCGACCTGCTCCAGCCGCTGTTCCACGCCTCCGCGGCCGCCGCCGCGATCGTCCTGTTCACCGCGCTCGTACGACTCCTCCTGCACCCCCTCTCCCGGGCCGCCGCGCGCGGGCAGAAGGCGAAGGCCGCGTTGCAGCCGCGGATCGACGAGCTGCGCAGGAAGTACCGGAAGGACCCCGCGAGGCTGCAGAAGGCCGTCCTGGACCTGCACGCCGAGGAGAAGGTGTCCCCGCTGTCGGGCTGCCTGCCCAGCCTGCTGCAACTGCCCGCCTTCTTCCTGCTCTACCACCTGTTCTCGACCCCGGCCGCGGACGGCGACGGGCTGCTAGGCCACCGGCTGCTGGCCGCGCCGCTCGGCGGGCGGTGGGCCGACGCGCTGGCCGGGGACGGGGTGTTCGGGGCGGCCGGGGCGGTGTACCTGGGGCTGTTCGCGGTGGTGGCCTTCGTCGCCGCGTTCAACTTCCTCCGGGCGAGGAACTCCCTGGACACGACCGCGACGGCGGGCGTGAGCGGCGGCGCCGCGGGCGCGGTCGGCAAGGTCGTGCCGTACATGTCCTTCTTCACGCTGGTCACCGTGGCGGTGGTGCCGCTGGCCGCCGCGCTCTACGTGGTGACCAGTACCGCGTGGAGCACGGTCGAGCGGTTCCTGCTGTACCGGTGAGCGCGAGCGCACGGCCGCACTCCCGGCCGGGGCTACGGTCCAGTACCTGAACGCGCTCTTGCGGAGGGCTGGTCGACCTTGGACGATCGACCAGCCCTCCGATGACCGCGTCTGCCGCACCCAGATCGCCCTCGTCGGCCGGGCGCCCGCGAGCGAGGGAGTTGGACACATGAAGCTGCTGCGAGTCGGTACGGCGGGTGCGGAGCGGCCCGCGCTGCTGGACGCGACCGGCGTCCTGCGGGACCTGTCGGGCGTCGTCCCGGACATCGACGGCGCCCTGCTCGCCGACGACGCGGCACTCGGCCGGATCCGTGCCGCCGCCGCGACGGGGGACCTGCCCGCGCTGCACGAGGCCGGGCCGGACGCGGCCGCGTGCCGGATCGGGCCGCCGCTCGCCCGGATCGGCAAGATCGTGTGCATCGGGCTGAACTACCACGACCACGCCCGCGAGACCGGCGCCGAGCCGCCCGCCGAGCCGGTGATCTTCTTCAAGGCGCCGGACACCGTGGTCGGGCCGAACGACACCGTGCTCGTGCCGCGCGGCGCGGTGAAGACCGACTGGGAGGTGGAGCTGGCGGTCGTCATCGGGCGCACGGCCCGCTACCTGGAGTCGCACGAGGAGGCGCTCGCGCACGTCGCCGGGTACGCGGTGGCGCACGACGTCTCCGAGCGGGAGTTCCAGATCGAGCGCTGCGGGACCTGGGACAAGGGGAAGAACTGCGAGACGTTCAACCCGTTCGGGCCCTGGCTGGTCACCGCGGACGAGGTCCCCGACCCGCAGGCGCTGCCGCTGCGCCTGTGGGTCAACGGCGAGCTGAAGCAGGACGGGACGACCGCCGACCAGATCTTCCCCGTCGCCGAAGTCGTGCGCTACGTCAGCCAGTTCATGACGCTGTATCCCGGTGACGTCATCAACACCGGGACGCCGGCCGGTGTGGCGATGGGGCAGCCCGAGCCCAAGCCGTACCTGCGGGCGGGGGACGTGGTCGAGCTGGAGATCGAGGGGCTGGGACGGCAGAGGCAGGAACTCGAGGACGCGTAGCGCTCCGCGGGTTGGGCCGTGGGGGTCGGCGGGCCGTGAGATGCGGGCACCGCGGGTGCCCGCGTGACTCGTCGCCTGCGTGGATCCCCGCGCCCTTCGGTCGGGCCCGCGCTCCTCGGCCCGGCCTGCGCTCCCCGACCGGGCCCGTTTGCTTGGCCCGGCCCGTCCAGTTGGCGCGGCCCGTCCGCTTGGCCCGGCCCGCTCACGCCAGCAGGGAGGCCAGTCTGCGCCACTGCTCCCGCGGCAGGGCGTCGCGCGGGCCGTCGGTGATCACCTGGAGCGCCACGTGGTCGGCGCCCGCCGTGTGGAACGCCTCGATCCGCTCACGGATCCGGGAGTCCTCGCCCCAGGCGACCACCGCGTCGATCAGGCGGTCGCTGCCGCCGCCGGTGACGTCGGAGTCGGTGAAGCCGAGGCGCAGGAAGTTGTCGGTGTAGTTCGGCAGCTCCAGATAGGGGGCGAGACAGTCGCGGGCCACCGCGCGGGCGCGGGCGGGGTCGGTCTCCAGGACGACCTTGAACTCCGGTGCCAGCAGCGTCGCCCCGCCCAGGATCTCGCGGGCCCGCGCGGTGTGGTCCGGCGTGACCAGGTACGGGATCGCGCCGGCCGCCCGGTCGCGGGCCAGCTCCAGCATTTTCGGGCCCAGGGCGGCGAGCACGCGGCGCCCGGCGGGTACGCCACCCTTGCCCGACCGGCCGAGCTCGTCGAGCCGGTCCAGGTAGTCGACCATCGTCGAGTACGGCCTTCGGTACTGCTGCACGCGCGGGCCGTGACTCACGCCGAGGCCGAGCACGAAGCGGCCGGGGTGGGCGGCCTCCAGCGCGGTGAACTCCGCCGCGCTGTCGGCGGCGTCCTGCTGCCAGACGCTCTGGATGCTGGTGGCGACGACGATCCGACGGGTCGCTTCGATCAGCGGGGCGGCGTTGCGGGCGGTGCTGTTGCCGCCCAGCCAGACGGCTCCGTATCCGAGTTCCTCCAACTCGGCCGCTGCCTCGGCGAGTTCGCCTTTACGGGCCGCGTCCTCCGAGCGGAGTCCGATGCTCCAGATTCCGTACCGGCCGATGGTCTCCCGCAAGGGGCGCGAGGGGCCTGTGGTGTCACTCATCGGTTCCGATCCCTCCGGCTGGGGTGGCTGTGGCCTGATCGTCACGCCTGCGGCAGCTCCCAACCGGAGGGCGTTCCCGGACATTCCGCGGTTTCCCCCAAGAGGACTAGGGCCTGTTGCGAAAGTCCCGCCTGCCCCGCGACGCCATGCACGCTCCCCCAAGCTCTTCGAGCAGGGGGGACCCCCACTCGGCGCACCGGGCCCTGACCCAAGTACGTCCAGTACGAGGGCCAGGGCCCGGCACTCCCCCAAGCTCTTCGAGCAGGGGGGACCCCCAGAGCACGCACCTGACGCCGCGAGGCCCGCCCTCCGGGCGGACGACGGGACTTTCGCAACAGGCCCTAACGCTGTGCCAGGAACCGCTCCAGTGCCTCCACCACCATCCGGTGGTCCTCGATCTGCGGCAGCCCGGACACCGTCACCGCGCCGATCACGCCCGCGCCCTCGACGTGGAGCGGGAAGGAGCCGCCGTGGGCCGCGTACCGGTCCGGGTCCAGGCGGGAGGAGGCCTCGAAGGTCGTGCCCTTGGCGCGGAAGCGGGCGCCGACCAGGTAGGAGGCGCAGCCGTAGCGCTCCACCACCCGGCGTTTGCGGGCGATCCAGGCGTCGTTGTCGGGGGTCGAGCCGGGCAGGGCGGCGTGGAAGAGCTGCTGGCCGGCGCGGTGGATGTCGACGGCGACCGGGGCCTGCCGCTCGCGCGCCAGTTCCACCAGCAGCGAGCCCAGCGCCCAGGCGTCGTCGTGCGTGAAGCGGGGCAGGACCAGGCGGCGTTCCTGCGCCTCCAGGTCCTCGACGCTCGGAGTGGCCCCGGGGTCGGTGCGCTCGACGTTCGTCACAGCGTCACCGCCACGCCGTCGCGGGCCGAGCGGCGGGCCGCCTCCAGGACGTCGAGCGCGGCGGCGGCCTCCGGCGCGGTCACCGGGTTCGGGGCGCCGTCGCGGAGGGCGGCGGTCACGGCGGCGTAGTACGCCGGGTAGTCGCCGGGCAGGGTCGGTACGGGGCGGCCGCCGCCGGTCAGCGGGGACTCCCCGGAGCCGACGCGGCCCCACAGGGACTCGTCCTCCGTGCCCCAGCCCTCGGGGCCCGGGCGCCTTCCCTCCCGCAGCGCGGCCTCCTGCGGGTCCAGACCGTACTTCACGTAGCCGGCCCGGGAGCCCAACACCCGGAAACGGGGGCCGAGTTGGGCGGCCGTCGAGGAGACGTGGAGGTGGGAGCGGACGCCGCCCGCGTGCGTGACCGCGATGAAGGTGTCGTCGTCCGCCTCGGCGCCCGCGCGGCGCACCACCGACTCGGCGTACACCTGGGTGGCCGGGCCGAACAGCACCAGGGCCTGGTCGACCAGGTGACTGCCGAGGTCGTACAGCAGGCCCCCGATCTCCGCGGGGTCGCCGGACTCGCGCCAGCCGCCCTTCGGCCGTGGCCGCCAGCGCTCGAAACGGGACTCGAACCGCCACACGTCGCCCAGCTCGCCCTCGGCGACCAGCTTGCGCAGGGTGAGGAAGTCGTTGTCCCAGCGGCGGTTCTGGAAGACGGACAGGAGCAGTCCGCGCTCGTCGGCCAGGGCGGCCAGGTCCCGGGCCTCGGCCGCCGTCCCGGCGAGCGGCTTGTCCACGACCACCGGCAGGCCCGCCTTCAACGCGGCCGTGGCGAGCGGCACGTGCGTCTTGTTCGGGGAGGCGAGGACGATCAGGTCCAGCTCGCCGGCGCGGGCGAACAGCTCGTCGGGGCCGGCGGCGAGGCGGACGTCCGGGAAGTCCGCGCGGGCCTGTTCCCGCCGCTGCGGGTTCGAAGTGACGACCGTGTCCAGGGCCAGGCCCTCCACCGAGGCGATCAGCGGGGCGTGGAAGACGGAGCCGGCCAGGCCGTAGCCGACGAGGCCGACGCGGAAGGGGGTGCCAGTCATGGGCCCTACTCTCCCAGTGGGCCGGCCCGCCCCCGCTCGCGGGGTACGGCACCGCGATCTGCGACGATCTCCGGGTGGACTACCCCAACGACCAGGCCCCCGGCTCCCCGGTGCGCTCCGGCATCCCGGAGCACGGCCGGATCCCCAAGTACTACGCCGTGAAGGCGAGGATCGACGACCTCATCGGCGAACTGGGGGAGGACCGGCCGATCCCGACCGAGCGCGATCTGTCCGAGGAGTACGGGGTCGCCCGCGAGACCGTGCGGCAGGCGGTGCGCGAGCTGGTCCTGGAGGGCAAGCTGCGGCGCCGGGGCCGCGGCACGGTCGTCGCGGGCCCCAAGCTGGAGCAGCCGCTGTCCCTGGTCAGCTACACCGAAGGCGTACGGCGGCAGGGCCGCGCCCCCGGACGGTCCCTCGTCACCCTGGACCGCTTCCCCTGCCCGGACCCCCTCGCCGCCGAGACGGGACTCGTCCGCGGCGAGCCCGTCTGGCACCTGGAGCGCGTGCTCCTCGCGGACGACGAGCGGGTCGGCCTGGAGAGCACCTACGTGGCGGTCGCCCGGGTGCCGCACCTGGACACCGGGTTCGACCCCGACTCCTCCTTCTACGCCTACCTCCGGGGGCTCGGCATCGCCTTCGGCGACGCCGACGAGCGCATCGAGACGGTGCTCGCCACCCCGCGGGAGGCCCTGCTCATCGGCACTCCCCCCGCGGTGCCCATGCTGCTGATCCACCGTGTCTCACGGGACACGGAGGGGCGCCCGCTGGAGCGGGTGCGCAGCCTGTACCGGGGGGACCGGTTCTCCTTCACCACCCACCTGCGCGGCTGACAGCCAGGGCCCCGACACCCTCCCTTTCAGTCACGAGGAGATAACGGGTCTAGCCCAATCTTGACGGCTCGTTCAACCTCCCGTTGTCGACAGGACCCCTCCGGTTCCCTGTCCGGGAGGAACGTGGACGTCGTGAGAGTGACAGTCGTAGGAGCCGGCGTGGTGGGCACCATGCACGCCTGGCAAGCAGTGGAACGCGGCCACGAGGTCGTACAGATCGAGCGGGAGGCCGAGGCCCGCGGCGCCTCGCTGCGCAACTTCGGGCAGATATGGGTCTCCGGCCGCGCGGAAGGAGAGGAACTCGAGACCGCCCTGCGCGCCCGGGAGCTGTGGGAGGAGATCGGCGGCCGCGTGCCCGCGCTGGGCTTCCGCGCCAACGGCTCCCTGACCCCCGTGCGCGGCGAGCTCGAACGCGCCGTCGCCGAGGCCGTCGTGGCCCGCCCGGACGCCGCCGTCCGCGGTCGCAAGCTGCTGACCCCGGCCGAGGCCCGTGCCATCAACCCGGCCCTGCGCGGGGAGTACGACGCGGCCCTGTACTGCGAGCGCGACGCGGCCGTCGAGCCGCGCACCGCCCAGCTGGCCCTGCGCGCCGAACTGCTCAAGCACCCGAACTACACGTTCCTGCCCGGACGCGAGGTCCGCGAGGTCGTCGGCGAGGGAGCCGTCCGCGACGACCACGGCGACGTGCACGCCGCCGACGTGGTCGTGCTGTGCACGGGCGCCTGGCTCGGCGGACTCGTACGCGAACTCGCCGGCCCCGACCTGCCGGTCCGCCGCGTCCGGCTCCAGATGATGCAGACCGACCCGCTCGGTGAGCCGCTGACCACCTCGGTGGCCGACGGCGACAGCTTCCGGTACTACCCGGCGTACGCGTCGCAGGCCCTGGACGAGCTCAACGCGGGGCAGGCGCAGGCCGAGACGGCCTCCGCGCACCGGATGCAGCTGCTGATGGTGCAGCGCGCCGACGGCGGACTGACCATCGGCGACACCCACGAGTACGAGCACCCCTTCGCGTTCGACACCGTCGAGGACCCCTACGAGCACCTCACCGGTGTCGTCGAGTCCTTCCTCGGCCGTCCGCTGCCGAAGATCCGGCGCCGCTGGGCGGGGGTGTACGCGCAGTGCACCGACCCCGGCCGGGTGGTGCACCGGCAGCAGGTCCGCGACGGGGTGTGGCTGGTCACCGGGCCCGGCGGGCGCGGCATGACCTGCGCACCCGCGATAGCCGAGAAGACCGCCGACGAGCTGGGCTGGTGAGGAACCGATGAACAACACAACGACCGTCGACATCCGTCTCGTCGTCCTGGACATGGCCGGCACCACCGTCGCCGACGGCGGTCTGGTCGAGCAGGCCTTCGCCGCGGCCGCCGCCGAACTGGGCGTCGAGCCCGGCTCGGCCGACCACGCGGAGAAGCTCGCCTACGTCCGCGCCACCATGGGCGAGTCCAAGATCTCCGTCTTCCGGCACCTGTTCGGCGCCGAGGACCTGGCCCAGCGGGCCAACGCCGCCTTCGAGAAGGCGTACGGCGAACTCGTCGACGGCGGGCTCGTCGTACCGGTTCCCGGCGCCCGCGAGGCCGTCGAAAAGATGCAGGCCGACGGCCGCACGGTCGTGCTGACCACCGGCTTCGCGCGCGTCACCAAGGACGCCATCCTCGACGCGCTCGGCTGGCGCGGCCTGGTGCCGATCACCCTCTGCCCGGCCGACGCCGGCGGGCGCGGGCGGCCGTACCCGGACATGGTGCTGGAGGCCTTCCTGCGCACCAAGGCCGCCGACGGTGTGCGTCAGGTGGCCGTCGTCGGCGACACCTCCTACGACGTGCTGAGCGGCGTCCGTGCCGGGGCGGGCCTGGTGGCCGGGGTCCGGACCGGGGCGCACGGCGACGAGGAGTTCCGCACCGCGGGCGCCACCCACGTCCTGGACTCGGTCGCCGCCCTTCCCGCCCTGCTTCGAGGAGCCCGGTGACATGAGCATCCGGTTCGACTCCGTCACGGTCGCCTACGACGGCAACGTCGTCCTCGACTCGCTCGACCTCACCGTCGCGCCGGGCGAGGTGATGGCGCTGCTCGGGCCGTCCGGGTCCGGCAAGACCACCGCGCTGCGGGCGGTCGCCGGGTTCGTGCGGCCCGCGTCGGGACGGGTGCTGCTGGGGGAGCGGGACGTGACGGACCTGCCGCCCCACCGCCGGGGCATCGGAATGGTCGTCCAGCAGTACGCGCTCTTCCCGCACATGCGGGTCGAGGACAACGTGGCCTTCGGGCTCAAGGCGCGCAAGGTCGCCAAGGCCGAGATCCGCGAGCGGGTCGCCGAGGCCCTGGAGATGACCGGCATGGGCGCCTACGCGCGCCGCTACCCGCGGGAGCTGTCCGGCGGCCAGCAGCAGCGCGTCGCCATCGCCCGCGCCCTGGCCATCCGGCCCGACGTCCTGCTGCTCGACGAACCGCTGTCCGCGCTCGACGCCCGGCTGCGCTCCGGGATGCTCACCGAGCTCGCCCGGCTGCACCGGGAACTGCCCGAGGTGTCCATCCTGTACGTCACCCACGACCAAGTCGAGGCGCTGACCCTCGCGGACCGGATCGCGGTGATGGACAGGGCGCGCCTGCAGGCGTGCGGGACGCCGCGGGAGCTGTACCGGGCCCCGGCCAACGAGTTCACCGCCTCCTTCGTCGGCAACGCCAACCTGCTGCCGGTCACCGTGACCGCAGGGGGCGCCGCCCTCGGGAGCGCCGAACTGAAGGTCGACACGGCGGGCGCGGCGTCCGGCGCGCGGGCGACCCTGTGCGTCCGGCCGCACCTGGTCGGCCTCGGAGACGGACCCAACCGGCTCACCGGCACCGTCAGCGAGATCCAGTGGCGCGGTTCCACGCATCGGCTGTACGTCGACGTGGCCGGCCACCCGGTGATGGCGGACCTGCCCGAGCTGAGGAACCCGCCGGTCCACGGCGACGAGGTCAGCCTGCACTTCGCGCCCGAGGACGCGGTGCTGCTGGCCGCGGGGGTGAGCGGCGATGAGCGCTGAACCGATCCTGCGGGCGGCGCCCGCCCGTCCCGGGGAGAAGGCGGCGGGCCCCGGCCCGGACGCGGCACCCGCCCGGGCCCGCGGGCGCGGCCCGCGGACGGCGCCGAGGCTGCTGTGGGCCCTGCCCCCGGTCGCCCTCCTCGCGGTGTTCTTCCTCTACCCCCTCTTCCTGGTCGGCCGGCAGTCCCTCCACCCCGACAGCGGCGGGACCTCCGTCCAGCCCTACCTCGACGTCTTCGCGTCCGCCGCGTTCCGTGAGGCGCTGTGGACCACCGTGTGGCTCGCGCTCGGCTCGACCGCCGGATGCCTGGTCCTCGGCTTCCTGCTGGCCCTGGTCATCGCGTTCGTGCCGTTCCCCGGCGCCAAGGCGGTGGCCCGGTTCATCGACGTCTTCCTGTCCTTCCCGTCCTTCCTGATCACGCTCGCCCTGCTGTTCATCTACGGCAACGTCGGCATGGCCAACGGCCTGTGGACGGACGTCACCGGGGCCGCCGACGGGCCGTTCCAGTTCCTCACCACGCCGTGGGGTGTGCTGCTGGCGGAGATCACCTACTTCACGCCGTTCGTGATGCGGCCGCTGCTCGCCGCGTTCACGCAGCTGGACACCGCGCAGCTGGAGGCGGCCAGTTCGCTCGGGGCCCGCGCGCCCCGCATGGTCCGGCAGATCATCCTGCCGGAGGCGCTGCCCGCGCTGGCGGCCGGCGGCAGCCTCGTGCTGGTGCTGTGCCTCAACGAGTTCGGCATCGTGCTGTTCACCGGAGCCAAGGGCGTCACGACCCTGCCGGCCCTCGTCTACAGCAAGGCGATCCTGGAGTCCGACTACCCGGGCGCCTGCGTGGTCGCCGTGGTCAACGTCCTTCTCTCCGTGGGCCTGTACGGCCTGTACCGGGTGGTGAGCCGTCGTGCTGGTGCATAGCCGCAAGGCGAAGTGGGCACTGTGGGCGGTCTTCCTCGTCCTCTTCCTCCCCCTCTTCGCGCTGCCGCTCCTCGTCGTCCTCGGCGCGTCCTTCGCCACCCACTGGTCCAGCGTCCTGCCGTCCGGCCTGACCACCGCCAACTACCAGGCGGCCACGCACGGCGACGCCCTCCAGGCGCTCACCACCAGCCTGCTCACCGCGCTCGGCGCGAGCCTGCTCGCCCTGACCGTCGGCACCTGGGCGGCGCTGGCCGGCGCGGCGCTGAAGAAGAGCCACCGGCGTGTGATGGACGCCCTGTTCGTGCTGCCGGTCGCCGTGCCCTCCGTGGTGGTGGGCCTGGCGGTCCTGGTCGCCTTCTCCCAGCCGCCGTTGCTGCTCAACGGCACCCGGTGGATCGTCGTCCTCGCGCACACCGTGCTGGTCACGGCCTTCGCCTACCAGTCGGTCACCGCCGCCCTGCGCCGCCTCGACCCGGTCTACGAACAGGCCGCCGCCTCCCTCGGCGCCGGGCCCGCCCGGGTGCTGTGGCGGGTGCGGCTGCCGCTGCTGCTGCCCTCGCTGACCGCCGCGGCCGGCCTCTGCTTCGCCCTGTCCATGGGCGAGTTGAGCGCCACGATGATGCTCTACCCGCCGGACTGGACCCCGCTGCCCGTCCTGATCTACGGGGCCACCGACCGCGGCTCCCTGTTCGCCGGCTCCGCCCTCGCCGTCGTCCTCATGGCGGCGACCCTGCTGGTCCTGCTCGCCGTCTCCCGGATCCGCACCAGGGCCGCCCACCGCTAGGCCACCCCCCGCTCCCTCCACCCCCGACACGCCCCATCGAGCCAGGAGTTCACCTCGCCATGCGCAAGAACACGCTCAAGATCGCCACCGCCGTCTGCCTGCTCGCCGCCCCCCTCACCGCCTGCGGCGGCAACTCCTCCGCCGCCGACGCCAAGGTCGTCACCGTCTACAGCGCCGACGGCCTCAAGGGCGAGAACGGCGACGGCTGGTACGACCGCGTCTTCAAGGACTTCGAGAAGGAGACCGGCATCAAGGTCAAGTACGTCGAGGGCGGCTCCGGCGAGATGGTCCAGCGGGCCGTCCGCGAGAAGGGCAACCCGCAGGCCGACGTGCTGGTCACCCTGCCGCCGTTCATCCAGCAGGCGGACAGCAAGGGTCTGTTGCAGAAGTACGCCCCGCAGGGCGCCGGCCAGGTCGCCGGCGAGGACAAGGCCGCCGACGGCACCTGGACCTCCGTGGTCAACAACTACTTCGGCTTCGTCTACAACAAGAAGGAGCTCAAGCAGGCCCCCACCACCTGGGAGCAGCTCCTCGACGGCAAGTACAAGAACAAGCTCCAGTACTCCACGCCGGGTGTCGCGGGCGACGGCACCGCCGTGCTCGTCAAGGCCATGCACGACTTCGGCGGCAAGGACGCGGCGCTCGCGTACCTGAAGAAGCTCCAGGACAACAACGTCGGGCCGTCCGCCTCCACCGGCAAGCTCGCGCCCAAGGTCGACAAGGGCGAACTGCTCGTCGCCAACGGCGACGTCCAGATGAACTACGCCCAGTCCACGACCATGCCCAACCTCGGCATCTGGTTCCCGGCCCGGGAGGGCGGGAAGCCGACCACCTTCGCCCTGCCGTACGCCGCCGGACTGGTCAGCCACGCCCCGCACGACGCCAACGGCAGGAAGCTCCTTGACTTCATGCTCGGCAAGCAGGCGCAGCAGCAGGTCAGCGAGATCGGCGGCGGCTTCAGCGTCCGCCAGGACGTCACGGCCGACGACGCCAACGCGACGGCCCTGAAGAAGCTGATGGAGGGCGTCGAGGTGTTCACGCCGGACTGGAACGACATCGACAAGAACCTCACCGCGTACGTGGAGGCGTGGAAGCAGGCCACCGGAAGCTGAACCGGCCTCCGGCACGATCCGGCCGCTGGCTAGGCTGGACTCACGCAGACACGCGTACGGCAGGAGGCCGAAGCATGGCAGACCGCAAGCCCATCGAGTCGTGGCTCACCGACATGGACGGTGTCCTGATCCACGAGGGTGTTCCGATCCCCGGTGCCGACGCCTTCCTGAAGAAACTGCGTGAGTCCGGCCGGCCGTTCCTGGTGCTGACCAACAACTCCATCTACACCCAGCGCGACCTGCACGCCCGGTTGCAGCGCATGGGCCTGGACGTGCCGATGGAGAACATCTGGACGTCCGCGCTGGCCACCGCCCAGTTCCTCGACGACCAGCGGCCCGGCGGCAGCGCCTACGTCATCGGCGAGGCCGGTCTGACCACCGCGCTGCACGACGTCGGCTACATCCTGACCGACCACGACCCCGACTTCGTGATCCTCGGGGAGACCCGGACGTACTCGTTCGAGGCCATGACCAAGGCGGTACGGCTGATCAACGACGGCGCGCGGTTCATCGCCACCAACCCGGACAACGTGGGCCCGTCCGCCGAGGGCGCCCTGCCGGCCACCGGGTCGGTCGCCGCCCTGATCACCGCCGCGACCGGCAGGAAGCCGTACTTCATCGGCAAGCCCAACCCGCTGATGATGCGCGCCGGGCTGAACGCGATCGGCGCCCACTCGGAGACCTCCGCCATGATCGGCGACCGTATGGACACCGACGTGCTCGCCGGCCTGGAGGCCGGGATGCGGACGTTCCTGGTGCTCACCGGTGTCACGCAGGCGAACGAGATCGACCGCTACCCGTTCCGGCCGTCCCACGTCGTCGACTCGATCGCGGACCTCGTCGAGCGGATCTGACACCCGGCACCGTCCGCGGACCCCTTCCTCCACCCTCTTCTCACCCGTTCGGAGCAGCGCGCTTCCGCAGCGGATGCGGCCCGGGACCGCCGGGAGTCTCCTGAGGGTGGAGGTTTCACGATGGGTCCTTGGCGCCTCACACTCTGCACGGGACTGCTGGCGGCCGCCGCCCTCGTCCCCGCGGCCGACAGGGTGGACGGAACGGGCTCGGGCGGTCCGGTCGTGCCCGGTACGCCGGCGGCCCCGGGCGCCCTCGCCCCGGCGGCGCCGTCGAAGCCGCCCACGGCGTCCGCTTCCGCCAGTCCGCCACCCACGCCGCCCACACCGTTCGTGCCGGCCACCCGGACCCCCCGGGACGCGGCCCCCGCCTCCGCGCCCGCTCGTCCACCGGCGCCCGGCGCGGCGCACGCGGTGACCGAGCTGGTGCTCGCGGGTGCCGCCGGGGCGGCCGTCGTCCTCCTTCCCCGGGCGCGCGGTGCGACCGGCTGCGAGGACGATCGGCCCGGCCGCCGCGGCCGCGGACCGCGCTGAGGGCGGGATCGGCATGTCCGACCACGACGGCACCCGCTCCCGCTGCACCGGCCGCCTCCTGGCCGGCCTGGCCTGGGTGGTGCTGCTGCTCGGGCTGTGGCTGTGGGGGCGCGACCTGACCGACGTACGGGAGTCCCTGGCCCCGTCGGCCACCGGGGACATGGCCGCGGCCGGCCGGCCCTCCGCGGCCGAGCCGCCGGCTGACGCCTCGCCGCGGCGCCTGGACATCCCCGACCTGGGGGTGCGGGCGCCGATGGTGCCCCGCGGCCTGGACGCGCGGGGCGCGGTCCAACCACCGCCCGCGGACCGGGCCGGCGCGGTCGGCTGGTACGGCGCCGGGGTGAAGCCGGGGGCGCCCGGGACCGCGCTCCTGGTGGGTGACCCAGGGGCTGGGAGCCGGCCAGGGGCGTTCGACCGGATCGGTTCGCTGCGGCCCGGTCAGGCGGTCCGGGTGGTCCGGGACGACGGCAGCGTCGCCGACTTCACCGTCGACGGCGTCGAGGTCCTGCCCCACGACCGTCTCGACGTCCGGCAGGCGTCCGGGGCACGGCAGCAGGGTCGCGCCGAACTGCGGCTGATCGGCTGCGGCGGCACCACCGCCCCGGCGAGCCGCGTCTGCACCGCGAACGTGATCGTGTCGGCACACCTCACGGGCACCGGCACTGGCCTGTGAGTCCACCGACCCGTCGGCGTCGCCCGTTCCTCCGCCTCCTTCCGCCCCCTCGACAAACCGCTCCCCAGGGGACATTGCGGCCTCGGGCGACCGGTGACCTGTGACAGCATGGGATCTGGCCAAGTGCAGCAGGGGGGAAGGCATGTACGGCAGGAGAGGGACCCTCTCGCGTGCCCGTGCGGTGGGGGTCCGGGCGTCCGCGGTGGTGCTGGGGGCGGCACTGCTGGCCGCCGGGTGCACCACCGGGGACGGTGGGAACGACGACGGCGCCGGGCTCACCCAACAGCCCAAGGATGCGGACCCGTTCTGGGTCAACCCGGACAGCAGGGCGGCCCGGCAGGTCGCCGCCTACCTCAAGGCCGGACGGAAGGCCGACGCCGAGCAGATCCGGAAGATCGCCGGTCAGCCGACCGGCGAGTGGATCGGCCCGGAGAACCCCGAGCAGGAGGCCCGCGGCTTCACCGAGGCCGCCGACAAGGCGGGCCGCACCGCGCTGCTCGTCCTCTACAACATCCCGCACCGCGACTGCGGCCAGTACTCGCAGGGCGGCGCCGCCGACGGGGACGCCTACCGCGCCTGGGTGGACGGCGTGGCCCGGGGCATCGGCGACCGCCCGGCCACGGTGGTCCTGGAACCGGACGCCCTGCTGCACCTGGTGGACGGCTGCACCCCGGAGGAGTTCCGCGAGGAGCGCTACGACCTGCTCGAGGGCGCGGTCGAACGGCTCAAGTCCCTGAAGCGCACCAAGGTGTACGTGGACGCGGGCAACGCGGGCTGGGGCCACCCCGACCAGATCTTCGAGCCGCTGCGGCGCGCGGGCGCGGACCGTGCCGACGGCTTCGCGGTCAACGTCTCCAACTTCTACTCCACCCAGGACTCCCTCGCCTACGGCAGGCAGTTGTCCGCCAGGCTCGGCGGCACGCACTTCGTCGTCGACACCAGCCGCAACGGCAACGGCCCCTACGACGGCGGGGATCCGGGCGAGCGCTGGTGCAACCCGCCCGGCCGGGCCCTGGGCGAGACCCCCACGACCACGACGGCCGACCCGCTGGCCGACGCCTACCTGTGGGTCAAGCGGCCCGGCGAGTCCGACGGCACCTGCAAGGGCGGCCCGAAGGCGGGGGACTGGTGGGCCGACTACGCGCTGAAGCTGGCCAAGGCAGGCAGGTAGAGGCGGCGGGACGTGACGTGGGGGCGCCCCCTGAAGGAGGGCGCCCCCACGTACACGAGGTCCCGGAACCGCTCCCGGGACCCGGCCCCCACTAAGGGACCTTCACCCACTGCGCCTTGCTCGGCGTCCCCTGGTCGTCGTCGACGAACAGCATGTACCACCCCGACTGCACCAGGTTCCGGTTCTTGGGGACCGTCACCGTGATCGTGTCGCCGGACGTGGTGAAGTCCAGCGCGATCGAGCGCTGGTCGACGTCCGTGACGTGCGTGGAGGCGCTCGGGCGGATCAGCCGGACCTTCTTGACCGTGCCCGCGTGCTGCGAGGTGAACGTGCCGGAGCTGCCCCGGCCGATGGTCCGCGGGCCGCCCGACAGGGAGGGCCGCGCGTCCCGGAACAGGTACGGCGGTGTGTAGATCTCGACGCGCTGCTCGAACGTGCCGGGCTTGGTGTTGGCCTTGTCGCCGTACAGCGAGTCGGAGCCGAAGAACATCACCCGGCCGTCCGGCAGCAGGATCGAGCCGGCGTGGTAGTTGCGGCCCACCAGCGGGTCGGCCACCTGATTGAAGGTGTTGGTCCCCGGGTGGTAGAGCCGGGCCTGGAGGATGTTGGAGTCGCCGCGGCCCCGGTAGTCCTCGGAGCCGCCCGAGACCAGGACGGAGTCGTCGGGCAGGATCGAGGACTGCGGGTAGCGGGTGCCCTTCTCCAGCGTCGGACCGTCCGTGAAGCGCGGGTTCTTCGCCTTCAGGTCGATGACGCGGGTCTTGACGCTGGCCAGCGGGGACTCGCCGACCCCGCCGCCGCCGATCACCATGAACCGCTCGTCCTGCGCGGGCGGCAGCAGGACCGTGCCGGAGGTCTCCATCATCCGTGCGTCGCTCAGGCCGGGCAGCTTCGCGAACTCGTTGCTGTCCACGTCCCAGAGGCCCGGGTCGCGGCCCACGTCGGCCGGTCCGTAGCCCGCGTTGGAGCCGGAGTAGAACAGCTTGCCGCTCTGGAGCAGGAACAGCGCCGGATAGGTCGGGAACTGACGGATCTTCGGCGTGTACGTCCACTTCCTGGTCGTGGGGTCGAAGACCTCGTTCTTGCCCGGGACGAGCTGGCCGATGTCGTCGAGCCCGGAGACGCTGAGGATCCGCCCGTCGCTCAGGGTGGCGAGCGTCGGGTACCAGCGGGCCTCCTTCATCGGGTCGACCTTGATGTACTTCTCGGCGACCGGGTCGAACTCGTAGGCGTCCCGGATCCCCTGGAAGTCCTTCTTGTCCAGGGCGAGCTTCTCCGCGATGCCGTAGGTGTTGCGGGTGTCGACGCCGGACAGGCCCTGGATCCGGTAGTTGTCCTGGGCACCGGTCTCGTGCCGGGCGCCGCTCTTCTGCGCCTCGACGTAGATGCGGCCCAGGCCCGGGGTGTTGCCCAGGAACCTGCCGGCCTTGTCGAAGTTCTTCCTGGCGCGCGGCACCAGCACCGGGTCCTTCGAGACGAACGTCTTGCCGTTCTCCCTGCCGGTGAACCTCGTGCCCGCGGGCAGCGTGATCGGCTTGTCCGGGTTCTCGTTGTGGACGATCATCAGGCCGCCGGCCTTGGTGACGTCGCCCCTGAGCTTCTCGTACCGCTTGGTGCCGCCGGCGATCAGGATGTTGCCGTCGGCGAGCTGGGTGTGGCCCGTGCAGAACAGGTCCTCGGGCGTGGGCACCTTCTTGACGGTGCCCTTGACCGGGTCCCAGATGCGGCTGTCGAACCGCCGGGCGTCGAAGTTCTCCTTGTTGTTGCCCGAGCCGGCGACCATCAGCACCTTGCCCGTGTGCAGCAGCACGGCGTGGATGGTGTTCTGCCGGTACTCCTTCGGGAACTCGACGATCTCCCAGTGGCCGTTCTCGGCCTTGTACTCGGGTCTGTTGATCTTGTACTCGTGATAGCGCTCGGTGCCGAAGCGGTAGAGCCACGGCCCGTTCATCCCGGCCAGAGCGAGTACCACCACCGCGCCGATCCCGAGCCGTCGGGCGCGGCGGAGGCCGGCCTGCTCCCTCATTCCTTACGTCCCCCCAGTCCACCGAGGGCGATCTGCATGGTGTGCTCGCCCGTCGTTCCTTCTGCGCCGTGTGCGCCGTGTGCTCCGTCCGTTCCGACCGGCGTCCCCCGGGCCGGTGTGTGCGCCCGGTGTGGATGCGCCGGGACCGTGTCCCACGGCTCCGGCGCGGCGGCCGTGGACGCCCGCTGCTTCCGCTCCCGGCGCAGCGACCACCGCCAGGCGAGGATCGGCGCGGCGGTGACGAGCATGGCGAACGTGGCCCAGGTGATCATCGCCGGGTGGGAGTGCCCCAGGGCGAACCCCGCGACGAGCGAGCCGCCGAAGACCAGGATGAAGAACCAGTGGATGCGGAACGTCCCGAACAGCGTGTCGGGGCTGGCCGACTGGCCCTTCGGGGTCACCACGAAGCTGCTCCCGCGCCGCAGCACGGCGTCCATCAGCGAGCGCGCGTAGACCGGCGCCGACAGCGCCGACATCACCATGCCCGCCACCCCTCCGGAGCCCTCCGGCTCGTGCGGGGAGACGTTGTGCCGGCGGTTCCACACGTACAGGCCGATCTGGAGCGCCGAGGCGTTGCCGTACAGCATCAGCCACACGGTCGGGTCGATGTTCACGCCCGAGGCGCCAAGACCCAGGAACAGCGCGCAGCTCAGCGCCGCCAGGATCCAGTTGAGGGCGGACATCGGATAGAAGATGATCATCATCGTGTAGTTGAAGAGCCGGCCCGGCGGCAGGGTGCCGAAGCCCTTCCAGTACTGCTTGAGGATCGTCTCGTAGGTCCCCCGCGACCAGCGCAGCTGCTGGGTGAAGAAGTCCGTCCAGGCGTTCGGGCCCTCGCCGACCGCGAGCACGTCCGGGGTGTACACCGACTTCCACTTGCGGCCGGTCGCCGGGTTCTTGGCGCGGTGCATCTCGAAGCCGGTGGCCATGTCCTCGGTGATCGAGTCGTACAGGCCGCCGATCTGCTTCAGCGCCTTGATCCGCACGGCGTTGGAGGTGCCGACGAACATGGGCGCGCCGTAGCGGTTGCCGGCCCGCTGGATCAGCGCGTGGAAGAGGAACTGCTGCGACTCGGCCGCCTTGGTGACGAACGTGTCGTAGTTGCCGTAGACCTGCGGGCCGATCACGAAGCCGACGTCGGGGTCGCGGAAGTACCCGAGCATCCGCTCCAGGTAGTTGGGCAGCGGCACGTGGTCGGTGTCGACGGAGGCGAAGAAGTCGTACTCGTCGCCGTGCGCCTGGAGCCAGGCGTTGTAGTTGCCGTGCTTGGTCCTGGCGCGGTGCGGGCCCTTGGCCTGGTTCCAGCGTGCGACGCCCTTGCGGCTGAAGTGGTGCACGCCCAGGCGTGCGCAGACCGCCTTCACCTCGGGGTCGTCGCCCTCGTCGAGCAGCCAGACGTGCAGCAGGCCCCGGTGGCGCAGCCGTACGGCGGCCTCCAGGGTCCTGGTCACCATCTCCAGCGGTTCCTTGCCGGGCACGAAGGAGGTCAGGAACGCGACCCGCGTGCCGGTCTGCGGCACCACCGGGACCGGGTCCCGGGCGACGAGGGTGGCGTGCGCGTTGGACAGCACGTTCATGCAGCGGAAGAACTCGATCAGGCCGATCGAGACCAGCATCACCATGTCGAGGGCCGGCAGGAAGTCGTAGGCCGGGTAGTCGCGTTCGGTCCAGTGCTTGGGCTGGAGCAGCCAGGCCAGCAGGACCAGCGACAGCAGCGGCGCGGCCGCGAGCATCAGCGCGACCCGGACGCGGTGCGGTTCCTGCGAGATCAGCGAGCGGTACCGCACCGTGTACGGCTGGTCCGGGTCGGGTTCGGTGAGGGGGCCGGCGAGCCGGCTGTAGTGCTCGTAGTCGTATTTCGGCAGGGACTTCCTGATTCTGCGGAACGTCCCCGTGGTGCTGGTGCGGTGTCCCGGAACCCGTAGCCGGGTCGTCTCAGAAGGATCGGACTCGTGCCGGGCGCCCGTCGGCGTCGACGTCATGACTCATCCCCCCACACGCATGCGAGCGCGTGTTCGTCGGTTCCTTCGTCTGTTCGAGGCGCCCTCGGCCCCTGCGCAGACGTCTGCGTGCCGGCCGCGCGCCTCCAGGTCGGTCCCACCTCGAAGACATGGCATCGCGGCCCGCCGGTTGCATGGCTGCCCCCCGTGGCGGCCGTCGACGCGGGGGATCCGTGACTCCCCGCGCGGCCGGGCAACCGGCTGCTACAACCCCCCAACACCCCCCAAGATCCCCTACACCCCCCAAGTGCCGTCAAAGGACGGCAGTTTGGCCTCCAGGGTTCTACGGCGTTCAGCATGATCGCAAGACGCGAAAGCCGGAGTTTACCGGTCATGTGTGCGCATTGCGGAAATGGGTGCCCAAGGGGTGCGCCGCCCTGCTCTTCTGTACGGCCGGGGCGGGGGAGGTGTTCAGCCGGGGCGGGGGAAACTCTCGAACGACGAAGGCGAGCCCGGTCCTGTGGACCGGGCTCGCCTTCGTCGTGGTGCGCCGCCAGGGACTCGAACCCCGGACCCGCTGATTAAGAGTCAGCTGCTCTAACCAACTGAGCTAGCGGCGCCTGCTGACATCGTTCACTTTACATGATCTCCGGGGCCCTCCCGGCCCACCGTGCGTGGGCGCGGGGGCGGTGGAGGCGTCCTGTACATCATTCGGACCGTCAATATTCGCGTCGGGTGGACAGTTGTGGCAATGATCAACGTGCACAGATCCGGATATGTACTATCAAGTGTGAGGAAGATCGCATGGAGTCTCCGGTGTTCGAGGAAATCGATCCCGCGAGCGACTGCGACTGCCCCGGGTGCGTGCGCGGGCGTGGCCCGTCCTGCTCCCCGGCCGCCCGCCCCCCGGCCCGTGCGGCCGCCGCGCACCGCGCGCTGGTCGTGGCGGCCGTCACCGCCGCGGTCCTCGGCGCGGGTCAGGCGGCACCGGCGGCGGCGACCACCCGCACCGCCGGACGGCCGCCCGGGGCGCCGGCCGACCAGCCCCGGGTCGGCGAGTCCGAGACGCCGCAGGGCGATGTGGGCGCGCTGTTCGGGCACGGCGGCCCGACCAAGGTGGGGGAGCACGCCGCGATCGTTGCCGCCACGCGGTCGCAGATCGTCAGCCGGGCCAAGAAGTGGCTGGACGCCCGGGTGCCGTACAGCATGAGCCGCTACTGGCGCGACGGATACCGCCAGGACTGCTCGGGCTTCGTCTCGATGGCCTGGGACCTGCCGCGCAACGAGTGGACCGGCAGCCTGGGCCGGTACGCGATGCGGATCACCAAGGGGCAGCTCCAACCCGGCGACATCCTGCTCTTCCACAACCCCGTCAACCCTCAGAGGGGCTCGCACGTGGTGCTCTTCGGCGGCTGGACCGACAACCGGCACACCACCTACATCGCCTACGAGCAGGCACCGCCGCACACCCGCCGCAGGGCCACCCCGTACGCCTACTGGACCAACTCCAAGCGGTACGTCCCCTACCGCTACAAGGGCCTGACCCGGGGCGCGGTCGGTCCTCTCGCGGCGTTGCCCGGGCCGTACCCGGGAGCGGCGTACTTCGGCCCCGGCGCCAACAACCCCCATGTCACCCGGCTGGGCCGGATGCTCGTCGCCCGCGGTGGCGCCTCCTACTACGCCAAGGGGCCCGGCCCGCGCTGGACGGACGCGGACCGGCGGGCCACCCAGGCCTTCCAGCGGGCCCAGGGCTGGACCGGGGCGGCCGCGGACGGGCTGCCCGGGCCGCGGACGTGGCAGCTCCTGGTGACCGGGAAGGGCAAGGACATCAAGGCCGCGGCCCCCGCCTCGCACGGGGTGCCCGGCTATCCGGGCCGGGGCATGTTCCGGCCCGGCGCCGACAACCGGTACGTCACCGAACTGGGCCGGCAGCTGGTGAAGAAGGGGTACGGCCGGTTCTACCCGAACGGGCCGGGGTCGCGCTGGTCGGACGCGGACCGGCGGGCCGTCGAGGCCTTCCAGCGCGCCCAGGGCTGGCGGGGCGGCGCGGCGGACGGGCTGCCGGGGCCCGAGACCTGGCGCCGGCTCTTCGCATGAGAGCGGCCCCGCCGGGGCCGCCGACCCACCGTACGAACGTCTGAACCATCTGGCGCGGAGGCTGGAGGCAGGTATGAGTACGACCACGTTTTCCACACCCGAATCCGAGGGCCGCGAGGCGGTGATCGCCCCGGACGTCCGGGCGGGCCGCAGCGTCCCCCGGCTCATCCAGAACGAGGCCACCACCGAGATCCCCGTCCATCTGCTGTTCCGCGACGGCCCCGACACGATCCCGCTGCCGGTGGTGCCCGCGGTGGAGGGCGGCGGGAGAGGTACCGGCGAGCAGCCGCGGCCGGTGAGCGGTCACCGGGTGCCCGCGCCGGCCGGCCCGGTGCCGGAGATGGACCCCGACCTGCTGGAGCGCCCGGTGCGGGTGCTGCCCGGGGCGGCCGGACTGCTGGCCGGGGCCTGCGGTACGGCGGGCTGTGTGCTCACCTCGTGGTGGGCCGGGGCGCTGCCGGGCGTCGCCGCACGGCTGCTGGGGCTGCCGGCGTTCGTGGGCGCCGGACTCGGCGGGCCGCAGTGGGCCGCGTACGCCGGGGCGGGGGCGCTCGCCCTGTTCGGCTTCGGGGGGCTGGCCCGCGGCCGGACCGGGCGGGCCTGGGTGCTCGGCCTGTTCGGCCGCTACCGCGGGACCGTCCGGCGCACCGGGCTGCTGTGGCTCAACCCGCTGATGCCGCGCCGTCGGATCGACGTCAGGCTGCGGCACTGGCGCAGCGAGCCGATGCCGGCCGCCGACGCGGGCGGGGTCGCGCTGCGGGTGGTGGTGCTGGTGGTGTGGCGGGTGCGGGACGTCGCGCGGGCCACGCTCGGGATCGACGACCACGAGACGTACCTGCGCGAGTGCGTCGAGGCGGCGCTGGCCCGGGTGCCGGTGGACCCGCCGGACGGCGCGCGGGGGGCGACGGCCGCCGCGGACACGCTGACCCGGCTGGTGGCGCGGGAGGTGGCGCCGGTCGGTCTCGAGGTGTTCTCGGTCCAGCCGGTCCGGGCCGAGTACCCGCCGGAGGTCGCCGCCGCCGTGCACCGGCGCAGCCTCGACGCCCTGGACGCGCGGCACCGGGCGAGCCGGCTGACCTCGGTGGTGGACTCGGTGGAGGACACGGTGACCCGGTTGACCGCGCGGGGTCTTGTCGACCTCGACGACTACGAACGCAAGCTGCTGGTACGGGACTTGACGGTGGCCTTCTGCGCGGGAGGCCGGGAACCGGGGCCGTGACGGGGGGCGGGGGAGGACGCGTCTTTGGTCTGGACATGTTCAAGTGGCGCCCCTAGCCTGAGCTTGGTCTAGACCTGCACAGCTCACTGAATCTCCCCCACGTCTCCAGGAGCGGCAGTATGCGCACCAAGGCAAAGATCTCCGCAGCCGTGCTCGGCCTCACGACCGCCGGAGCCTTCGTGCTCTCCACCGGCGGCGCGAGCAGCCACGGCTACACCGACCTGCCCATCAGCCGGCAGAAACTCTGCGCCAACGGGGCCGTCGCCAACTGCGGCGACATCCAGTGGGAGCCGCAGAGCGTCGAGGGCCCGAAGGGCTTCCCGGCCTCCGGGCCGGCCGACGGGCGGCTCTGCTCCGGGAACAACACCCGGTTCAGCCAGCTCGACAGTCCCAAGACCCCCTCGGGCGGCGCCTGGCCGACCACCAAGGTCGTCGGCGGCCAGAGCTACACCTTCCGCTGGCAGTTCACGGCCATGCACGCCACGTCGGACTTCTCGTACTACGTGACCAAGCAGGGCTGGAACGAGAACCACGCCCTGACCCGCGCCGACCTCAACACGACCCCGTTCCTGACCGTGCCCTACGGCGGACAGCAGCCGCCGGCCACCCTCAGCCACAGCGGCACCCTGCCCAACGGGCTGAGCGGCCACCACGTCATCCTCGCGGTCTGGACGGTCGCCGACACGGGCAACGCGTTCTACGCCTGCTCCGACGTCACGTTCTGAGCGGGGATCTGAGCATTCCCTGAGCCACCGGGCCGGCCGGCGTGGGTACATTGCCCCCACGCCGGCCGATCACGGCGGCACCGAGTTCGGGGGATCTCATGGAAGCGATGTTCTACGTCGTGCCCGGTTTCATCATGGCCGTGGCCCTGACCATGGCATTCGTGGCCGTCCGCCACACGCTGCGGCTCAGGCGCGCCTGGCGCAGTGGGCTGACCGCCGAGGCGCGCTGTCTGCGGATGTTCACCACGACGCGCGGCGGCGACGAATCCCGCGTCCGCACCCGCCTGCACCACGTGTACGAGTTCACCGCCCGCGACGGCCGCCAGGTCCGGTTCGAGGAGCAGAACGGCCCGGCGACGATCGTCGAAGGCGACATCGTGCCGGTGCACTACACCGACGGCCGCGAGGTGTTCGCCACCGCCCGCCGGCCGAACGGTGCCCGCAACGCGGCCGCACTGGCCGCCACCCTGGCGTTCCTCGGCATGGTCGTGGGCTTCTGCGTCGGGTTCATGATCACGTACAACGACATGGCCGGCATGTGACCGTGCGCGGAACACGCCGAAGGGCCCCTCGTGATCACGAAGGGCCCTTCATCTGTGCGCCGCCAGGGACTCGAACCCCGGACCCGCTGATTAAGAGTCAGCTGCTCTAACCAACTGAGCTAGCGGCGCATGACTCCCGCCGTCCGCTTCCCGCGGCCGGCGACGAAGAAAATACTACCCGGTCCTCGGGGGTGCTTCGACCACCTCGGTGGGCCGGGGTCGCCGGGGTGGCCCGGAAGGCCGCCGGCGCCCCCGGAGGCCCCCTACAGAACGGCGCTCAGGAACTCCCGGGTGCGCTCGTGGTCGGGATCGCCGAAGAGCTTCCGGGGCGGTCCGGACTCGATGACCCGGCCCGAGTCGAACATCATCACCTGGTCGGAGATGTCCCGGGCGAAGCTCATCTCGTGGGTCACGCACAGCAGCGTGATGTCGGTGGTGCGCGCGATCTCCCGCAGCAGGTCGAGCACACCGGCCACCAGCTCCGGGTCCAGGGCCGAGGTCACCTCGTCGAGGAGCAGGATCTCCGGCCGCATCGCGAGCGCCCGGGCGATCGCCACCCGCTGCTGCTGGCCGCCGGACAGCTGCGACGGATGGGCGTCGATCTTGTCCGCGAGCCCGACGAGGTCGAGGAGCTCCCGTGCCCGCTGCTCCGCCTCCTCGCGGTCGAGCCCGAGCACGTTGACGGGCGCCTCCGTGATGTTCTGGAGCACCTTCATGTTCGGGAACAGGTTGAACTGCTGGAAGACCATCCCGATCTTCCTGCGGATCCGGCGCAGGTGCTTCTCGTTCGCCGGGCGCAGGGTCCCGTCCGGTCCTGGCATGTGGGACAGCGGCTCGCCGTCCACGTGGATCACGCCGTCGCTGACGCGCTCCAGCGTCATCAGCAGCCGCAGGATGGTCGTCTTCCCCGAGCCGCTCGGCCCGATCAGCGTCACGTGCTCCCCGCGCCGGACGGCGAAGTCCAGCTGGTCGAGCACGACCTGATCACCGAAGCGCTTGACCACCCGGTCGAAGCGCACCAGGTCCGCGGGCGGCGCGTCGGGCGTCACGTTCTCGGGCGCCTGCGGCGGCGTCCTCTGCAAAGGGTCAGTGGCCAAGGCGCTTCTCCAGCTTTCTCATCAGAAGCGAGGTCGGATAGCTTGCCGCCAGGAAGAACAGGCCCGCGAGGGTGAACGTCTCGGCGTAGGTGAAGTGGTCCGCGCCGTACTCGCGGGCCTTGGCGACCATCTCCTGGACCGTGATGACGGCCAGGAACGGGGTCTCCTTGAACATCGAGACGCCGTAGTTGCCCAGCGCCGGCAGCACCTTGCGCACCGCCTGCGGCAGGATCACCGCCTGCCAGGTGCGGCGCGGCGACAGGGACAGCGCCCGGCAGGCCTCCCACTGGCCCTTCGGCACGGCGTCGATGCCCGCCCGGTACACCTCCGACAGATAGGAGGCGTAGTGGATGCCGAGCACCGTGACGCCGATGGTCAGCGGGTCCACCGTGTTGAAGACCGCGTAGGCACCGACCAACTGCACCAGCAGCGGGGTGGACCGCACGAACTCGGTGACCGCCCGCACCGGCACGGTGACCAGCCGGCTCGGCACCCGCCCGGCCACGGCCACCAGCAGGCCGAGGATGGCGGCCACCGCCGTGCCCAGGACCGTGGCCAGCAGCGTGGTCAGAAAGCCGTGCCACAGCAGCGGCAGCGAGTCGCGGACCGCGCCCCAGTCCCAGTCGTAGCTCACGAGGCACCTCCCGCCATCTCGGGTTCGCGCGCCGGCTCGGATCCGCGGCGGCGCAGCAGCGAGCGGCGGTCCGTGCGCAGGCCGAGCCGGGACTTGGCGTGCCGCTCCAGAGCGTTCATCAACAGGGTCAGCGCGTAGGCGAGGACGAAGTAGATCACCAGCAGGGTCAGATAGGCCCAGGTGGTCGCGCCGGTGCGGTCACGCATCTGCTGGACCACCGTCGTCAGGTCGGCCGCGGAGATCAGCCACAGCAGCGGGGTGCACTTCAGCAACTGGATCAGCAGGTTCGTGAACGAGGGGATCATCTGCACCCACGCCTGCGGCAGGATCACCCGGCGCATGCGTTGCAGGGGCGTCATGTTCAGCGCGACGGCGGCCTCCCACTGCGCCCTGGGCACGGCGTTCAGCGCGCCGCGCACCACCTCGGAGCCGTAGGCGCCGTAGTTCATGCCGAACGCCACCACACCGCAGAACAGCGGCGACAGCTCGTACCCGGACAGCAGCGGGAAGGCGTAGTACAGCCAGAACAGCTGAACGTACAGCGAGGTGCCGCGGAGGAACTCCACGATCACCCGTGAGGCGCCGCGCGCGAGCAGGAACCTGCTGCCCGCCGCGAAGCCGAACACGAAGGACAGGGCGAGCGCGACGGCCGAACCGAAGACCGTGGCCTCGACCGTCACCAGGAGCCCCGACCACACGGTGGAGATGTGGTCGAAGAAGTACGTGTAGAAGTCACCCATGGACAGGCGTCCCCGTCAGCCCTTGCACAGGTCGGCGGTCTTCAGGTCCGCCGGCGGGATGGTGTCCTTGCCGAACCCGTACTCCCCGACGAGCCGCACGTACCGGTCCGGATCCGAGGTGATCTTCTTCAGCTGCTCGTTGAAGGCGTTCCGGAGTTCCTCGTCGTTCTTGCGGAAGACGGCGCCGCCCGGGCTGTACTGCCGCACGCCGTCGACCACCGGCACGAAGGACTCGGTGACCTCCACCTTCGGGTTGGTCCTGGCCAGCCAACGCAGTGAGATGCCCGTCAGCACGAAGGCGTCGACCCTGCCCTGGGCGACCGCGTCCGCGCCGTCCTGCGGCTTCTGGAGCGTGCGGATGCCGCTCTCGGAGATGCCGGCGGCGGTGACGTAGCCCTTCTCCACCGCGCCCGACATCACGCCCACGGTGGCCCCGGCCGCCTTGGCGGAGGCGAGGTCCGTCAGCTTCTTCGGGTTGCCCTTCTTCACCATCATCGCGGTGGGCGAGACGAACTCCGGCTCGGAGAACAGGGCCTTCCGGCAGCGCTCCGGAATGATGGCCATGCCCGCGCTGATCACGTCGTACTTGCCGGCCTGGAGCCCGGGGATCAGACCGTCCCACTCGGAGAAGGTCGGCTTCAGCTCGTCCACGCCCAGGGCCTTGAAGATCTCCCGGTGCAGCGTCGGCGCCTCGCCCTTGAGCTGCCCGCCCTCCTCGAAGCCGTACGGGGCCTCGTTGGCGTAGGCCACCTTCACATAGCCCTGCTTCCTCAGCTGTTCCAGCTTCGAGCCCTTGCCGTCGCCGCTGTCCGTCTTGCTGCACGCGGCCAGCAGCCCGGGGACGGCGAGCATGCCGCCCACGGTCGCGGCTCTGGTCAGAAAGCCCCGGCGGGACAGGTTGGGGAACTCGGACATGGACACTCACCCTCCAAGAGAGCCTCGTCGGCTCGGGCCCTTCGCGGATAGTGGTGGCGCCTGCCCGATCTCCGTGGTCTATGCGGGTGGACTTGGGGATGTGATCCAACGGTGTCCGGGCGGAGACCGTTCCGTGTCCGGCCGGCGAGACGCGGGGCGGGTGTGAACTCCGGTGCCTCCGGACCGACGGGTCGTGGACCTCGTCCTGCTCCACGAGCGCGGCGCGGCGGGGGAGATCCTCACGTTCCGGCGGGCGTGAGCCGGGTCGCCACCCCCGCCTCGTACAGCGCGTGGGCCGCCCGCAGCACCAGGTCGTCGCGGTGCCGCGCGGCCACGATCTGGAGGCCGACCGGCAGCCCGTCCTCGTCCCCGCCCACCGGCACGGACGCCGCCGGCTGCTGGGTCATGTTGAACGGGTACGTGAACGGGGTCCACCCGGTCCAGCGCCGGTGCCCCGAGCCCTTCGGCACCTCCGCGCCCGCCTCGAACGCCGTGATCGGCAGGGTCGGCGTGACCAGCAGGTCGAAGCTCTCGTGGAAGTGGCCCATGACGCGGCCGAGTTGGGCGCGGACGTCCACGGCGGCCAGGTAGTCGAGCGCCGACAGCCGGGCGCCGGCCGCGCAGATCTCCCGCAGCCCGGGGTCGAGCAACTCCCGTCGGCTGGGCCCCAGATGCTGGACGGCACGGGCCGCGCCGCTGAACCACAGGATGTGGAAGGCGTCCACCGGGTCGGCGAAGTCCGGGTCGCTCTCGGTGACGTACGCGCCGAGGTCCGCAAGACCCGCCACCGCCCGGCGCACCGCCGTGGCGACCGCCGGGCGCACCGGCACCTGGCCGCCCAGGGACGGCGAGTAGGCGACCCGCAGCCCCCGCACCCCGCCGGCCAGGCCCTCCGTGAACGAGCCGGGGGCCGGGCCCAGCGCCGACCAGTCCCGCGCGTCGGGCACCCCGATCACGTCGAGCAGCAGCGCCGCGTCCGCCGCGTCCCGGGCCATCGGACCGACGTGCGACAGCGTGCCGAAGGCGCTCGGCGGATACAGCGGGACCCGGCCGTACGTCGGCTTCAGCCCGAAGATCCCGCACAGCGCGGCCGGGATGCGCACACTGCCGCCGCCGTCCGTGCCCAGGGACAGCGGGCCCGCGCCGAGCGCCACGGCCGCCGCGCTGCCACCGCTGGAGCCGCCGGCGGTGCGGGCCGGGTCGTGGGGGTTGCGGGTGACGCCGGTCAGCGGCGAGTCCGTGACGCCCTTCCAGCCGAACTCGGGCGTCGTGGTCTTGCCGAGGAAGACCGCGCCGTGCTCGCGCAGCCGGGCCACCGAGGGCGCGTCCTCGTCCCAACGCCCCTCCTCCGACACGGTCCTGGAACCGCGCAGGGTCGGGTGGCCGCGCAGCAGCAGGATGTCCTTGACGGTGACCGGCACACCGTCCAGCCGTCCCGCGGGCCTTCCGCGCCGCCACCGGTCCTCCGACTCCCGGGCCCGCGCCAGGGCGTCCTCGGCGGTGATCCGGACGAACGCGTTCACCTCCGGCTGGATCCGCTCGGCCCGTTCCAGCGCCGCCCGGGTGGCCTCCACGGGGCTGAACTCGCCCCTCCTGTAGCCGTCGAGCAGTTCTCCCGCGGTCAGCTCGGTGAGCTCGGTCATCGCGCCTCCAGACAGGGGTCAGTGTCCCGGTACGTACCCGCGCCGTTTGTCGACGACGTTCGGCAGCGGCTCGCCCGCCTCCCAGCGGCCGTACAGATCGACGAACTGGGCCGCCAGCTCGTCCCTCCAGCCGACCGTGTCACCGCTCATGTGCGGGGACACGACCAGACCGGGCACCCGCCACAACGGGCTGTCGGGGGTGAGGGGTTCGTCCCTGAAGACGTCCAGGGCGGCGCCCGCGATCCAGCCGTCCGTGAGCGCCCGGACGAGCGCCTCCTCGTCGACGAGCTGCCCCCGGCCGACGTTGACGAAGCACGCAGAGGGCTGCATGAGGCCGAACCGGCGGGCGTCGAACATGCCGCGGGTCTCCTCGGTCAGCGGGGCCGCCGCGATCACCCAGTCGGCGCGGGCGACGAGCCGGTCCAGGTCCGTTGGGCCGTGCACTCCGGTGCGCGCGGCGCGGCCGACGACCGCCGCCCGCACCCCCAGCGCGCCCAGCGTGCGGGCGATCGCCCGGCCGATCGGCCCGGAGCCCACGACACACGCGCGCGTACCGGCCAGCCGCCGCGACTCGCGGTGCCGCCACCGCCCCTCGCGCTGGAACTCCAGGGTCCGCGGCAGGTCCTTGGCCAGGGCGAGGACGAGCGCGGCGACGTACTCGGCGATCGGCTCGTCGAACACGCCCCGCGCGTTGGTCACCACCGTGGTGGACGCCGCCAGCTCGGGACACAGCAGATGGTCCACGCCCGCGCTCGCCGTGTGCACCCAGCGCGGCCGCGGTCCCCCGCCCGGCCAGGCCTCCCGCACCGCGGTGGAGGTGAAGTCCCACACGAGCAGCACATCCGCCCCGGGCAGCCGCGCGGCCAGCCCGGCCGCGTCCGTGCGCACGATCCTGGCGCGGCCGGTGAGCCGGCCCAGACGCGGCGGCGGATCGGCGTCCAGGACGAGCAGGACGAGAAGGACGGGGACACTCATGGCGAGCCGTTTCTCGTAAGGGGCGGCCGTCCGACGTGCACGGACGGACCACGCTCGCACCCGAATCCCCCCTCGTCAACACGGGCACCCGTACGGACGGTTGCTCTCCGTGGCCCCACCGTGTCGTTCACCTGCCGTCAGCACCGCCCTCCCGTCCCCCCACGTGAGGCGGGTCCGGTGGCGGAGGCGGAACCGCGCACCCCGGTGACCTCCGCCAACCAGGTCACGATGTGGGCCGCGCCGCGCCGGCTGGGTACCCGAGCCCGTGGGGCCGTACCAGGCGCTGCCGGCCGGTGTGCCGCCCGCGCGGCCCGCGCCGCGACCGGGTGCCGGCGGCGCCCGGCCCGTACGGTCCGACGAACAGCAGGAAGGCAGGCCATGACCGCACTCGGATTCCTCTACCCGGGCCACTCCGCAGAGGACGACTATCCGCGCATCGAGCAGCTCCTGGGCAGCGACATCCGGGTGGACCTGGTCCACACCGACATCGGCGAGGACGCGCACCGGGTCGACGCGCTGTACGAGACGGGCGCGCCCGAGCGGCTCGCGCGGGGCGTGCAGGGGCTGCGGCTGTCCGGCGCGGAGACGGTGGTGTGGGCGTGCACCGGCGGCAGCTTCGTACGCGGCTGGCAGGGCGCGCACGAACAGGTCCGCGCGCTGGCCCGGACGGCGGGCATGCCGGCCTCCTCCACCTCCTTCGCCTTCGTGCACGCGGCAACCGAGCTCGGCGTCCGCCGGGTCGCGGTCGCGGCCACCTACCCCAAGGACGTCACCGCCCTGTTCACGGACTTCCTGCACGCCGGGCGGATCGAGGTGGCCGCCGCCCGCAGCGCCGGGATCGTCACCGCGGCCGAGGTGGCCACCTGGGGCGAGGCGGAGATCCTGGCCCTGGCGCGGGAGGCGGACGTCCCCGAGGCGGACGCGGTCCTGCTGCCCGCCACCGCCCTGCACACGGCGTCCCACCTGCCCGCCCTGGAGAAGCACCTCGGCAAGCCGGTCCTCACGGCGAACCAGGTGAGCGTCTGGGAGGCGCTGCGGCTCGCCGACCGCCGCGTCAACGCGCCCGCTCTGGGTGCGCTGTTCACCCGGGAGCCGATCGTCCAGGTGTGACACCGGCGCGGTTGCGGTCCCCGTCGCACGGGCGGACGCTGGAAGTGTCCGGCGGTGCAGCGAGAACGCCCGGGGCCCGGGAGGACCGACGCCCCCGCCTTCCCGTGTCATCCTCGCAGTGGGTGTCCCCCGGCAACGACCCGTGGTCGCCGCCGTCGTCCAGCGTTCGACGCGGAGGTGACCCAGGTGAAAGCCGTCGTCTACGAAAAGCCCTTCAACGTCATGGTGAGGGACGTCGACGATCCCCAGATCCAGCACCCGAACGATGTGATCGTACGGGTCACGTCCACCGCGATCTGCGGGTCCGACCTGCACATGTACGAGGGCCGCACGGCCGCTGAGGCAGGCATCGTCTTCGGCCACGAGAACCTCGGCATCGTCGAGGAGATCGGTGACGGCGTGACGTCGCTGTCCCCGGGCGACCGGGTCGTGATGCCGTTCAACGTGGCCTGCGGGTTCTGCAAGAACTGCCTCGCCGGGAAGACCGGGTTCTGCCTGACGGTGAACCCCGGCTTCGCCGGAGGCGCCTACGGATACGTGGCGATGGGCCCCTACACCGGCGGCCAGGCCGAGCGGCTGCGCGTGCCGTTCGCCGACTTCAACTGCCTGAAGCTGCCGCCGGGCGACGAGTTCGAGACCGACTTCGTGCTGCTCGCCGACATCTTCCCGACCGGTTACCACGGCTGCGAACTCGCCAAGGTGTCGCCCGGTGAGTCCGTCGCCGTCTTCGGCGCCGGACCGGTGGGCCTGATGGCCGCCTACTCGGCCCTGCTGCGCGGCGCGTCGAAGGTGTTCACGGTCGACCGGGTGCCCGAGCGGCTCGCCAAGGCGGAGGAGATCGGGGCCATCCCCATCGACTTCACCAGGGGCGACCCGGCCGAGCAGATCATGGAGCACACGGACGGCGAGGGCACCGACAAGGGTGTGGACGCCGTCGGCTACCAGGCCCAGTCGCACAAGGACGTCAGCCACGAGGAGCCCGCCGTCGTCCTCAACACGCTCGTCGAGACGGTACGGCCCACCGGCCTGCTCGGCATACCGGGGCTGTACGTACCCTCCGACCCGGGCGGACCCGACGAGCACGCCAAGCACGGCCAGCTGCTGGTCTCCATCGGCAAGATGTTCGAGAAGGGGCAGCAGATGGGTACCGGCCAGTGCAACGTGAAGCAGTACAACCGCCAGCTACGCGATCTGATCATGGCCGGGCGCGCCAAGCCCAGCTTCGTGGTCTCCCACGAGCTGCCGCTGGACCAGGCACCCGAGGCGTACCAGAAGTTCGACAAGCGGATCGAGGGCTACACCAAGGTGGTCCTGCACCCGGGACACGCGCTCGCGGCGTGAACGCGGACTGAGGGAGCCGTCACAGGGAACCTCCGCCCTGGACCCGTCGGGGTCCGCGGCGGAGCCCCGTGGCGGTTCCTCCGCGTGCAAGCGAGACGGGCGGGTGGGCGGGCAGGGACGAAGGAACAAACGACAGCGGTGCCCTGTTGACCCCGGTCAGGAAAGTGAACGGTCAACCAGATGGAGGCACCCGTGGCGGGAGACGAGATCAGGGGCACGGCACACGGGACCGCCCCGGTACCCCTGTCCGTACTGGACCTGGTGACCGTGGGCGCGGGGCACACCGCCACCGACGCGCTGCGCACCAGCGTCGCCCTGTCGAGGACCGCGGAGAGCCGCGGCTACCACCGCTACTGGGTCGCCGAGCACCACTCGATGCCGGGCGTCGCCTCCTCCTCACCTGCGGTGATCCTCGCCCACCTCGCCGCCCACACCGACCGGATCCGCCTCGGCTCCGGCGGCGTCATGCTGCCCAACCACGCCCCGCTGGTCATCGCGGAGCAGTTCGGCACCCTGGAGGCCATGGCCCCGGGCCGTGTCGACCTGGGCCTTGGCCGCGCCCCCGGCACGGACGGCGCCACCGCCGCCGCCCTGCGCCGCGCCGAACGTCTCGACCAGGGCGCCGACGACTTCCCCCAGCAGCTCGCCGAGCTGATCCGCTTCCTCGACGACGACTTCCCCGACGGCCACCCCTACCGCCGTATCCACGCCGTGCCCGGCCCGGTCCAGGCCACCTCTCCGGGTGGCGTACAGTCCCGGCACCGCCCGCCGGTCTGGCTGCTCGGCTCCTCCGGCTTCAGCGCCCGCCTGGCCGGCACCCTCGGCCTGCCGTTCGCCTTCGCCCACCACTTCTCCGCGCAGAACACCGTCCCGGCCCTCGACCTCTACCGCGAGTCGTTCCGTCCCAGCGCGGTGCTCGACACCCCGTACGCCCTCATCGGCGTCGCGGCCCTCGCCACCGAGGACGAGCGCGAGGCACGCCGCCAGGTGCTGGCCGCCGCCCTGAACATGGTCCGGCTGCGCACCGGCCGCCCCGGCCTCGTGCCCACCCCCGAGGAGGCGGAGGCGTACGCGTTCAGCTCGATGGAGCGGGAGTTCGTCGAGTCCTGGAACGCCAACGTCGTCCACGGCACCCCCGACGAGGTCCGCTCCGGCCTCGACGACCTGCACAAGCGCACCGGCGCCGACGAGTTGATGATCACGAGCAACGCGCACAGCGGCGCCGTGCGCCTGCGCAGCTACGAACTCGTCGCGGACGCCTACGGACTGCCGGCCGCCTGAGCAGCCTCAGGCCCGGTCGCCCAGCAGCTCGGAGATGCGGTCGGGCGGCACCGGGCGGGAGTACAGCCACCCCTGTCCGGTGTCGCAGCCGATCCGGCGCAGCCTGCTCGCCTGGTCGGACGTCTCCACGCACTCCGCCGTGACGGTCAGCCCCAGCCGGTGGGCGAGCTGGATCATCGCCTCGACGATGACCTCGTCCGCGGGGCTCGGCCGGCTCGCCGCGCCCTCCGGCTCCTCGTGCTGGAACCCCCGTACGAAGGAGCCGTCCAGCTTCAGCGCCGACACCGGCAGGCGGCTGAGGTAGGCGAGGTTGGAGTACCCGGTGCCGAAGTCGTCGATGGCGATGTGCACGCCCATGTCGTTCAGGGACCGCAGCGCCTCCAGCGGCCGGCCGGCCGAGCCCATCACGGCCGACTCGGTCAGCTCCAGCTGGAGCAGGTGCGGCGCGAGACCGGTCTCGGCGAGTACCTCGGCCACGTCCGCGACCAGGTCGGAGTCCCACACCTGGCGGACGGCCACGTTGACGCTGACGAAGATCGGCGGCTCGTCCGGATGGTCCAGCTGCCAGCGGCGGGCCTGGCCGCAGGCGGTGGCCAGGATCCAGCGGCCCAGCGGCACGATCGAGCCGTCCTCCTCCGCCAGCGCGATGAACCGATTCGGCGTGAGCGTGCCGAACTGCGGGTGGCGCCAGCGGACGAGGGCCTCGACCCCGCGCAGCCGTCCGTCCTCCATGCCGACCAGCGGCTGGTACTCCAGGGAGAACTCGCCGCGTTCGACGGCCGCGCGCAGCGTGGAGACCAGGGCCTGACGGGTCATGCGGTGCGCGTTGCGCTCCGGGTCGAACAGGGTCCAGCGGGCCCTGCCGTCCGCCTTCGCCCAGTACAGCGTCGTGTCGGCGGCCTGCATCAGCGCGGTGGCCGACGAACCGGCCGCGTGCCGCTCGACCACGCCGATGGACGCCGACACCGACAGGCGCCGGCCGGCGACCTCGAAGGGCTCCTGGAGCGCCGAGAGCACCGACTCGGCCAGCTCCGCGACCTGCTCGGTGCCGGTCGAGTCCTCGACGAGCAGCGCGAACTCGTCGCCGCCGAGCCTGGCCACCAGCGGTGTGCTCGTCCGGCCGTGGCCGGCCTCGTCCGCGCACCGGGTCAGCCGTTCCGCCACCGCGGCGAGCAGCCGGTCGCCGACGCGGTGGCCGAGGGTGTCGTTGACCGCCTTGAAGCCGTCGAGGTCCAGGTAGCACAGGCCGACCCGGCCGCTCCCGCCGCGCTCGTACGACTCCGACTCCAGCGCGGCCGACAGGCGCTCGAAGAACAGGGTGCGGTTGGGCAGCCGGGTCACCGGGTCGTGGCTCTTCACGTGCCGCAGCCGGGCCTGGAGTTCGCGCCGGGCGCTGATGTCGGCCACGGACAGCAGCACGCCCGGGGAACCGGGGGTCAGGGGCGCGACCGTGACCTGGACCCACAGCGGGTGGCCGTCGGGGTGCTTGAGCCGGCGGGCGCAGCGCAGCCGGGCCTGCCGGCCGCGCAGCACCTCGGCGTAGGCGTGCCGGGTGCGGGTGTCGGAGGCCAGGTCCACCAGATCGGCGGCGGGCTGCCCGGCCAGTTCGTCGGGGCCGGCGCCGAAGAGCGCGCCGAAGGTCTCGTTGGCGCTGATGACCAGGCCCTCGTGGTCGACGACGGCCATCGCCAGCGGCGCCGCGCGGAAGGCGGACCGGAAGGGGCGCTCCGCCCCGGTGGCCGGGCCGGATTCCGGGGCGGCGTGCGGGGCGGCGCTCAGGGGGGAGAGGCGCGTGACCGGTTCCAGGGCGGAGACCGGGGCCGGTTCAAGGACGGATTCCGGGGCCGGCTCCGGCGCTGACTCCGGGATGGGTTCCGGGGTGGTGCGGACCGGTGGCGGTGCGGACCCGAGCAGGTCCACGACCGCGGGCGCTGATTCGGCCAGGACGGTGAATCGGTGGGCGGCGGCAGCCGGTTGCGCCATCGGAGTGAGGCCGTGGACGGGGAGGAACCCGGCGGGACCGGTGCCGCAGGGCGCGGCCGCGGCCGGGGCGACGGCCCGCTCGGCGGCGGCGGCCGCGACCGGGTCCGCACCCGGAGCCCCGGTCGCGTCACTCTCCGTGACAGTAGGTCGCATGAAGGCTGCCGCGGGCGTCGGCCCTTCGGACGTTCCGCTCACCGCTCGCTCCCACAGTGCACTCGGTCTTCTTATCGGTCTGGTCGGGGTGGCCGGCCGGCTGGAGGACGGCGGCCCGGCCCGTGTCCGCGCAGGAAAGTGCAGGGAAAGTGTGTCGATCATAGATGCCGTCGGCGAACCCCTTCCAGCCGCGCGCCGCTCCCGCGCGGCGACCGGCCGCTCGCCCGGATCGCTTCCGATCACACCCGCATCGGTTCCTTTTATCGCTGACCGTTTGTGACGTTCCGTGAGCAGCTCGGGGGTGTCGTTCCCCCCGGTCCCGCGCCGGGCCGTCCTGCCGTGAACTCGCGTCCCTCACCCTTCCGGTGCAGACAAACAGGGCGTACCCCTCCAAACTCGCACAGGCTGGGTTCGGTGTCCCGCGAACCGCCCCGGAGGTCCCCGTGCCGTGTCAGCTGCCCCCGAAGGCGCTCGGCCGTGGCGTCCTCGGGGCGCTGAACCGGGCCGGGGCGCGTCCCCGGCTGCGGAGCACCACAGCCGTGTTCACCACCATGTCGGCGGTCGCCGCCACCTCGATCCTGGGCGGGGCGTCGGCCGCCGGGCCGTTCTCCACCGCGCCCTGCGCCCTGCAACGCACGGACGCCCACCACTCGGAAGGGCTGGACACCTGGAACCCCTCCTACGTACAGCCGGTCGGTACGCGGGACGCCGTCATGGTGTTCCTGTCGTTCCCGGACTCCGCCCCGCGCACCACCCCGGCCGAACTCGCCGCCGACCACTTCCCGGCCACCAGCCGGTACTACGAACAGGCGTCCTACGGCAGGTTCACCCTGCGCGCCCACCCGCTGCGGCGCTGGCTCCGGATGCCGCGCCCGTCCACCGCGTATGCCGTGCGCCGGGACTGGAACGCCCAGGACCGCACCGCGTATCTGCGGGACGCGCTCGCCGTGGCCGACCCCCAGGTCGACTTCTCGCGCTACGACATCGTCTACTTCGTCGCCGACCCGGACGCGCCCGGCGTCGACTCGGACGCGACGAAGGTGGTCAACCTGGACACTCCGCTGCGAGCCGACGGCAAGGAGTTCCGGCAGGTGGTGACCGTCTTCGAACGGCATCCGCCGGACCGGCTGGTGCTCGCCCACGAGTCGGGGCACGTCTTCGACCTGCCCGACCTGTACCACCGGCCCGCGGACGGCAAGGGTGACTGGGACACCTACGTCGGGGACTGGGATCTGATGGGCAGCCAGTTCGGTCTTTCGCCCGACCTGTTCGCCTGGCACAAGTGGAAGCTCGGGTGGCTGGACCCCCGCCAGGTGACCTGCGTGTGGGGAAGGGGGCCGACCCGGGTGACCCTGGAGCCGGTGGAGGTGGGTCCGGCGAACGCGGGCTCTTCGGGGACGTCCGCCGCCGGATCGCCGCTGTTCGGGCTCGGCAGCGGAACGAAGCTGGTGGTGGTGCGCACCGGGAGCGACAGTGTGCTGGCCATCGAGGCGCGGGCGTCGGTGGGCAACGACGTGGGCGGGTGCCGGCAGGGGGTGCTGGTGTACCGGGTGCGCAGCGGGGCGGAGTCCGGTGGCGGCCCGATCGAGGTGGTCGACGCCCATCCGCACACCGGGGCCTGCGAGGAGACCTCGGTCCAGCCCGCGCTCGCCGACGCCCCGATCGACGTGGGGGAGAGCTTCACCGTGCCGGGCGACGGGGTCCGGGTGGAGGTGGAGAACCGTACGGCGTCCGGTGCGTACACCGTCAAGATCAGCTCGGTGTGACGCCTGGCGTGCACATGGGGCGCATCTGTCGCACACGCGGCGATGACGGCACGGTGAAAACGACGTGGTGAAAACGACATGGTGAAGACGACACAGCGATGGCGAGACCGGTTCGCTGTCCGCGACCCTGTCCCGCCATCGTCGTCGTGCGCCGCCAGGGACTCGAACCCCGGACCCGCTGATTAAGAGTCAGCTGCTCTAACCAACTGAGCTAGCGGCGCCTGCTGACGTCGTAGACCTTAGCATCCTGGTCGCTGGGAGGAAAAATCGATATCCGCACCGCCGCGCGGGCGGCCCGCACCGCCGCCCAGAGCATGATCTCCGGGCCCGGCAGCCAGGGGCGACAGGTGTCCGGGGCGACGAGCCAGCGGGAGGCCGGCCGTGCGGCGAGGGTGTCGTCGGACAAGGCGTCGCCGGACAGGGCGGGGAGGGTCACCGCGTCGCCGTTGCCGTGGCACAGCAGGGGCGGGATGCCCTCCCCGCGGCCGGCCTCCCGGCCCCGGGACCCCCACTCCTCCCACTCCAGCAGCGAGGGCAGCCGGTGCGCGGTGCCCGGCGCGGCGAAGAGCAGCATCCGGCCCCGGTGGACGGCGACCGGGCCCGACCCCGGGCCCTCGTCCCACAGTCGGTCCAGCATCCGGCGGCCGAAGATCGCGGGCACGTTCACGACGTCGAAGGCGGTGCCGCAGGGCAGGACGACCGGCGCGTCCGGCCGTTCCCGCCAGAGGGCGAGCGTGCTGCGGGCATACGCGCCCGCCGAGGCCAGCCAGGCGGCGCCGTCCGCGGTGACGCCCGAGGCGTTGGAGCGCCGTGCTGCCCACGGGTCGAGGTGGGCGACGAAGGGTTCGTTCCCGGTGCGGCTCATGACGGATATATCTACCTGCTGTGAGCAGGTGATTCCACAGGGTTGCGGGAAACCGGGACGGCAAGGTGCGGATCGGGGTATCTTGCGCGCTCGGCATATGCCAGAGCCGGGGGAAGCGGGAAGCGTGGAGGACGGGATCGGGGATCAGGGGAGGGGATCGGGGGATCAGACGGGGTCGGCCGGGTTGGCGTGCACGCCGCCCTCGGCTCCGCTGAGCAGATCCCGCCCGAACTCCACCATCTTCTTGGCGTAGTCCTCGGTCCAGTCCGCCCGCTCGGCGATGGCCGCCGCGGTCAGCCGGTCGAGCCGCCGCGGGTCGGCGAGCTGCGCCGCCGCGATCGCCTGGAACTCCACCGCCCGGTCGGCCGCCGCGCGGAACGCGAGCGTCAGCTCCGTCGCCCGTGCGAGCAGCGCCCGCGGATCGTCGATCGACTCCAGGTCGAAGAAGTGCTCGGGGTCGGCGGCCGCCTCGGCGGGCTCGAAGAGCAGGGGCGCGGGGCGTAGCCGCGGTTCGTCACGACGCGGCGTTGGCTCCGCCATGTCTGGACCTCCTCGTACGGTTCGGATGACACCGCCCTGTGAAAGGGCCACCCTTCATTGTCTCCCGCGAACGCAAGGGGGCGGGCCCCTGGCCCACCCGTCAACTCCTTACGGCCGCCAGGCCACCCGGTGTTCCCGCAGGTGGGTCAGGACCGCGTGGTTGGCTTCCCAGCCGTCCGGGGCTGTAACCGTCGGCCGCCTTCGGCGGCGTGCCGGACTCCGTCCGGCGGAGGGGCGGCGTCGTGCTGATCGCCTGCCGGGGCGGGTGCCGGAGGGGTGGTCACGGCCGCCAGGCCACCCGGTGTTCCCGCAGGTGGGTCAGGACCGCGTGGTTGGCTTCCCAGCCGTCCGGGGCTGTAGCCATCGGCCGCCTTCGGCGGCGTGCCGGACTCCGTCCGGCGGAGGGGCGGCGTCGTGCTGATCGCCTGCCTGGGCAGGTGCCGGAGGGGTGGTCACGGTCGCCAGGCCACCCGGTGTTCCCGCAGGTGGGCCAGGACCGCGTGGTTGGCTTCCCAGCCGTCCGGGAACTTCACCGTCACCCCCAGCTGGACCGGGTCCGTCGACGGGTGGTCGTCCAGGAGGTCGGTCACCCCCGCGCGGCACACCACGACGCAGGCGTGCCGGTGGCGGGAGGCGAGGACGCACAGCCGGCCCGTCTCCAGGTGGAAGGCGGTGGCGTCGGGGCGGCCGGAGAGCGGGTGCAGGACGACCGTGACGTCGAACTCACGGCCCTGAAGCCGGTTCGCCGTGTCCACGGCGACATCCGTCACGCCCAGTTCCGCCAGCGCCGCGCGCACGGCGGCCGCCTGGTCCCGGTGCGCCGTGCCGACCGCGATCCGGTCGGCGGTCAGCGGCGCCGGGTCCGAAGACCGCTCCGAGACGGCCGCACCGCCCCGCTCCAGCAGCCGTCGTACGACCGCCGCCACCGCCCGCACCGCCTCCGGATCGGTGCGCGGGGTGTGCCGCGCGGGCAGCTCCAGCAGGCCCCAGCCGGACTCGGCCGCCTCGTCGAGCACCCGGTCGGGACCCGAGCCGTCCGAGGGGACGGTGAACGTCAGCCGACGGTCTCCGGCCGACGTGCCGCTGCGGAACGGCGTGTACGGGTAGAACGCGTCGGAGACCAGCGGCGCCGCCGAGGCCGGAAGCCGCCAGGAAACCGGCAGCCGGTGCTGGGGCAGCTGCGGGTTGTGGGCCAGCAGGGTCGTCACCGCGGACGCCGACGGGTCGTAGGACAGGCCCGCCCACTGCTCGCTGCCGACGATCGCGAACGGGTCCAGCTGGCCCGGATCGCCCACGAACAACGCCCGCTCGAACAGCCCGGCCACCGCGAGCAGGGCGTCCGAGCGCATCTGGTACGCCTCGTCGACGATCGCGTGCCGCCACGGCTCGTCGGCCTTCACATGCGCCCACTTCGCGGCGGTCGACAGAACCACGTCGAGTCCGGCGAGGTCGGCGGCCTTCGCCGACTTCCGCACGTTCGGCAGGCCGTCGAGCGCCTTGTCGTAGGGGTCGGTGTCGCTGCTGTGCAGCCGGCCCACGGGCAGGTCGGGATTCTTCTCCGCCAGCCGCAGCACCAGGTCGTCGACCTGGGCGTTGGTCTGCGCGACCACCATCAGCGGCCGTCCCGCGGCGGCCAGCTCCAGCGCCGCGCGCACCACCAGCGTCGACTTCCCGGCGCCGGGCGGGGAGTCGACGACGACCCCGCGGTGCGCGCCGTGCAGGGTGTCGCGGAGGATCGCGTCGGTCGCGCGGGCGGCCGCCGCCCCGGGGTCGAAGGGCGTCCGGAGGCCGGCGGGGCCGACCGCGGGGTCCTGGGCGGGGGCGGTCACAGCAGATCCTCCTCGGTCACCGGGTCCGGGGCCTGAGGCGTGCTCTCCTCGCCCGGCGGGCCGCCGTGCGTCCACGGGGTCTGCTCCGGGTCGGGCAGCTTCGCGCCGCCGCGCTGCTCGTGTTCGAAGAGCGTGAAGCACACGCGGTCGCCCTTCTCCGGCACGGAACCGGCCGCGGGTTCCCTGCCGCGGCCCATCCGGTCCAGGATCCGCAGGACGACCAGCGCGCCCTGGGCGTCGTCCTCCTCGACGGCGACGAACTCCGCCGACTGCGGCTTGCCGTCCAGCGAGCGGTACGCCCTGGCCCGCTCGCCCAGGTGCGGCCGGTCGTCGGTGCGCACGGTGACCAGCGGGCGCGGACTGGGCCGCTTCCCCTCGCTGTAGGCCGCGACGACGTCCGTGACCTCGCCCGCGAACGCCTCCCCGGCCAGCCGCCGCCCCGCCATGACCAGCGGGTCGTCCAGCGCCTCCTGCGCCTCCAGGCGGGCCTGCTCACGCTCGCGCGTGGCCAGCTTGTTCGCCGCGGTGACCGCGTCGTCGCGGCGCGGCTGCGGCGGCTCGCCGGCCCGGACGCGGTCGCGGTGGCCGGTGAACGACCAGCGGTCGCGCGTCCAGCGCTCCTCGACGTGCGCGCCCTCGGGCAGCGCCCGCAGCAGGTCCAGGCCGCGCCAGACGTTCTCCCAGGTGGGCAGGGCGCACCGCGCGACCAGGTCGCGGATCCCCTGCTCGGCCGCGGTGAGGGCGCCCAGCCGCGCGTCGGCCTGAAGGCCGTCCTCGGCGGCGGCGAGGGCGGTCCGGGCGCGGTCGTAGCGCTCGATCGCGGGCGCCAGCAGCTTGTTGTCGAAGGCCGGGTCGGTGGCGGGGCCCGCGGGCGGGCACTCCAACTGGCCGTCGGCGGTGCGCGCGAGCTCGGCCCGCAGCGCGGCCTCGGCGCCCGATCCGCCGTCGGGCGGGTCGATCCACGCGAGCAGCGCCCCCAGGTGCTGGTCCTCCAGGCTGGACTGGCCGGTCGTCCAGTGTCGGGCCAGCAGGTCGGTCATCGCCGGCAGCAGCGAGGAGCCGGGCACCCGGGCCCGCTCCCCGAAGTGGGTCAGCCACCGCCCGAGCAAGGGCACCCTGGGCGGCGCCGGGTGCGGCGTCTGCGGGTCCTGCTCCGCGGTGCGCCGGAAACGCATGGAGCGCCCGAGCAGCCGTACGAAGTCGACGCCCGCGCGGCTCGGCACGATCAGCTGGGGCGCGTCCGCGCACAGCTCCACCTCGACCTTGACCCGCTTGCCGCTCTCCGGGTCGGTCTCGCTGCGCTCGGCGGCCTCGACGGCGTCGGCGCAGGAGTCGATGTACGGCAGGATCACGTCGGCCAGTTCGGCGAGGAACGCGAACCGCAGGTCGCGGTCGCGTGGCTGCGGCACGGCCAGCAGCCGCGGCGCGTCACGGTCCGTGCCGACCAGCGCGCCGAGCGGGGCGCCCGCCTCACCGGCGGTGGTGAGCGGCACGAACACCAGCGGCCGCGTGGACAGACGCCGGTGCCGGACGGTCGCGGCGGGCTGGGCCCGCCCGGTCCGCACGGCCTCCAGACGGCCCAGGGTGGCGATCAGCGACACAGCGCCTCCCGCCCGGCCGGCTCCAGGGCCTCGGCCCGCAGCACGGCGGCCCGGCGCAGGGCCGCCACCGCCGGGTCGTCCGGGTCGCCCGCCGCGCCGTGGGCGGCCGCCAGCACGTCCTCGACCGTCGACAGGCCGCCCAGTTCGGCGCGGACCGAGCGGCCCAGCGTCGTCACCGCGCCCTGTGCGCGGGACCGCGCACGGCAGTGGAACGCCAGCTCGCACATGGCCAGGCACTCGGGCGCATACGTCGCCGGGACCGCCTCCACCGCGGCCGTCAGCTCCCGCGGGGACTGCTCGGGGGAGAAGGACACGCCCTCGGGCAGGGCGGCGGCGATGTCCTCGACACGGGTCAGCCGGGTCAGCTGGCGGGAGGTCACCGCGCGCTGCTTGCGGACGTCGACGGCGGACGCGGTCGGCAGGTTGGAGAAGTCCTTGGGGCACACCAGGAGCACCCGGTGCCGTACGCGCGGGACCGGGTCGAGGCGTGCGGCGACGTCCTCCAGCGCCAGCACGTACACCGCAGCCTGCCGGGCGGCCGCGCCCACCTTGGCCGGGTCGGCGGAGCCGTCCAGCATCGGGAAGGACTTGATCTCCACGACCGTCCAGCTGCCGTCCGGGTGCACCACCACCGCGTCCGGCTCCAGATAGGCGGGCGAGCCCGCCACCTCCAGGGCGAGCATCGGATGGTCGAGGAGCGTCCAGGCGCCCGCCCGCGTCGCCTCGCGCAACGCCAGCGCCGTACGCGCCGTACGCCCCTCGGGGCCGACGGCGCTCAGGTCGGGCATCCGGCCCTCCCGCGGCGACTCGGCGCCCGGGTCCAGCCTGGTGTGCGCGAGCCTCAGCAGCTCGGCGCCGCCGTCGGCCTTGACCCGCGCCTCGAACGCGTTGCCCCGCATGAAGGCGAACTGCGACTGCCCGAACACGGCGGGCGTGCCCAGCGCCTCGGCCAGCGCCGCCTTGTCCACGCCCGCGCCGTCCAGGACGGCGCGCCGTCCGCAGCCGGGGTTCGCGGCCAGCGCGGCCAGGGCACGGGCGTCAAGGGCCCGGGCCGGTACGCCGGGCCCGCGCAGTTCAGCGAGCCTTCCCGAGGCTCTCGACTTCGCTCGGGCGGGCAGGACCCCAGTCCGGGGCGCCGTCGCCGGCGTCCTCGGGGACGGCACCCGGTTCGGCTCCGGGGCCGGACCCTGCTTCGCGCTGCCGTGGAATGTGCTCACCCGCCGAAGTCTGGCATTCGCCACTGACAATCGGGGAACCCGCGGCGCCCGGGTCCCCCGCGACGGACGTGGCCCCGGGGGTCAGCAGTGCCTTGGCCCGGTCCGCGCCCCGCATCACGAACGGCGCGAGCAGCATCCCGAGCCCCATGACGGCCACGCCCGCGACCGCGTCCAGGAGGTAGTGGTTCGCGGTGCCCATCACGATCAGTGCGGTCAGCAGCGGATAGGCGACGCCCGCCGCCTTCGCCGTGCGCGTGCCGCCGTGCCGCCACAGCATCACTCCGCACCACAGGGCCCAGCCCACGTGCAGGCTCGGCATGGCCGCGTACTGGTTGGTCATACCGCCCAGACCCCGTGGCGCGCTGGCCTCGCCGCCCCACCAGCCGTACGAGCTGTACTGGGCCATCGTGTCCACGAAGCCGTGGTCCGGGGAGAGCAGGCGGGGCGGGCAGGTGGGCAGCAGGGTGAAGCCGATCAGGCCGATGAAGGTGGACGTCATCAGCCAGGTGCGGGCCGGCTGGTAGTGCGTGGTGCGCGCCCTGAACAGCCACACCAGGATCAGCGGGGTCACCAGGTAGTGCAGCGACGCGTACCAGAAGTCGGCGGGGACGCCCAGCCACGGCTCCCGGGTGAACAGGCGGTTGAGGGGGTGCTCCGCGTTGAGGTGGAGCAGCTTCTCGACGCGCAGGATCGCCAGGCCGTGGTCGACGGCCGCGGAGACGTCGCCCCGGGCCAGCAGCCGGCCCGCCGAGTAGCAGCCGTACACCAGCAGGATCAGCGGCAGCTCGGTCCACCAGCGCAGCCGGGTGCGCGGGGCCGTCTCGGTGCGCCGTGCCGGTGCCTCGGTCTGCGGCATCCGATGCCCCTCCCCGTTCATCACATTCATCGCGGTTCATCGCGTCATGGCGTTTCACCGTGCTGCTCCGCCCGGCGGTACCCGGACAGTTGTGCCACTTTACGGTGCCCGACCCGATCACCTCGGGGTGCCCCCGGCCCTGATAGACGCGGGCACCGCCCCCCGGGTTGCCGCCGGACGGCGTGCGCGATGATGGAGTGAATCCGTCCGAAGATCCGACTTTTCCCGGAAGGTTCTCCATGGCACCGCGCATCCTGTTGGCCCGGCACGGACAGACCGAGTGGTCGTTGTCCGGCAGGCACACCGGCAGGACCGACATTCCCCTCCTGGACGAGGGCCGACACGGTGCCAAGCTGCTCGGGGAGCGGCTCCAGCGGGCGCCGTTCGACGGCCTGCCCGGGGTCGAGGTCCGCACCAGCCCGCTGGCACGCGCGCGTGAGACGTGCGAGCTCGCCGGGTTCGGCGACCGCGCGATGTGCTGGGACACGCTGATGGAGTGGGACTACGGCGCGTACGAGGGCCTGACGCCGCGGGAGATCCAGGCCGAGCGGCCCGGCTGGCTGATCTGGCGCGACGGCGTCCCGCGCGGGGAGACGCTCGCCGAGGTGACCTCCCGTGCCGACGAGGTGGTGGCCTGGGCGCGCGGCGAGGACCGTGACGTGCTGGTCTTCGCGCACGGGCACATACTGCGGTCGATCGGCGCCCGGTGGCTGGGCCTGCCGCTCGACTTCGCGGCGCGCATCCGCCTCAACCCCACGTCGCTGTCGGTACTGGGCTGGGCCTATGGAGAGCCGGCCCTCGAAAGCTGGAACGACGTGGGCCACCTCGTGTGATCCCCGGACCTGTGCCGCCCGGCCGGCAGAGGTCCCGGAGGAGCCGGGGGAGGACCCCGTGGTGGGGCCGGGTGAACCCGACCCCTGTGGGGCGCCCGTGCGCCCGGCCGGCCCGGGGTCGCGTCACACCGGCCGAGGGGCGCTCGCGTGCCGTTCCAGGAACGCGGACACCCCGCTCGACCTGCGGTGCGGCAGCAGCACCCGTGCCGTCCCCGCCAGCATCGCCTGGATCCGGGACGACTGGACCTGGTTCAGCAGGTCCAGCACCCGCATCCCGGCGGCGGCCGCCTCGTCCGGCAGCCCCCCGCGCGCGAGGTCGTCGGCCAGCTCGGCCGAGTAGAGCGCGATGTTCCGCGTGAAGTGGGGATCCTGGAGCTGCGCCGCGCGCCGCGCGTGCCGGGCCGCCCGCGGCCAGTCGCCCAGCGTGGACCAGCACTGCGCCTCGAGCCCCGCCAGCTCGGCCTCGCCGTAGAAGCTCATCCACTCGGGGTCGGCGTCCGAGGCGCCCCGCTCGTACAGGGCCCGCGCCCGCGCGAGCGCCCGCTCGCAGCCCGTGCGGTCGGCGAGGCCGGCCCAGCCGCCCGCCTCGCGCAGCGCGAGCAGCGACATCAGGCGCGCCGAGCCCACTCCGCGCCCCACGCGCTGGGCGGCCTGGGCGGCCCGCACCGCCTCGCGGGGCCGTCCCGCGTCCCGTGCGAGGAACGCGGTGTTGCAGAAGGCGTGCGTCTCCAGGGGCCGGTCCCCGGTCATGCGCGCGGTGGCCAGTGCCTCGGCGTAGTGCGAGCGCGCGTCGTCGAAACGCCCGGAGTCGTGGGCCAGCCAGCCGACCGAGATGGCCAGTTCACCGGCGCCCGAGTGCAGCCGGTCGGCGGTCGTCTGCCGGGTCGCGCCGGCATCGAGCAGCGCGTAGGCGGCGCGCAGCGGTGCGGCCGCCCGGCGGTAGAGGCCGTCCGCTCCGTGCCGGTCGTCCAGCAACCGGATCCGGCGGACGGTCTCTTCGACGGCCCCGGCGTCGCCCGCGCCGGCGCGGCGCGTGGGGCGGTCCGCGGCCGCGGCGTCGAAGGCGGGGCCCAGGGGGCTCAGCGAGGCGGCGGCCACCGTGGCGCCCCCGCGGGTCATGAATGCGCGACGCAGCACGTCGCTCTCCTCGTGGTTCTCGTGGTCATCGTGCGGGTGGTACGGGTCGTGCGGGCAGTACGGGTCGTAAGGGTCCTGCGGGTCCGGCGAGTGGTGATCCGGGGACGGGCGATCCGGGGGGTACGGGTCGCCCGCCTCGCGCGCCTCGTGCGGGGCACGGGAGGCGCGTCCCCGAACGGCCGACCGGGGCGCGAACCCCAGATCGGTCAGCGTGCGGCCGGGGAACATGTGCGAGAACACACGTTCATAGGCGTAGTTGGGGCAACGGATCTCACCTGCCTCCACCCGGCCGATGTAGCGCGCGTCACAGCTGACCCGCTCACCGATCTCGGTGGCGGCCCGTCGTACCGCCGCGGCGAACTCGGCCGGCGAGCGCTGTCCGCGCAGCCGCCGGAAGGCGAGATTCGGCCGTGGCGGGTGGGGGAACTGGGACGAGGTCACTGTCGACGACGTCATGGCCGGGCCCTCTCGTGCGAACCGTCGAACCATGCCGGACGCAGGGGAATCGCCCGAGTCGCCCCGGTCGTCCGGGTGAGACCCTGTTTCCGGCGAGCAAGAAAGTACCCGCTGTGTCCGCCCGGGTACGCAGTGTTTGGCTACAAACCGGATATCCCATCCGTGATCTGCCATGAAGTGCCACTCTTCCTGGCGGACTTCGCCCGTTGCCGTTGACGCACTTGTCGCGTTGAACCCCGTGGACCGGGAGCCGCCAGACTCCCGACCCGCTCGTTCACGAGGAGGGATTTTCGTGATGGAGGCCGGGATGGAAACCCCGCGCAGTGTCGATCCCCGTGCGCAGTCCCCGTGCGACGTGGTCACCGTGCCGGCCCGGCAGGGCCTTGAGGCGGTCGACATCCTGCGCCGCGGGCCGGGTGACGCGGTGGGCCCCGTACTGCACGACGACGGGGGCGACACGCTCGGCTTCGTGGTGCCGGCGGGCACGGCCGCGGCCTGGGACGTGCCCGGGAGCACCTGCACCGAGACCGACGGAGGGGGCCTGCGACTGGCCCCGGAGCCGCCCGTGGAGGGCTCGGACTGGCTGGTCCCGCCCGGCGAGGCCGACCTCGCGACGGACCCCGCGGTGCTGCGGCGGGCGCTGGGGGAGGCGGCCCGGACGATCAAGGCGGCGGACGGCTGCTGCTGACGCCGGCGCCCCGCCTGCCGGAACGCCCGGCCACGGCTCCCGCCACCTGTGGGTGGCACACCGCACCGCTTGCGACAATGAGCCCATGGGAAGGTCCAGGAGCCCCCGCCGCGGGCGAGGAGCCGTCGAAGCCGTCGCCGAACAGGTCGACGGCGGACTCGCGCAGCTCATACCCGACCGGGAGCGGGCCCGGGGCTGGACGCTGCTGATCGACGGCGCCCCGCAGTCCTACGTCGACCTCGACGACCCGGCGTACCTCTCCTTCGAGTACCAGCGGCGGCTCGGGCACGTGATCGACCTCGCCGCTCCCGCCGGGCGGCCCGTCCACGCCGTGCACCTCGGCGGAGGGGCGTTCACCCTCGCCCGGTACGTCGCCGCCACCCGGCCCCGCTCCACCCAGCAGGTGGTCGAGCGCGACGCGGCCCTCGTCCAACTCGTGCGCCGGGAGCTGCCGCTGGATTCAGCGGCTCGTCTTCGGGTGCGGTCGGCGGACGCCCGCGAGGGTCTCGCCAAAGTGCCCGACGGCTGGGCCGACCTGGTCATCGCGGACGTGTTCAGCGGCGCCCGCACGCCCGCCCACCTCACCTCGACGGAGTTCCTCGACGGGGTGCGCAGGGTCCTCAAGCCGGGCGGTCTCTACGCCGCCAACCTCGCCGACGGCCCGCCGCTGGCCCATCTGCGCGCCCAGATCGCCACCGCGGCCGCCCGGTTCACCCGGCTCGCGCTGGTCGCCGACCCGACGGTGCTGCGCGGCAAGCGCTTCGGCAACGCCGTGCTCGTGGCCTCCGACCTCCCGCTGCCGGTCGCCGAGCTGACCCGAAGGGCCGCCACCGACCCGCACCCCGGCCGCGTCGAACACGGCCGCGCCCTCACCGACTTCACCGGAGGAGCCGCACCGGTCACCGACGCCGCGGCGGTCGCCTCACCGGCCCCGCCGGCCTCCGCCTTCCGCTGAACCGGGCGTATCCCTCCGGTAGCCGCCGATCTCCACGTGCGCCGCCGCAGGCAGGGCAGAACGCCCCGGCCGGTTCACGCCAGTGCCGCGGCGGGCAAACGTTGCCTGCCGCGGCACTAGAACCGGCCGGGGCGCACGGTGACCGGACGGGCCGTCAGGCGGCGTCCGGCGACGGCAGCTCTCCGGTGCGGGCCGCCTTTCCGTACCAGTGGGCGCTGGACTTCGGGGTCCGGGCGAGGGTGCTGTAGTCGACGTGGACGGCGCCGAACCGCTTGCCGTACCCGTAGGCCCACTCGAAGTTGTCCATCAGGGACCACAGGTAGTACCCGCGGACGTCCGCGCCGTCCGTGATGGCCCGGCGCACCGCCGCCAGGTGGGAGTGCAGGTAGGCGATGCGCTCCGGGTCGTGCACGCGGCCGTCGGGGCCCACCTTGTCGTCGTAGGCGGCGCCGTTCTCGGTGACGTACAGCGCCAGCCCCGGCGCCTCCCGGGAGTAGCGCATGATCAGCTCGTGCAGGCCGCTCGGGTCGATCGTCCAGCCCATCTCGGTGCGGTCGCCCGGCGTCTGGTGGAACGCCACGTCGTCCGCGCCGGGCCACGGCGAGTGCGCGCTCGCCCCGTGACCGTCGGCCCGCGGGCCCTCCAGCGTCGGGTCCGCCGCCGACACCAGGGCCGGCGTGTAGTAGTTGAGGCCGAGCGCGTCCAGCGGCTGGTGCGCGGTGGCCAGATCGCCGTCCAGGACGAAGGACCAGTCCGTGAGCGAGGAGGTGGCCTCCAGCAGCGTGGCCGGGTACGCCCCTTGCAGCATCGGGCCGTGGAAGATCCCGTTGGCCAGGTCGTCGATCTTCCGGGCCGCCGCCAGGTCCGCGGGGTCCTGCGAGACCGTGCGGACCACCGAGGAGTTGAGGCTGACCGCGACCGAGTTGCGGGACGGCATCACCGAGCGCAGCGCCTGCGTGCCCAGGCCGTGGGCCAGGTTCAGGTGGTGGGCCGCGCGCAGCGTGGCCGCGGGCTCGGTGCGGCCCGGTGCGTGCACCCCGGAGCCGTAGCCCAGGAAGGCGCTGCACCACGGCTCGTTGAGGGTGATCCACTGTTCCACGCGGTCGCCGAGCGCCTCACCGACGATCTGTGCGTACTCCGCGAAGCGCAGCGCGGTCTCCCGCTCCGGCCAGCCGCCGGCGTCCTCCAGTTCCTGTGGCAGGTCCCAGTGGTAGAGGGTGACCGCGGGCTTGATCCCGTGGGCCAGCAGCTCGTCCACGAGACGGCGGTAGAAGTCCAGGCCCACCTGGACGGCGGGACCCCGGCCGGTCGGCTGCACGCGCGGCCAGGAGACGGAGAAGCGGTAGGCGTTCAGGCCCAGGTCGGCCATCAGGGCCACGTCGTCGCGGTAGCGGTGGTAGTGGTCGACGGCGATGTCACCGGTTTCGCCACCGGCGGTCTTGCCCGGGGTATGGCTGAAGGTGTCCCAGATCGAGGGCGTGCGGCCGTCCTCCCGCACCGCCCCCTCGATCTGGTACGCGGAGGTCGCGGCACCCCAGAGGAAGGCGGGCGGAAAGGTCACCGGGGTCACCGGCTGTGCGGACTCAGGCATGGAAGCGCTCCCATAGATGGTCGTGAAAGACCTACGGTTCGAAAGGGGAGGATGGACAGGGTGGACCAGGGGCCGGGACCACGGTGACCCGGCCCCCGGAAAGGCGGGGGGTGCGCGGCGGCCGGGCCGCCGCGCGTACCAGGACGGGGTGCGGGCGTCAGCCCTTGACCGCGCCCTGCATGATGCCGCCCACGATCTGCTTGCCGAAGATCGCGAAGACCAGCAGCAGCGGCAGCGTGCCGAGCAGCGCGCCCGCCATGATCAGGGACTGGTCGGGGGTGTAGCCGCGGCCCAGGCCCGCGAGGGCGACCTGCACGGTCGGGTTGCCGGTCTGGGTCAGCACCAGGAACGGCCACAGGAAGTCGTTCCAGGTCTGCACGAACATCAGCATGCCCAGCACGGCCATCGCCGGCCGCGCCGCCGGGAACACCACGTGCCACACCACGCGCCAGCTGCTCGCGCCGTCCACCCGGGCGGCCTCGATGATCTCGTCCGGCAGCGCCTGGAGCAGGTACTGGCGCATGAAGAACACACCGAACGCGCTGACCAGCGACGGAAAGATCACCGCCTGCAACTGGTCGGTCCAGTTCAGCTTGGCCACCATCATGTACAGCGGGATGATGCTGAGCTGCGGCGGCACCATCATCGTGCCGACCACGATCAGCATCAGCGCGCCCCGGCCCCGGAAGCGCAGCTTGGCGAAGGCGAAGCCGGCGATCGTCGACAGGAACACGACCGTCGCCGCCGAGATCCCCGCCACGATCGTGGTGTTGAGGAGAGCCTTGCTGAGGTTGGCCTCCGACCAGGCGACCTGAAGGTTGTGCATCAGGTTCGAGCCGAACCAGAGGGGCGGTGGCGTCTGGGCCAGTCGGTTGTTGTTCCGGGAGGCGGCGATCGCCGTCCACACCAACGGGAACAGCGAGCCGAAGGTGAACAGGGCCAGGATCACGTACGTGATCGGGCCGGCGTGCAGATGTCCGCCCGCGCGGGCGGACTTGGACCGGCGCGTCCGGCGCGGCCCGGCGGTCGGCGTCTCGGGTTCGGTCAGGGTCGTCGTCGTCACGGCCGGTACTCCTTAGCTACTGGCGCGCAGCCGGCGCGAGATGACGTAGTTGACGAGGCCGATCACGATCAGGATCAGGAACATCGTCCAGGCGATCGCGGAGGCTCGGCCCAGGTGCTGGTTCACCCAGCCCTGCTCGTACAGGTACAGACCCAGCGTCTGGAACTGGTGCTCGCCACCGCCGGAGGCGCCCTTGCTGGCGTCGAACATCAGCGGCTCGCCGAAGAGCTGGCTGGCGCCGATGGTCGACACCACGGTGGTGAACAGGATGGTCGGGCGCAGCTGCGGCAGGGTGACGTGGAAGAACTGCCTCAGCCGGCTGGCGCCGTCCAGGGCCGCCGACTCGTACAGGTCGTTCGGGATGGCCTGCATCGCCGCGAGGTAGATCAGCGCGTTGTAGCCCGTCCAGCGCCAGATGACGATCGTGGAGACGGCTATCTGGGAGGGCCACTTGTCGTTCTGCCAGTCGATGCTGTGGAAGCCGACCGACTGCAGCACCCAGTTGATCATGCCGTAGTCGCGCCCGAACAGCAGCACGAAGACCAGCGTGGCGGCGGCGATCGAGGTCGCGTACGGCGCGAGCATCGCGACCCGGTAGAAGGTCGAGGCGCGCAGCTTGTAGTTCAGGATGTGCGCCAGGCCCATCGCCATCAGAAGCTGGGGGACCGTGGAGATGAGCCCGATGGTCAGGGTGTTCCGCGCCGCGTTCCAGAAGAACTCGTCGTCGAAGATCCGGGTGTAGTTGCGCAGCCCCGCCCACTCCATGTCGGTCGGTGCCGTCATCTCCACGGTGTGCAGAGAGGCCCACCCGGTGTAGATCAGTGGGAACAGTCCGAACGCGACGAACAGCAGGAAGAACGGCGAGACGAACGCGTACGGGCTCCATCGCATGTCCCGCTGCCAGCGGCGGGACTGCCGGGCCCGGCGCCGGTGCTCCGCGTCGGCGGTCTCGGTCCTGGCCGGGCGGCCCGGGGCCGCGCCCCCCTCCTGCGAGGGGGACGCGGCGGTGTCGTGCCCGGTGGCCATACCGGTCACTTCTCCAGGTTGTTGTCGATGGTCTTGGTGGCCGTCTTCCAGGCGTCGGCGGGCGACTTGCCCTTCGTGACGAGGAAGACGCCGTTGTCCGTCAGACCCTGCTGGACGATCTGGTCCTTCGGGCCGATGACCTGGGTCGGGATGGCCTTGGCCGCCTCGGCGAAGATCTTGCCGGTGGGCGCGTCACCAGTCATCTCGTTCTTCGCGTCGGTGACCGCCGACATGTCGTAGGCGGCCGGCGCGCTCGGGAAGCTGCCCTGGACGGCGAACAGCTTCGCCTGCTGCTCGGGAGCCGTCAGCCAGGTGATGAACGCCTCCGCCTCCTTCACGTGCTTGCCGCTCTTGGGCACGCCCAGGAAGGAGCCGCCCCAGTTGCCGCCCTTGGGCGCTATGGCCACGTCCCACTTGCCGGCCGCGTCCGGCTTCGCGTTGCCCTTGATGGTGCCGAGCATCCACGGCGGGCAGGCGACCGTGGCGAACTTGCTGTTGGCGATCGTCTGGTTCCAGGCCGTCTGGAACTGCTGCTGCGACTGGAGCAGACCCTCCTGGGCGGCCCTGGCGGTCAGGTCGAAGGCGGCCTTGACGGCGGGGTTCGTCTTGTAGATGACCTTGCCGGAGGAGTCGTAGAACTTGTTCTCCTCAGAGGCGAGGATCGCGTTGATCAGACCGCCCGGGGAGTCCATGAAGTAGGTGCCGCTGGGCGCCTTCTTCTTGTACTGCTCGCCCGCCGCGACGAACTTGTTCCAGTCGCCCGCCCACAGCTTGCCGACCTCGTCGCGGTCGGTGGGCAGGCCGGCCTTCTCGAAGAGGTCCTTGCGGTAGCAGATCGCCGTCGGGCCGATGTCGGTGCCGAGGCCGATGGTCTGGCCGTCCTGGGTCGTGGCCTGTGCCCACTTCCAGTCCAGCCAGTTGCTCTTGTCCACGCCCGAGACCTTGGAGAAGTCCACGAACTTGTCCGCCTGGGAGGTGACGACCTCGGCGATGTTGCCGACCTCGATGGCCTGGACGTCCATCAGGCCGCTGTTGGTGGTGAGGTGGTTGACGAGCGCCGGATAGTAGTTCTCGTTGCGCTCGACCACGGTTTCCTGGATCTTGATCTCAGGATGAAGCTTCTCGTACTCGGAGTAGAGCCCGGCCTCCTTGAAGCCCATGGTGCCGAAGAGCCCCATGGTGATCGTGGTCTTGCCCTTACCGTCGCCGCTGCCACCGTCCGACGAGCCGGACTTGTCTCCGCTGTCGCTGGAGCAGCCGGCCAGAAGCCCGGCGCCCAGCGACACGGCTGCCGCCAGGACCACCGCCTTGCGGGCGATGGGGGTCCCCCCGCTCGAACGAAGTCGAGAATGGGGGAGCAAACGTGCTCGCATTGCGTCCTCCTGTTGCCCTGACGTGCCGACCCCCCGGCCAACTGCATGTTGGGCCCGTTTTTACTCGCTGCGGCTCGGGCGGGGAACGTGCGGGTTGTGTATGTGTCAGGTACTGTGGGAGCGCTCCCACCAGTGATGTGTTGAAGAGTCGCGGGTTCGAGCGGGGGTGTCAAGGGTGTGAGCGAGGACAAATGCGTTCGGTTATCTGCCTGTTAACTAACGCGGGCGGGGGGAGGTTCTCGCCCCGGGCCTGCGGAGCCGCTCCGTCCCCGCAGGCCGCCGCGGCGGCCCCCGGGCCCGCTGTCCGCATTCGGGAGACTGTTACATTCCAGGCCAAGGCGGTTTCGACGGCGGAAGGGCGGAGCCAATGACAGGCCACGGAGCGCGGGGCCGGAGCGGCGGTCGGCCGACCCTCGAAGAGGTCGCCGCGCGGGCCGGCGTCGGCCGCGGCACCGTCTCGCGGGTGATCAACGGCTCGCCCCGGGTCAGCGACGCCACCCGGGCCGCCGTCGAGGCCGCGGTCGCCGAACTCGGCTACGTCCCCAACACGGCCGCCCGTGCCCTCGCCGCCAACCGCACCGACGCGATCGCCCTGGTCGTGCCCGAGCCGGAGACCCGCTTCTTCGCCGAGCCGTACTTCTCGGACATGCTGCGGGGTGTCGGCGCCGGACTGTCGGACACGGAGATGCAGTTGCTGCTGATCTTCGCCGGCAGTGACCAGAAGCGGCAGCGGCTGGCCCAGTACCTGGCCGCGCACCGGGTGGACGGCGTCCTGCTGGTCTCGGTGCACGCCGACGACCCGCTGCCGGACATGCTGGCCCAGCTGGAGATCCCGGCGGTGATCAGCGGCCCGCGCTCGGCGGGCGAGACCCTGCCCTCGGTGGACTCCGACAACTACGGCGGCGCCCGCTCCGCGGTGGAGCACCTGCTGGCCCATGGCTGCCGCACCATCGCCCACATCACCGGCCACCTGGACGTGTACGGCGCCCAGCGCCGCGTCGACGGCTACCGTGAGGCCCTGCGGGACGCGGGCCAGGAGGTGGACGAACTCCTCGTGGCTCAGGGGGACTTCACCGAGGGCGGCGGCCGCCGGGCGATGGCGCGTCTGCTGGAGCACCGCCCCGACCTGGACGCCGTCTTCGCCGCCTCCGACGTCACGGCGGCCGGTGCCCGCCAGGTGCTGCGCGAGGCGGGCCTCCGCATCCCCGACGACGTGGCCCTCGTCGGCTACGACGACTCCGCCATCGCCCGCCACATGGATCCCCCCCTGACCAGCGTCCGCCAGCCCATCGAGGAGATGGGCCGCGCGATGATCGACCTCCTGCTGCACGAGATCGCCGACCGCCGCCCGGCGGTGTCCCGGGAACTGGAGCGCAAGCAACTCGTGCTGCCTACGGAACTGGTGGTGCGGACGTCGTCCTAGCGGACGTCGTGCTGGCGGGACCTGTTCTGGCGGGCTCCGGCCCGGTGGATCCTGTCCTGGCGGGTCCCGGGCTGGTGGATCTCGCCCCGGCGGACCCCGGGCTGGTGAATCCCGTCCCGGCGGACCCCGGGCTGGTGAATCCCGTCCCGGCGGAACCCAGCCTGGCGGACCCCGGTCCCGCGCCCTCGGGGACTCCGGCCGTGACGAGAAGCGCGGCGGTCTCGACAGGGGCGTCGGTGACCGTCCGTTCCGGGGCGGCGTCGGCCCGGGGCAGCGCCTGTGCGCCGGCGGGGTCACCCGGCATGGCCGCCGCGGCGAGGTGCCGGGGGAGTTTCCTGCGCTGCCGTCGGTTCATGGCTGCCGAGGGTAGCGGCTGCCGGTCAGGGGAGCCGGTGCCGGCCCGACATCAGCTCACCTCGCTGTACAGGGCCTGGTGGACGGGGTGGCGGGCGCTCAGGCGGGCCGGGGCCGTGGTCAGGGCCGCGACCGGCGGCGCAGCCGGGCCAGGGCCCGTTCGCCGAGCATGTCCAGGCGGTGGCCGGCCGGCCAGACCTCCCCGTCGGTCGGGCGGTCCATGCCGCCGAGGAGGTGGAGCAACGTGGACTTGCCGCAGCCGCTCGGTCCCATGACCGCGACGCTCTGGCCCGCGCGCACCTCCAGGTCGACCTCGTCGACCGCCCGCACCAGGCCCTGGTCCTCGCCGTGTTCCTTGGACACCCGGTGTGCCCGCAGCGCGGTGCCGCTCGATACGCCGGTCACGCACCCTCCCTCTTTCCGAGCCATGCCCGCTCGCATGCCTCCAGCCGCAGCACCACGCCTTCCAGCAGCAGCGAGGCGGTCGGGACGCAGGGCTCGTCCAGTGCCGCCCGCCGGGCGTCGCGCAGCCGGCGCATCAGCTCCCGGCGCTGGAGGTCCACCAGGTCCACCGGATCGGCCAGTCCACTGGCGGCGACCGCGACCAGCCGCAGATGAAAGTCAGCCAGGTCGGGCTTCGGCCACGCCGCACCCTGCGCAACCCACCGGACCGGCTCTGAACGGGTCGGGCGGGTACGCGAGAGGCCGGTGACCTGGGTATCAGGTCACCGGCCTCTCGGTGAAGGGTGAGTGACGGGACTCGAACCCGCGGCATCCTGGACCACAACCAGGTGCTCTACCAGCTGAGCTACACCCACCATGACCGGTCACAGGGATTCTGTGGCTTCCCCGACCGGCCGAGAAGAAGTCTACAGGGTCCGAAGGGGTGCTCGCGCACAGGTTTCGCGGCGCCCCTTCGTGGGACCCCGCTACACCTGCTGAGCAGGCAGGACGTGCTTCGCCGCGATCGTCCTGGCCGTGTCGGAGTCGGGACCGGGCTGGGGGACGAAGACGGCCTCGCGGTAGTAGCGCAACTCCGCGATGGACTCACGGATATCGGCCAGGGCGCGGTGGTTGCCGTTCTTCTCCGGGCTGTTGAAGTACGCCCGCGGGTACCAGCGCCGGGCCAGCTCCTTGATCGAGGACACGTCCACGATCCGGTAGTGGAGGTAGCCCTCCAGCGTCGGCATGTCGCGCAGCAGGAAGCCGCGGTCGGTGCCGACCGAGTTCCCGCACAGCGGGGCCTTGCCGGGCTCCTTGACGTGCTCCCGCACGTAGGCCAGGACCTGCTCCTCGGCGTCCTTGAGCGTCGTGCCGCCGGCCAGCTCGGCGAGCAGACCGGACGCGGTGTGCATCTCACGCACCACCTCCGGCATCGTCTCCAGCGCCGAGTCCGGCGGCCGGATGACGATGTCGACTCCCTCGCCGAGTACGTTCAGCTCGGAGTCGGTGACGAGGGCGGCCACCTCGATGAGCGCGTCGTCGGACAGCGAGAGGCCGGTCATCTCGCAGTCGATCCACACCATGCGATCGTTCATGTGTCTCACCTTACGGCGCCCCGCCGCGAGCTGAACCGACCATGCGGCGCCTTGTCGGACAAGGGCCGACGCGGCCCTCACGCCGGGACGGGTGGGCGGACGGTGCCAGGAGGCCCGTCCGCCCACCCGTCGTGGATCAGGAGCCGCCGCGCTGGCCCGGAACGCTCACCGACAGGGCCGCCGTGCGGCGGGCCTGGTGGGGCACCTGGCTCTCCGGCGGGAAGGAGGGCAGCGGCGACGCGGCACCGGCCTGGACGGCCGCCGCGGAGTGCGGTCCCGGGACGCCCGGCACGCCGGCCGTCCCCGAGCCGAGGTCGCCCTCGCCCTGCCGCTCGCTCTGCGGCCGCCGCGCCCGGTAGGCCGCCCGGTACGCCGCCGGGGACGAGCCCAGCTGCCGCCGGAAGTGGCCGCGCAGCGCCACGGGGGAGCGGAAGCCGCAGCGGCCCGCCACCTCGTCGACCGAGTAGTCGGACGTCTCCAGCAGCCGCTGGGCCTGGAGCACCCGCTGGGTGATCAGCCACTGGAGCGGCGCGCTCCCGGTCAGGGAGCGGAAGCGGCGGTCGAACGTACGCCGGCTCATGTACGCGCGCGCCGCCAGCGTTTCTACGTCGAACTGCTCGTGGAGGTGCTCCAGCGCCCAGGCGACGACCTCGGCGAGCGGGTCGGCGCCGATCTCCTCGGGTAAAGAGCGGTCCAGGTAGCGTTCCTGGCCTCCGCTCCTGCGAGGCGGGACCACCAGCCGCCGGGCCAGCGCGCCCGCGGCCTCGTTGCCGTGGTCCGAGCGCACGATGTGCAGGCACAGGTCGATCCCGGCCGCCGTGCCCGCCGACGTCAGCACGTCGCCGTCGTCGACGAACAGCTCTCTGGGGTCCACGTGGACGGACGGATAGCGCTTGGCCAGCGTCGGCGCGTACATCCAGTGCGTGGTCGCCGGCCGGCCGTCCAGCAGGCCGGCCGCGGCGAGTACGAACGCCCCGGTGCACAGGCCCACGATGCGGGCGCCCTCCTCGTGTGCCCGGCGCAGCGCGTCGAGCGCCTCCTCCGGCGGCGGCGAGGTGATCGAGCGCCAGGCCGGTACGACGACCGTGCCCGCGCGGGAGATCGCCTCCAGGCCGTGCGGTGTGGTGAGTTCCAGGCCCCCGGTGGTCCGCAGCGGGCCTTCCTCGCCGCCGCACACCAGCAGTCGGTAGCGCGGTACGCCGGCGTCCTGGCGGTCAACCCCGAACACCGACAACGGTATGGAACTCTCGAAGATGGGGCCGCCGCTGAACAGCAGCACCGCGACGATCTCCTTGCGGCGTCGCCCGGAAAGCTTCCGGGCCGCGGTTTCCGGCGCGGCAGCGGAGTCGTGGCTCATACTGCTAAGCCCCCCTCGGTGGTCGCGGCGCCCTGTTCCTCTCGGGTCTGTCGCTCCAACACGTTTCCCCTCGGTCCTGCACGAGTCCCCCGCCGTAAGACAGTCAAGATCGAATCTACTGCGTCCCGCCGCGCCGCGTTGACCAGTTCGTCACCCGGCACATTGTCGACATGGCAACTTGGCGTGAAGCATTCGATCACGAAGCGTTGCACTCGGGGAGCGTGCAGGGAAGTGCGCCTCGTCGCGGTGGCCAATCCCCGTAGGGTGCGCGGGGCCGTGGGGACCCTTTCCGTGCAGGTCGAACGGGGAGTGGGGGGTACTTCGGCCGGGGAATGCACAGATACGAGAAGTTGGCTGAAAAGCTACGGCTGCGTGCGTAAAAACCGGTCAACCGACCGGTGCTCTTCCGTCCGGGTGCCGGACGGCCGCCAGGCCCAGGGCGGTGCCGGCCTCGCCGGCGAACGACGTGCCGTACCGGAGCAGGGCCGCGGGGACGAGTGCGCAACTGAAGGCGGCCCAACGCGCCGCCTCGCCGGCGGTGTCGCCCAAGGCGCGCTGCCCGGTGTCCCGTCCGGCGTCCCGCGCGCCGCTCGGTGCGCCGGGTGCCCCGCTGTCACCGCGATCCCGTCCGTCGCGGAAAGTGAATCCCGCACAAACCGCCTGTACGGGGCAGCAACCATTGCGTTACGGGCGTGGCTCGTGCATGCTCCGGTGAACCGCCACGGAGAGTGCGCGGGATCTGGGCTAAGGAGGCGTGCCGCCGTACCCTTGGGGGTATGGGGACGGGAAGACCATTCCCGGACACAGCTTCGCCACAGACTGTCGTCCCCGACAAAGGATCACAACGCCGAGACAGCCATGGCCGGTCACGAATTCTTCGAACCCGCGGACCGCAAGCGACCGGTCGCCGACCCCACGGCGGCCGATCCCCTGGCGGCGGAAGAGCCACGCCATCCCTGCGATCCGGCGTTCAAGCACGGCGTCGTCGTCGGCTTCGACGGATCCACCTCCAGCGAGCGCGCCCTCGCCTATGCGATCGGCATGGCGCTGCGCACCCACTCGGGCCTGATCATCGTGCACGTCGCCAACCGGCTGCCCACCACGGTGTGGGCGGGCTGCGAGCCCCCCGTCTTCGTCGACGTGCCGGACCACCGCACCGAGGTTCTCGGCCTCGAACTCGCCTGCGCGGAGTACCTGGCGGAGGTCCCGTGGATCCTCGTCGAGCGCGGCGGCGACATCTGCCACGAACTCGAAGAGGTCGGCAGGGAGTACGAGGCGGACGCGATCGTCGTCGGCTCCACGCACGGGCTCGTGGGGCGCCTGTTCGGCTCGGTCGCGGGCCGGCTCGCCAAGCGCGCGCGGCGGCCGGTCGTCGTCATCCCCTAGTCGATCGCGCCCTGGACGGGCCCACGTCGGCCGACTCCCTTTTCCCGTCGCGCACTTTCCGTGAAGCTACTCGCGCGTAGAGGTGTTTGTGTCCTTGTGGAGGGCATATACCGGTCACCGCACAACTGCGCAGGCATGAAGGGAGCTTGCCGTGGCCAACGACGTCTCTGCGGGAAGCACCACAACCACCATCCTCGGCCGACTCGCCCTCGGTGTCACCCTGCTGGCCTTCGGCCTCGGGTACACCGAAGTCATCAACGGAGTGACGGCGAACGACTCGGTGACGCTCGCTCACTATGTGGGCGGTGTCGCACTGTTCGTCGCCGGACTGCTGGCCTTCCGCGATCGCGACACCGCGACCGGTACGGCCTACTGCGCGCTCGGCGCCCTCTGGTTCACCTGGGCCGTCTCGGTCGGCAACCAGGTCTCCGGCAACGGCGCGGGGCTCTTCCTGCTTCTGTTCGCCCTCGTGGCCCTGACGTTGACGCTCGCCGGCGGCGACGTGCTCGGCCAGGGCACCTACGGGCTGTTCTTCGTCTCCCTGGTGCTGCTCGCCATCGCCCGCTTCGCCGACAACGGCGGCCTGGCGAAGGTGGGCGGCTGGTTCGCCGTGGCGGCGGGAGCGGTCGCCTGGTACGCGGCCACGGCGGCGCTCGCCCACTGGCCCACGGAACTTCCGCGACGCGCTGCCGGCCGGGGGGTGACGGCCACCGGGTAGCTGCGCGGGCTGGGGGGTGGGGTGAGTTGCTCCCCGGCGGGTGAAAACGGACCCCCGCGTGTTGGGTGCACACGTGGGGGTCCGTTTCTCACGGTTCGGCCCGTGCGGGCGCGTTGGGGCTGGTCGCGCCCACGCGGCGGAGCCGCATGTCGATACAGCCCCGCGCCCCTGGGGCGCCCCTTCGGGGCGACCTGTCAGGGCACCGTTAACTACTTGCTCTTACTCGACCGTTACCGACTTGGCCAGGTTGCGGGGCTTGTCGATGTCTCGACCCAGGGTCAACGCCGTGTGATAAGAGAGGAGTTGGAGGGGAATGCCCATGAGGATCGGGTCCAGCTCGTCCTCGTTCTTGGGGACGACGATCGTCTGGTCGGCCTTCTCCTGCTCCTGGTGGGCGACGGCCAGGATCTTGCCGCTGCGGGCCTTGATCTCCTCCATGGCCGCGCGGTTCTTCTCCAGCAGGTCGTCGTCCGGCACGATCGCCACCGTCGGCAGCGCGGGCTCGATCAGGGCCAGCGGGCCGTGCTTGAGCTCGGAGGCCGGGTACGCCTCGGCGTGGATGTAGGAGACCTCCTTGAGCTTCAGGGAGGCCTCACGGGCCACCGGGTAGCCCCGGACCCGGCCGATGAAGAGCATCGAACGGGCGTCGGCGTAGTCCCGGGCCAGCCGCTCGATCTCCTCCTCCTGCTTCATGATCTCGGAGATCTGGGACGGCAGCTTGCGCAGGCCCTCGATGATCCGCTTGCCGTCACGCACCGACAGGTCGCGGATGCGGCCCAGGTGCAGGGCGAGCAGCGCGAAGGCGACGCAGGTGTTGGTGAAGCACTTGGTGGACACCACGCAGACCTCCGGGCCCGCGTGGACGTAGATGCCGCCGTCCGCCTCGCGGGCGATGGCGGAGCCCACCACGTTGACGACGCCGAGCACCCGCGCGCCCTTGCGCTTGAGTTCCTGCACGGCGGCCAGCACGTCGTACGTCTCACCGGACTGGGAGACCGCGACGTACAGCGTGTCGGGGTCGACCACCGCGTTGCGGTAGCGGAACTCGGAGGCCGGCTCGGCGTCGGCGGGGATGCGGGCCAGCTCCTCGATCATCTGGGCGCCGATCATGCCCGCGTGGTAGGAGGTGCCGCAGCCGAGGATCTTCACCCGGCGCACCGCGCGTGCCTCGCGGGCGTCGAGGTTGATGCCGCCGAGGTGCACGGTGGCGAAGCGGTCGTCGATCCGGCCGCGCAGCACCCGGTCCACGGCCTCGGCCTGCTCGTGGATCTCCTTGTGCATGTAGGTGTCGTGGCCGCCCATGTCGTAGGAGGCGGCCTCCCACTCCACGGTGGTCGGCTCGGCGGTGGTGCGGGTGCCCTCGGTGGTGTACGTGCGGAAGTCGTCGGCCTTGAGGGTGGCCATCTCGCCGTCGTCGAGGGTCACGATCTGCCGGGTGTGGGTGACCAGCGCGGCGATGTCGGAGGCGACGAACATCTCCTTCTCGCCGATGCCGAGCACGACCGGCGAGCCGTTGCGGGCCACCACGATGCGGTCGGGGAAGTCGGCGTGCAGGACGGCGATGCCGTAGGTGCCCTCGACCAGGCGGACGGCGGCGCGGACCTTCTCCTCCAGCGTTTCCGCCTCGGAGCGGGCGATGAGGTGGGTGAGCACCTCGGTGTCGGTCTCGGAGAGGAACTCCACGCCGTCCGCCTGAAGCTTGCGGCGCAGGTCGGAGGCGTTGTCGATGATGCCGTTGTGCACGACGGCGACCTTGTTGTCGGCCGACATGTGCGGGTGGGCGTTCGCGTCGGAGGGGGCGCCGTGGGTGGCCCAGCGGGTGTGGGCGATGCCGGTGGTGCCCTTGAAGCGCGCCGGGACCTTGGCCTCCAGGTCGCGGACCCGGCCCTTGGCCTTGACCATCCTCAGGCCGGCCGCCTTCGGCGAGGTGACGGCGATGCCCGCCGAGTCGTAGCCGCGGTACTCCAGGCGCTGAAGGCCTTCCAGGAGCAGCGGGGCGACGTCACGCTTGCCGATGTATCCGACGATTCCGCACATGTACAGGTATCCCTCAGCCGTAGACGATCCGGCGCAGCTGCCGGAGGGAGAGCTCCGGCGGTGCCACCGCGCGGTACTTCAGGTCCGCCCCGATCCGTTCGAAGATCTCCGCGTTCACCAGGCCCTGGGCCTGGAGCTCGCGGTGGCGGCGACGGACGAACTCCTCGGTCGTCTCGTCGAAGTAGGCGAGCACGTCCTGGACCACCCGCAGCGCCTCGCCCCGGTTGAGGGGCGTGGACCGTGTCAGGTGATCAACAAGTTCGTCGTGCACCCGGTGGATTCTGGAGTAAGGGACGGGCTTTCGCAAGAATCCTGCCCGATTTCGGGCAGGGATGCGCCGATGGGGTGGTGGGCGTGCCGGGTGCGGAGGTGGCGCGGGGTGCCGGGTGCGGGGGGTGCGGGGGTGGTGTCGCCCGGACGGTTCTCACAGGCGCCTGAGGACCGCCTGCTTGGCCAGGGTGAACTCCTCGTCCGTCAGTACCCCCGCGCGGTGCAGTTCGCCGAGCTCGCGCAGCCGCCGCAGCAGGACGTCGTGGTCCTCCTCGGTCCCGTCCGCGCCCGGGTCGGCGGCGGCCTCCACCGGGGCGGGCCCGCCGGGCATGGCCCCGTCCGCGGGCGCGGCCGGATGCGGCAGCCGCGCCTGCACGGCCGCCGCGACCAGCGCCATCAGCGGGTCCTTCTTGAAACCCCACAGCTCCACGGCGTTCGGGTCGTGCTTGGGCGGGACGTCGGCGGGCGCGCCCCGCACGGTGAGGCGCAGGAAGCCGTTCTCCAGCCCGGCGGCGGGCAGCCACTCCACCGCGGTGATGTCGGCGAGCGCCAGTGTGCGGGCCCCGCCCGCGGCCTTGGCGTCCTCCGTCTTCCAGTTCCACTCCAGACGCACCCGCTCGCCGTCGAAGCTCGCCGTGCCGTCCCCGGCCGACACCGACAGGGGCAGCGCGGGACCGGGCAGCAGGTACTCCGTCACCGGGCCGGAGGGCACCTGCTCCAGCCGCAGGGCGTCACGGACCACGTCCACGAAGTACTCGGCGACCCCGTAGCGCTCGGGCTCGACCAGCAGCTGATAGGGGTCGTGCGGCTCGGGCAGCCGGCCCGCGGTCGCGTGCAGCAGCGGATCGGCGCCGTCACGCAGCCGCAGCCTGAGCCGCCCGGCCCGCTTGCCCTGCTCGAACGACACGCCCGCCAGAGCGGCGAGCGGTACGCGGATCTCACCCAGGGTCCGTCGCAGCAGACCGACGTTCTTGTCCCGTCCCGGAGTCAGTCTCAGGGCGTCGCCGTCCAGCACCCACGTGCCGTCGTTCTGGATGATTTCCGTCATGGGGAGATTGTTTCACCGCATCTGCGAGAGAGTGGTCTATACCGTCGGGGCTCCCAGAGTCCCGAGCCGAACGAAGGGAGCGCATGTGAGACGGCACCACAGCACGACTCCCCGAGGAATCCGGATGCCCAGGACGAGCCGAGCCCTGGGCGCGCTACTGCTCGCGGCGGCGGCCGGGGCCTTCGCCGTGGGCGCCGCGCCCGCCGGCGGTGCGGCGCCCACGGCGGCCGCGACGCCGCTCGGCCAGGTGGTCCCGGCCCCCGCCTCCGTCCATGCGGGCGGGAACCCGTACCGCATCACGGCGGGCACCCACATCCGCGTCGACGACTCCCGCGAGGCGCGTCAGGTGGGCGAGTACCTCGCGGACGTCCTGCGGCCCTCCACCGGCTACCGCCTGCCGCTGACCACCCAGGGTCACGGCGGCATCCAGCTGCGGCTGGCCAAGGGGTCGTACGGAGCCGAGGGCTACCGGCTGGACAGCGCGGCGAGCGGGGTGACGATCACCGCGGGGGAGCCGGCCGGCCTCTTCCACGGCGTGCAGACCCTGCGGCAGCTGCTGCCCCCGTCCGTCGAGAGGAAGTCCGTGCAGCCGGGCCCGTGGCTGGTCGCCGGCGGCACCATCCAGGACAGCCCGCGCTACGCCTACCGGGGCGCCATGCTCGACGTCTCCCGGCACTTCTTCACCGTCACGCAGGTCAAGCGCTACATCGACGAACTCGCCCTCTACAAGATCAACGAGCTGCATCTGCACCTGAGCGACGACCAGGGCTGGCGCATCGCCGTCGACTCCTGGCCGCGCCTGGCGACCCACGGCGGCTCCACGCAGGTCGGCGGCGGCACGGGCGGCCACTACACCAAGGCCGACTACCAGGAGATCGTCCGCTACGCCGCCTCCCGCCATCTGGAGGTCGTCCCCGAGATCGACATGCCCGGCCACACCAACGCGGCCCTCTCCTCCTACGCGGAACTGAACTGCGACGGCGTGGCACCCCCGCTGTACACCGGCACCGACGTCGGCTTCAGCTCGCTGTGCGTGTCCAAGGACGTCACGTACGCCTTCGTGGACGACGTCGTGCGCGAGCTGGCCGCCCTCACCCCCGGCCGCTACCTGCACATCGGCGGCGACGAGGCGCACTCCACGAGCCACGACGACTACGTGCGGTTCATGGACCGGGTGCAGCCGATCGTCGCCAAGTACGGCAAGACGGTGATCGGCTGGCACCAGCTGACCGGCGCGACCCCGGCCAAGGGCGCGCTCGCCCAGTACTGGGGCCTGGACTCCACCAGCGCGGCGGAGAAGGCGCAGGTCGCCCAGGCCGCGCAGAACGGCACCGGGCTGATCCTGTCCCCGGCCGACCGGGTGTACCTCGACATGAAGTACACCAAGGACACCCCGCTCGGACTGGCCTGGGCCGGCTACGTCGAGGTGCAGCGGTCCTACGACTGGGACCCGGGCAGCTATCTGCCGGGCGCGCCCGCCTCCGCGGTGCGTGGTGTCGAGGCCCCGCTGTGGTCGGAGACCCTGTCGACCTCCGCCGACATCGACGCCATGGCCTTCCCCCGGCTGCCCGGCGTCGCCGAACTCGGCTGGTCGCCCGCGGCCACGCACGACTGGAACACCTACCGGACGCGCCTGGCGGCCCAGGCGCCGCGCTGGGACGCGCTCGGGATCGGGTACTACCGCTCCCCGCAGGTGCCCTGGCCCGCGCGGTAGGCCGAACGGCCGAACACGGCGACGGGCACCCCGGAGGACCGTACTCCGGGGTGCCCGTCCGTCCGGGTCGGGGCTCAGCGCCCCGCGAGGGGGTTGCGCAGGGTCCCGACCAGCTGGAGCGCCCCGGAGGGGTCCGCGAGGTCCACCATCTGCCGGTTGTCGCGCAACTGGAGCCGGTTGAGGCAGGACAGCGCGAACTCCGGGGCGAACAGGTCGTACTGCCGGAACTTCCCGGCGAGTTCCGGCACCGACTCCTGGTACGCGCGCACCACCTCGGCGACCGTCCCCCAGAAGTCGTCCTCCTCCATGATCCCCTCGGTGGCCAGGCCCGCGGCCAGGAAGCGGAAGAAGCAGTCGAAGACGTCCGTGAACAGGGACAGCAGTTTCTTGTCCTCCGGGACCTCCACCCGGATCCGCCGCACCTGGGGCGGCAGCGCGGCGTCCGGGTCCAGCACCGCGATCTCCTCGGCGATGTCCTTGAAGACCGCCCGCCGCACCTCGCCGTCCTGGAGCACCAGGATCACGTTCTCGCCGTGCGGCATGAACACCAGGTCGTAGGCGTAGAAGCTGTGCAGGAGAGGAGTGAGATAGGCGCGCAGATAACCGCGCAGCCACTGTGTGGGGGAGAGCCCGGAGCGCTCGATCAGCGCCGCGGCGAACGACGCGCCCTCGTGGTCCACGTGGAGCAGCGAGGCCATGGTGGCCAGGGACTCGCCGTCCCGCAGCGAGGGCAACGGGCTCTCGCGCCACAGCGCGGCCAGCATCTTCCGGTACGGCGAGTAGCGGTCCGTCGCCTCCTCGTACTCCAGGTGCCGGTAGCCGACGGCCGCCCGCTCGCGGATGATCGTCAGACCGGTCGACCTCAGTACCGGGTCGTCGGCGATGAGCCGGGCCAGCCAGTCGTTGATGGCCGGGGTGGCCTCCATGTAGGCGGCCGACAGTCCGCGCATGAAGCCCATGTTGAGCACGGACAGCGCGGTCTTGACGTAGTGCCGGTGCGGGTTCGTGCGGTTGAAGAAGGTCCGGATGGACTGCTGGGCCAGGTACTCGTCGACGCCCTCGCCGAGGCAGACCAGGTGCCGGCGGGCGATCTCGGCGGCGAAGGTGACGGTGAGCTTGTTCCACCACTGCCAGGGGTGGACGGGGATGAGCAGGTAGTCGGCCGGGTCGAGGCCCTGGCCGGTGAGCCGGGCGTGGAAGCGCTCGACGGTCCCGGGGCCCAGCTCCTCGCGCAGGAAGGCCTCGTACTCGATGCCGGCGCCCGCCGTGAACGCCGCCCGTGAGCGGTGCGCGGCCAGCCACACCAGCCGGACGGGGCTCGCGGTCTCGGGGGCGTACGACAGGTACTCGTGGACCCCGAAGCCGAGCCGCCCGTTGTTGGCGACGAAGCAGGGGTGGCCCTCGGTCATGCCGGTCTCGATGTCCTGGAAGGAGCCCTTCGCCAGCTCGGCGGAGGTGACCTGCGGCTTGGCCAGTTTGTAGCAGGTGCTCGCCAGGGTGGAGGAGATCTCCTCCAGGTAGATCGGGAGGATCTCGTCGCTCAGCCCCAGTGACGCCTTGAACTCGATGAAGAAGTCCAGTGCGGCGAGCGGCAGTTCGGCGCCGTCGCGTCGGCGGGTGATCGAGTCGGGGTCCACCTGCCAGTGGTCGAGGGCGCGGCGGACGGCGGCGAAGCGGTAGTGGGTGAGGCCGTCGTCGGTGGGGACGACCCAGTGGTCGCCGTCCGGGCGGGGAGCGAGCAGCCGCTCGTGCGTGAACTCGGCGAGCGCCTTGCGTATGAGCAGGCGGTTGGCCCTCTCCCAGCGCTCCGGGGAGAGATGGGACACGGCGTCGGCGAGGGTCATGCCGTCACCCCCGGGGCCGGGGTGAACTGCTCCCGGGTGCAGAAGCTCAGCAGCGCCGTCTTCTCCGGCTTGTCGATCTCGCGCTCCGGCACGAACCCGACGGCCGTGTTCAGCGCCTGCACGGCCTTGTTGCGCACGTCGGGCTCCACGACGACCCGGCGCGTCGCCGGATCCTCGAACAGGTGCCGCAGCACGGCGGTGAGCACCGCGCGGGTGAACCCGTGCACGGGTGTGTCGGTCGGCGCGACCAGGAAGTGCATGCCGACGTCGCCGGGTTCCGGCTCGTACAGCCCCACCAGTTCGCGGTGGGCCGGGTCGTACCGCTCCATCAGGAACGCGGGCTCGCCGTCGTGCAGGCCGAGGAAGGCGTCGTGGTGGCGGTCGGCGGCGATCTCGAGGTAGGCGCGCTCGACGTCCGTGAGTGTCGCGTCCTGCATCATCCAGAACGCCGCCTTGGGGTGGGTGACCCAGCCGTGCAGCAGCTCGGCGTCCTGCAGCGGGTCGAGCGGACGGATCGTGAGGGTCATGCGGCGAACTCCTGGAAGGCGATGGTCTTCTCGACCGGGTAGTGCTCGGTGCCGAGCAGCTCGCGGATGATGCAGCTGTTGCGGTAGGCGCCCATGCCCAGGTCGGGGCTGGTGATGCTGTGCGCGTGCACGCCGGCGTTCTGGAGGAAGACGCCCCGGCCGGTGACGTCGATCGCGTAGTTGCGGCCGATGTCGTGGTTGCCGTGGGAGTCGTAGCGCAGCCGGTCCCGGATCGGCTTCAGGAACTCGGGTTCGGCGTACCGGTAGCCGGTGGCCAGGACCAGGCCGTCGGAGCGCAGCTCGAAGTCCTTCCCCTGTTCGTCCTGGTGGAAGGTGAGGGTGTACGCACCGTCGTCGTAAGTCGCCCGGGCGAGGGACGAGTTGGTGAGCAGGCGGGTGGGGACCGGGCCGCCGAGGTTCTTCTGGTAGAGCAGGTCGAAGATCTCGTCGATCAGGGTGCCGTCGATGCCCTTGAACAGGCCCTTGTGCTGCTCGGTGAGGCGGTAGCGGGTCTGCTCCGGCAGCGCGTGGTAGTAGTCGACGTACTCCGGGGAGGTCATCTCCAGCGTGAGCTTGGTGTACTCCAGCGGGAAGAAGCGCGGGGAGCGGGTGACCCAGTTCAGCCGGTAGCCGTGGACGTCGATCTCGCCGAGCAGGTCGTAGTAGATCTCGGCGGCGGACTGACCGCTGCCGACCAGCGTGATCGACTCCTTGCGCTGGAGCGCCGCCTTGTGCTCCAGGTAGCGGGAGTTGTGCAGGAAGTCGCCGGTCAGGCCGCGGCAGGCCTCGGGGAGGTACGGGGGCGTGCCCGTGCCGAGCACCAGGCGGCGGGCACGGTACGCGGCTCCGGTGTGCGTCCGCACGGTGTACAGCTCGTCGCCCTCGTCGTACGTCACCTCGGTGACCGTCGTGCCGAAACGCACGCTGCTCAGCCGGGACGCCGCCCAGCGGCAGTAGTCGTCGTACTCGACGCGCAGCGGGTAGAAGTTCTCCCGGATGTAGAACGAGTACAGACGGCCCTTCCCCTTCAGGTAGTTGAGGAAGGAGTAGGGGGAGGTCGGGTCGGCCAGGGTGACCAGGTCCGACAGGAACGGGGTCTGGAGGTGGGCGCCGTCGAGGAACATGCCCGAGTGCCATTCGAAGTCGGGCTTGGACTCCAGGAAGACGCCGTTCAGTTCGGCGATCGGCTCGGTGAGGCAGGCCAGGCCGAGGTTGAAGGGGCCCAGGCCGATGCCCACGAAGTCATGGGTCTCGTACGGGGCTTCAGGACGCGCGGTCAAGGGACTCTCCCAGGTACTGCTCGGCGTGGCCGGCGATCAGGTCGAGGACGGCCGAGAGGTCGTCGGTCGTGGTCTCGGGGTTGAGCAGGGTGAACTTGAGGTAGTGGCGCCCGGCGACCTTGGTGCCCGCGACCACGGCGGCGCCGGAGGCGAACAGCGCCTTGCGGGCGTACAGGTTGGCTCGGTCGATCTCGGCCGGGTCGGTGACGGACACCGGGAGGTAGCGGAAGACCAGGGTGGACAGCGCCGGTTCGACGACGACGTCGAAGCGCGGGTCGGCGGCGAGCAGCGTCCAGCCCGCGGCGGCCAGGTCGCACACCTCGTCGAAGAGCTGTCCGACGCCGTCGGCGCCCATCACGCGCAGGGTCATCCAGAGTTTGAGGGCGTCGAAGCGGCGGGTGGTCTGGAGGGACTTGTCGACCTGGTTGGGGATGCGCTCGGTCACCGCGCGACGCGGGTTGAGGTAGTCCGCGTGATAGGTGGCGTGCCGCAGGACCGAGGCGTCCCGGACCAGCACGGCGGACGAACTCACCGGCTGGAAGAAGGACTTGTGGTAGTCGACGGTGACCGAGTCGGCGTGTTCGATGCCGGCGAGCAGCTCGCGCCGGGTGGGGGAGACCAGCAGGCCGCAGCCGTAGGCCGCGTCGACGTGCAGCCAGGTGCCGAACCGTTCGCACAGTCCGGCGATCTCGGGCAGCGGGTCGATGGAGCCGAAGTCGGTGGTGCCGGCGGTGGCGACCACGGCCATCGGGACCAGTCCGTGGCGGCGGCAGCGCTCCAGTTCACGGGCGAGCGCGAGGGTCTGCAGGCGCTTGTCGTGGTCGACCGGGACGCAGACCACCGACTCGGGGCCCAGGCCGAGCAGCCGCGCGGACTTGCGCACACTGAAGTGGCTCGCCTCGGAGGTGAGGATCCGCAGCCTGGAGAGGTCGTCGCTGCCGGCCTCCTCGCGGGCCAGCAGGAGGGCCTGGAGGTTGGACTGGGTGCCGCCGGAGGTGAACACGCCGTCGGCGTCGGGGCCGAGGCCGACGCGGGCGGCCGTCCAGTCGATGAGCCTGCGCTCGATCAGGGTGCCGCCCGCCGACTGGTCCCAGGTGTCGAGGGAGGAGTTGACGGCGGACAGGATGGCCTCGCCGAGCACCGCCGGGATGGCGACCGGGCAGTTGAGGTGGGCGAGGTAGCGGGGGTGGTGGAAGTAGACGGCGTCCTGGAGGTAGACCTCCTCCAGCTCGTCGAGGGCCGCCGTGGTGTCGCGCAGCGGCCGGTCCAGGTCGATCCGCTCGAAGCGGGGGGCGAGGGCGTCGGCGGTCACGCCCGTGAACGGCCGGTCGGTGGTGGCCAGCCGGGCGGCCACCCGCTCCACTCCTTCTTTCACGGACCGGCGGTAGTGCTCCGCGGTCAGGTCATTGAGCAGGTGTGAGCGCATGTGGGGGGTCCTCCGGTGGGGTGGGGACGGTCCGTGCGGGACGGGGAAGCGGCGCCGAACGCGCGACTCGGCTTAGGTTAGCCTAACCTAAGTTGATCTAGGTCAAGCGCCACCCCGGTGTGACCGGCGTCACTCCTGTGCGCGCGACTGCTCCTCACTCAGACCGTGCCGCCAGTAGCCCACGAAGGTGACGCGGCGCCGGTCGGTCCCGCGCTCGTCGACGAAGTGCCGGCGCAGCGCCCGGACGCACCCGGACTCGCCCGCGAGCCAGACGTACGGCCGCGCGCCGGCGGGGAACCGGGTGCGGCGGAGGGCGTCGAGCGCCATCGGGGGCCCCTTGGGGCGGCCCGGTTCCCGCACCCGCCAGGTGATCTCGGCGTCGGCGTCGGTCGGCACGTCCTGGATGTCCCCCGGGTGCCCCACCTCCAGCCAGGCGCGCACCCGCGTGCCGGCCGGCAGGGACTCCAGGATCGCGGTCGCGGCGGGCACGGCGGTCTCGTCGCCCCACATCACCACCAGATCGGTGTCCTCGGGCGGGCGGAAGCGGATCGCCCGGTTGTCCGCGACCGCCGGGCCGAGCAGCAGGACGCGGTCGCCCGGCGTCGCGCGGGCGGCCCAGCGGGAGGCGGGTCCTGTGGGCGCCGCGGCGCCGGGCTCCAGGCCGTGCAGGGCGAAGTCGATGTCGATCTCGTCGGGTTCCCGGCGCAGGGACCGCAGGGTGTACGAGCGCATCACCGCCCGTACGTCGTCGGGGAGTTCGCGCCATTCCTGCCACCATCCTCCCCCACTCTCGGCTGCGCTCGAGCGGGGGGACCCCCAGCCCAGTTCGAGCGGCACCACCGGCGCGGGCTGGCCCGGGTGCGGCAGGAACAGGGAGAGGGACTGGTCGCGCCCGTCGGAGTGGAAGGCGTGCAGGTCGGGCCCCGCGAAGGTGACCCGGACGAAAGACGGGCCGAGCCGCCTCGTCCGTACGACCTGGAGGGAGAAGAAGCGGAACGGGGCGGCCACGGCCGTCGTCATGGGTGCTCCTGAGTCATCGTCAGGGTGCTTGTGCGTGGGGGGTGGGGATCGAGGTGGGGCGAGGGGGGAGAGGGAGGGGGAGCGGGGCGGGTCAGGCGACCTTCTTCGCCGTCTCGATGGCCTTCGCGAGGTCCTCGAGCAGCGGGGCGCACTTGTCGTACGACAGGATCGGCTCGGGGTTGCGGGCGATGACCTGGCCCGCCTTGACCGCGGGGAGCTTCTTCCAGGTGCCCTGGGTGATGTCGGCGGGCTGGATGGCCGAGGTGCGGTTGTCCATCATGATGATGTCCGCCGCGTACTTGTTGGCGTTCTCCCAGCTCAGGGACTCGTACCAGCCTCCGCCCTGCTTCTTGGCGCTCTCCGGGGGCTCCACGAAGTTCACGCCGAGGGCCTTGAAGTACTCCAGGTCGATGGAGAGGTGGGTGCCGGAGACGTAGAACAGGTCCTGGCTCGCGGAGCCCGCCAGCACCCTGATGTCCGGCTTCGCCCGGGCGGCGGCGCGCAGCCGGGCGGCCGCGTCCTCGAACCGCTTCCTGGCCTGCTTCACCTTGTCCCCGGTGACGTCCCCGCCGAGCGACTTGGCCAGCGCGAGCATGCGCTCCAGTGGTTCGGTCAGCTGCCGGTCGTAGACGGAGATCCCCACGGTGGGGGCGCCGACGGCGAGGATCTTCTTCTTCGACTCCTCCGGGACGTACCAGAGGGTGCCCGCGTCGTCGAACATGGTGGAGACGAGCAGGTCGGGGGGGAGGGACGCGTACTTCTCGATGTTGAACTGGCCCCACTCGTTGCCGAGCACCGTCACCTTGCTGACGTCCATGTCGCCGGCCTGCACGTCGGCCTTGCCGTCCTTGGTCGTCGTCGGGCCGAAGACGCCCTCGACCCGGACGCCGTAGTCGTGCAGCGCGGCGGCGACCCCGACGAAGGCGACGATGCGCGAGGGGACCTTGTCGGCCTTCACGGTCTGCCCGCGGTCGTCCTTGAAGGACCAGGGGCCCGACATGTCGGCCGCCGCCTTGCCGCCGCCCGAGCCGCCGCTTTTCGCGTCGCCGTCACCGCAGGCTGCGAGCACGGCACCGAGGCCGAGGGCGCCGCCCGCGGCGAGGACGCCGCGGCGGGAGAGGAGGGTGGCACGGGCGTTGGGCATGGGTGTGACTGCTTTCGAACGGGGCGGAGCGCCCGCCGGACAGGTTCGAAGCTAGGTTAGCCTAACCTTAGTTTCTGTCCAGTGAGCGGGTCGCCGCGTCCGTGCCGGTCCGAGGGGCGGGCCGCCGTGCCCCGTGCCGGTCGGCGGCCCGTGCCCTGCCGGATCGTCAGTCCGTCAGGCCCAGCTCCCTCGCGATGAGCATCCGCTGCACCTCGCTCGTGCCCTCGCCGATCTCGAGGATCTTGGAGTCGCGCCACATACGGGCCACCGGGTACTCGTTCATGAAGCCGTAGCCGCCGTGGACCTGCGTGGCGTCGCGGGCGTTGTCGACGGCGATCGTCGAGGAGTAGAGCTTGGCGAGGGCGGCCTCCTTCTTGAAGGGCTCGCCGGCCACCAGGCGGTAGGCGGCGTCGCGCCAGGCGAGACGGGAGGTGTGGGCCTTCATCTCCATGTCGGCGATCTTGAACTGGATGGCCTGGTTGGAGCCGATGGGCCTGCCGAAGGCGTGGCGCTCCTTGGCGTACTTCACCGACTCGTCCACACAGCCCTGGGCCAGCCCGGTCGCCAGCGCCGCGATGGCGATCCGGCCCTCGTCGAGGATCCGCAGGAACTGCGCGTAGCCGCGGCCCTCCTCGCCCAGCAGGTTCGCCGCCGGCACGCGGACGTCGGCGAAGGACAGCTCACGGGTGTCGGACGCGTTCCAGCCGACCTTCGAGTAGGCGGGCGCCACCGTGAAGCCGGGCGTGCCGGACGGGACGATGATCGCCGAGATCAGCGGGCGCCCGTCGGGCTTGCGGCCGGTCACCGCCGTCACCGTCACCAGCCCGGTGATGTCCGTGCCCGAGTTGGTGATGAAGCACTTGGTGCCGTTGATCACCCACTCGTTCGTGTCCGGGTCCAGGCGGGCCGTCGTGCGCGTCCCGCCCGCGTCCGAGCCGCCGTCGGGCTCGGTGAGGCCGAAGGCGCCCAGTATCTCGCCGGAGCACAGCCGCGGCAGCCACTCGCGCTTCTGCTCCTCGGTGCCGAAGAGGTGGATCGGCATGGCGCCGAGCGAGACCCCGGCCTCCAGCGTGATGGCGACCGAGGAGTCCACCCGGGCCAGCTCCTCCAGGGCGATGCCCAGCGCCAGGTAGTCGCCGCCCATGCCGCCGTACTCCTCCGGGAACGGCAGCCCGAACAGGCCCATGCGGCCCATCTCCCGGACGATCTCGTACGGGAACTCGTGCCGCTCGTAGAAGTCGCCGATCTTCGGGGCGACGACGTCGTGGGCGAACTGCTCCACCGTACGGCGGAGTTCCTCCAGCTCGGGGGTCAGGCGGTGGTTCATCGTCGATCACTGCTCCTTGTGGGAGAGGGCACGGAGGGTGCGGGACGGGCTGGGGCGGCCCAGCTGGTCGGCCATCCACGCGCTGGTGGCGGTCAGGCGGCCGAGGTCGACTCCGGTCTCGATGCCGAGACCCCGCAGCATCCACACGAGGTCCTCGGTGGCGAGGTTGCCGGTGGCGGACTTGGCGTAGGGGCAGCCGCCGAGGCCGCCCGCGGAGGCGTCGACGGTGGTGACGCCGTGCTGGAGGGCGGCCAGGGTGTTGGCGAGGGCCTGGCCGTAGGTGTCGTGGAAGTGCACGCCGAGCGCGGAGGTCGGTACGTGCTGCTCGTTGAGCGTGGCCAGCAGCTCCAGGACGTGCCCCGGCGTGGCGACGCCGATCGTGTCCCCGAGGCTCAGCTCGTCGCAGCCCATGTCGAGGAGCGCCCTGCACACCTGGGCGACCTGGTGCAGCGGGACGGCGCCCTCCCAGGGATCGCCGAAGCACATGGAGACATAGCCGCGGACATGGGCGCCCCCCTTCTTCGCGCGGGCCACGACCGGCTCGAAGACGGCGAGCGACTCCTCCACCGTGCGGTTGAGGTTGGCCTTGGCGAAGGACTCGGTGGCGCTGGCGAAGACGGCGATGCGGTCCGCCCCGAGGGCGAGCGCGCGCTCCAGCCCGCGCATATTGGGCACGAGGACCGGCAGACGCACCCCCTTCAGATCCTTGACCTGCGGGAACAGCGCCTCCGCGTCCGCCAGTTGGGGAACCCACTTCGGGTGGACGAAGCTGGTGGCCTCCACGGTCGTCAGACCCGCGTCGGCGAGGCGGCGGATGAACTCCGCCTTGACCTCGGTCGGCACCGTCGCCTTCTCGTTCTGGAGTCCGTCGCGCGGACCGACCTCGTGGATCCTGATTCGCGCGGGCAGGTCGGGGGCGGGGACCACCATCGGGAGGCCGGTGTCCCCGGTGCCCGTGCCGTTCGGCGTGCTCATGCCGTCTCCTCCTCCACGGGGGCGATGACCGCCAGGACCTGGTCCATGGCGACCGTCGTGCCCGGTGCCACGTCCAGTTCGGTGACGGTGCCGGCGTGCGGCGCGGAGATGACGTGCTCCATCTTCATCGCCTCGACGACCAGCAGGCTCTGCCCCGCGGCCACCTCGTCGCCGACCGCGACCTTCACCACCGTGACCGTGCCCGGCATGGGGGCGGTGAGCGAGTCGGCGCCGGCGTGGGCCGCGCGGCTGAGGGAGGCGGCCACCGGGTCGTGGTCGCGCACGTGCCAGGCGTCGCCGTCGCGGCCGAGCCAGTCGGCGGCGCGGTGGAAGGTGTGGCGGACGCCGTCGAGCGTGACGGACACCGTGTCGTCGGTGACGGTGTGGGTGCCGCGCACCTGGTGGGTGACGGGTTCGAGTCCCGGCACCCGCAGCGGGAACGCCATCGGCTTCGGCTCCCCGCCCAGCCGCCAGCCGCTCGGCACGGAGAACGGGTCGGTCCAGCCCCCGCCCTTGGGTCGCAGGCCCTCCAGCCGTACGGCCGTGGCGGCCTCGTAGACCTCCTCCGGCACCTCCGCGGTGATCAGCTCGTCCGCCACCCGCTCCACCAGCCCGGTGTCCAACTCGCCCGCCACCACGGCCGGGTGGGCCAGCAGCCGGCGCAGGAACCCGGCGTTGGTCTGCACGCCCAGCGTGACCGTCCCGGCGAGGGCCGCCCGCAGCTTCCTGAGCGCGGTGGCGCGGTCCGGGCCGTGGGCGATCACCTTGGACAGCATCGGGTCGTACAGGCTGCCGACCTCCGTGCCCTCGCTGAGCCCGGAGTCGGTGCGCACTCCTTCTCCCTGCGGCTCGCGCAGCCCGAGCACCGTGCCGCCCGAGGGCAGGAACCCGCGCGCCGGGTCCTCCGCGCACAGGCGGGCCTCGATCGCGTGACCGGTCAGCCGGACGTCCTCCTGGGCGAACGCCAGCGGCTCACCCGCCGCCACCCGCAGCTGCCACTCCACCAGGTCCAGACCCGTGATCAGCTCGGTGACCGGGTGCTCCACCTGGAGGCGGGTGTTCATCTCCATGAAGAAGTACGACGCCGGGTCACCGCCGGGGACGATGAACTCCACCGTGCCCGCGCCCCGGTACCCGCAGGAGCGGGCCGCCTGGACCGCGGCCTCGCCCATCGCGGCCCGGGTCTCCTCGTCGAGGAGCACGCTCGGCGCCTCCTCGACGATCTTCTGGTGGCGGCGCTGGAGGGAGCACTCGCGCTCGCCGAGGTGCACCACGTTGCCGTGCCCGTCGGCCAGAACCTGGATCTCGATGTGCCGGGGGCGGTCGATCCAGCGCTCGACGAGGAGGGTGTCGTCGCCGAAGGAGGCGCGGGCCTCACGGCGGGCGGCGGCGATCTCCTCGTCGAGCAGGCCGGCGTCCCGCACCAGTCGCATGCCCTTGCCGCCACCGCCGGCGGACGGCTTCAGCAGCACCGGCATGCCGATGTCGCGGGCGGCGTCGGCGAGTTGGTCGTCGGTGAGCCCGGAGCCGCTGGAGCCCGGGACCACCGGCACTCCGGCGGCCTTCACCGTCTCCTTGGCGCGGATCTTGTCGCCCATGAGGGAGATGGCGTCCGCCCCGGGGCCGATGAAGACCAGCCCGGCCTCCTCGCAGGCGCGGGCGAACCCGGCGTTCTCCGCGAGGAAGCCGTACCCCGGGTGGACGGCCTGCGCGCCGGTGCGGGCGGCGGCCTGAAGGATCCGCTCGACGGACAGATAGCTCTCGGCCGCGGGCGCCGGTCCGATCCGGACGGCCGTGTCGGCCTCCCTCACGTGCCGGGCGCCGGCGTCGGCGTCGGAGAAGACGGCCACCGAGCGCACGCCGAGCGCGCGCAGCGTACGGATGACCCGGACGGCGATCTCGCCCCGATTGGCCACCAGAACCGTTTCGAACATCGTCACGAGGTCCCCCCTCACATCCGGAAGACGCCGAACTGGGGCTCGCCCAGTGGCGCGTTGGCGCACGCGGTCAGGGCCAGGCCCAGCACCTGCCGGGTCTCCAGCGGGTCGATCACGCCGTCGTCCCAGAGGCGGGCGGTGGCGTAGTAGGCGTTGCCCTGGTGCTCGTACTGGGCGCGGATGGGGGCCTTGAAGGACTCCTCGTCCTGGGCCGGCCACTCCTCGCCGCGCGCTTCGAGCTGGTCCCGCTTGACGGTGGCGAGCACGGAGGCGGCCTGCTCACCGCCCATGACGGAGATCTTGGCGTTCGGCCACATCCACAGGAAGCGGGGGGAGTAGGCCCGGCCGCACATCGAGTAGTTGCCCGCGCCGTACGACCCGCCGACCACGACGGTCAGCTTGGGCACGCGGGTGCAGGCGACCGCGGTGACCATCTTGGCGCCGTGCTTGGCGATGCCGCCCGCCTCGTAGTCCCTGCCCACCATGAAGCCGGAGATGTTCTGGAGGAACAGCAGCGGGATCCCGCGCTGGTCGCACAGCTCGATGAAGTGGGCGCCCTTCTGGGCGGACTCGGAGAACAGGATGCCGTTGTTGGCGACGATCCCGACCGGGTGGCCGTGGATCCGGGCGAAGCCGGTGACCAGGGTCTGCCCGAACTCGGCCTTGAACTCGGCGAAGCGGGAGCCGTCGACCACGCGCGCGATGACCTCGCGGACGTCGTAGGGCGTGCGGGGGTCGGCGGGCACCGCGCCGTACAGCCCGGAGGGGTCGACCTTGGGCTCGACGGCCTCGGTGACCTCCCAGGGCGGGGTGTCGCGCGCGGGGAGGGTCGCGACGATGTTCCGCACGATGCGCAGGGCGTGGGCGTCGTCCTCGGCGAGGTGGTCGGTGACGCCGGAGATCCGGGAGTGCACCTCGCCGCCGCCGAGCTCCTCGGCGGTCACGACCTCGCCGGTGGCCGCCTTCACCAGGGGCGGTCCGCCCAGGAAGATCGTGCCCTGGTTGCGGACGATCACGGCCTCGTCGCTCATCGCCGGGACGTAGGCCCCGCCGGCCGTGCAGGAGCCGAGGACGGCGGCGATCTGCGGGATCCCGGCGCCCGACATCCGGGCCTGGTTGTAGAAGATCCGCCCGAAGTGCTCCCGGTCGGGGAAGACCTCGTCCTGCATGGGCAGGAAGGCGCCGCCGGAGTCGACCAGGTACAGGCAGGGCAGGCGGTTCTCCAGGGCCACCTCCTGGGCCCGCAGGTGCTTCTTCACCGTCATCGGGTAGTAGGTCCCGCCCTTGACGGTCGCGTCGTTGGCGACGATCACGCACGCGCGGCCGGCGACCCGTCCGATGCCGGCGATGACCCCGGCGGCCGGGGCCTGGCCCTCGTACATCCCGTCGGCGGCCAGCGGTGCCAGCTCCAGGAACGGCGACCCGGCGTCGAGGAGCGTGTCCACGCGGTCGCGCGGCAGCAGCTTCCCGCGCGCGGTGTGCCGGGCGCGGGCCCTCTCGCCGCCGCCGAGCCGTGCGGCGGCGAGCTTGCCGCGCAGCTCGTCGACGAGCGCGCGGTGTGCCTGTTCGTTGGCCCGCCAGGCCTCCGACGCGGGATCGGCCGCGCTCGTCAGCTCCGGTGCCTCGTGCATCCTTGCGGTCCCCTCACCCGGTGGTCCGTGCGACCGGCTGTCCATGCCCGGTTGTCCGTGCCTGACTGCTCATGCCCGACCGGCAATGCCTGGACGGCCATGCCCGAATGGTTAATGAGCGTTAACGCATCTGCATCCAGGTTAACGAGCGCTAACCTCCCTGTCTAGAATTACTTCCATGGCCACCCGAACCGATGCCACCACCCGCCGCGAGCAGATCCTCAGGGAAGCCGCGCGGCTCTTCGCCGAACGTGGGTTCCACGGTGTCGGCGTCGACGAGATAGGCGCCGCCGTGGGCATCAGTGGGCCGGGGTTGTACCGGCACTTCCCGGGCAAGGACGCGATGCTCGCGGAGCTGCTGGTCGGCATCAGCGGTCAGCTCCTGACGGGGGCGAAGCGGCGTCTGGCCGAGGCCGACGGGCCGGCCGGGCCCGAGGCGGTGCTCGACTCCCTCATCGAGGGCCACATCGACTTCGCGCTCGACGACCGGCCCCTCATCACCTTGCACGACCGTGAGCTGGACCGCCTGCGGGACAGCGACCGCAAGCTGGTCCGCCAGCTCCAGCGGCAGTACGTCGAGCTGTGGGTGGACGTGGTCCGCCAGGTCCATCCGGACCTCGCCGAGCCGGCCGCGCGGTCGGCCGTGCACTCGGTGTTCGGGCTGCTGAACTCCACGCCGCATCTGGGGCGGGCCGGGTCCCTGCCGGGGCGCGGGGCGACGGCGGAGTTGCTGCATCGGATGGCTCGGGGGGCGTTCGCCTCCGCGCCGTCGCCTGCGGCGGGCTGAGCGGTTTGCGGGTGCGGCCCGGCGTGTGACGGGGCTGTGCCCCGTGCCCCTGGGGTGTGTGGTGGTTGGTTCGCTCCCGCCGCTCCTACCCGTCCCGTCCCGGGGGCTGCGCCCCCCGGACCCCCGTTGTCGGCTGCGGGTTCGTGGGGGCCGGGCGCGCAGTTCCCCGCGCCCCTGGCCAGGGGGCGGCGCCCCCTGGCCCTCCAGTTCGTCTCTTTCGTGATCCGTCTTACTCGGAGTGCTCTTTACGGGGTTGCGTACTCGCCGGTACGTTGGTGTGAGCAAGCGCTTGGACAGTCCGGGTGTGTGGAGGTGGCGGCGTGCGCCGTACGGTGTTCAGCGAGGATCACGAGGCGTTCCGGGAGACCCTCCGCGCCTTCATCGAGGCCGAGGTCGTACCGGTCTACGACGAGTGGTGCGCCGGCGGCCAGGTGCCGCGCGAGTTCTACCACCGGCTCGCCGAGCTCGGCCTGTTCGGCATCAACGTCCCCGAGGAGTACGGCGGCGCCGGACTCCGGACGCACCGGTTCGAGGCCGTCCAGTACGAGGAGACCGTCCGCGCGGGCGTCACCTTCGGCGGCTCCGGTGTCCACGTCCTGCTCGCGCTGCCCTACCTCAGGATGCTCGCCACCGACGAGCAGAAGAAGCGCTACCTGCCCAGGTTCGTCTCCGGTGACGAGATGTGGGCCATCGCGATGACCGAGCCCGGCACCGGCTCCGACCTCGCCGGCATGAAGACCACCGCCCGGCTGAGCGAGGACGGCGCGCACTACGTCCTCAACGGCGCCAAGACCTTCATCACCGGCGGCGTCCACGCCGACCGGGTCATCGTCTGCGCCCGCACCGCCGCCCCGACGGCCGAGGACCGCCGCCACGGCATCTCCCTGTTCGCCGTGGACACCCGGTCCGCGGGCTACTCGGTGGGCCGCAAGCTCGACAAGCTGGGCCTGAAGGCCTCCGACACCGCCGAGCTGGCGTTCGTCGACGTCAAGGTCCCGGTCGAGGACCTGCTCGGCGAGGAGAACAAGGGCTTCTCCTACCTCGGCGCCAACCTGCCCTCCGAGCGGTGGGGCATCGCCTTCGGCGCCTACGCGCAGGCCCGGGCCGCCGTCCGGTTCGCCACGAAGTACGTGCGGGAGCGCACCGTCTTCGGCAAGCCGGTCGCCCACTTCCAGAACACCAAGTTCGAGCTGGCCGCCTGCCAGGCCGAGGTGGACGCGGCGCAGGCCGTCGCCGACCGCGCGCTGGAGGCCCTCGACGCCGGTGAGCTCACCCCCGCCGAGGCCGCCTCCGCCAAGCTGTTCTGCACCGAGGTCGCCCACCGCGTCATCGACCGCTGCCTCCAACTGCACGGCGGCTACGGCTACATGAACGAGTACCCCATCGCCCGCCTGTACGCGGACAACCGCGTCAACCGCATCTACGGCGGCACCAGCGAGATCATGAAGTCGATCATCGCCAAGGACATGGGCCTGTAAGGGCAGAGAAACGCATGAACCCAGCACTTCGGTCCCTGCTCGATCTGCTCGACCTGGAGCGGATCGAGCAGGACATCTTCCGCGGCCGGTCCCGTGACGCGGTCGTCCCGCGCGTCTTCGGCGGGCAGGTCGCGGCGCAGGCGCTGGTCGCCGCCGGGCGCACGGTGCCCGAGGACCGGCACGCGCACTCGCTGCACGCCTACTTCCTGCGCCCGGGCGACCCCGGCGCCCCCATCGTCTACACCGTGGACCGCATCCGCGACGGCCGCTCCTTCACCACCCGCCGGGTCGTCGCGGTCCAGCACGGGCAGCCCGTCTTCCACCTCTCGGCGTCGTTCCAGACGTACGAGGAGGGCCTGGAGCACCAGGCGCCCATGCCGCCCGCCCCGGATCCGGAGACCCTGCCCACCTCGCAGGAGCGGATGCGCGGCTACGACCACCTTCCGCGCCAGGTCGTGGAGCGGTTCCTGGCGGCCCGTGAGGCGGTCGACCTGCGCTATGTCGAGGAGCCGCCGTACGGCAGGTTCGGCGAGCCGCGCGAGCCGCACTCCCAGGTGTGGTTCCGCACCGACGGCAAGCTCGACGGCGAGATCGACGAACCCCTCCTGCACGTCGTCCTCGCCACCTACGTCTCCGACATGACGCTGCTGGACTCCGTGCTGCTCGCGCACGGCCGCGGCGGCTGGGCGGTCGGTGACGTGGTGGGGGCCTCGCTGGACCACGCCATGTGGTTCCACCGGCCGTTCCGGGCCGACGAGTGGCTGCTGTACGACCAGGAGTCCCCCTCCGCGCACGGCGGGCGGGGCCTCGGCCAGGCCCGCATCTACACCCAGGACGGCCGGCTGGCGATCTCGGTGATCCAGGAGGGCGTGGTCCGCGTGCCCCGCTCCGAGGGACCCGCCGCCGGGGCCTAGTAGCGCCGCGACCGGAAAGGTTCACCGGCTCGCGCGGCGCGGCGCCGCCCGGGGTGAGCGGTCGGCTCGCGCCTGCGCCGTGGCCGCCAGGGCGTGGTCGTCGTCGCTCTCGCATTCGTGGTGCGGAATCAGGGCGGCCCGCCGTCAGAGCGCTGTACGGCGGCCCGGAACCACGTGTGACCGAGCGGCGTCAGCCGACGACATCGAGGAGGCCCGGCGCAGGGCTGCGTGGACGGTCGGCCTGCTATCGAGTGCTTGCCCAGTGCTCCACCCTTCCGGGTGGAGGTGAAGGGCACGGCCAAGAAGAGCGGCAAGGGCCGGTGAAGCAGGAACCCGAGGTGGCACCGCGTCGCGGTGCGGACCCAAATCCCCTGCCCCTCCGGCAGGAGAGGACGTCAAACATGCAGATCCAGGGTGATGTGCGGGGACAGCGTGCGGAGGAAGTCGGGTGCGTCGAAGATCTTTCCTGCGGAGGCGACGCCGGTCGTCCTGGTCCGTCCGGTGAGGATGCGGTCGACCGCTTCCACCGCGAGTGGCGCGGTGACGGCGTAGATGTCCCGACCCCTCGCCGTGGCGCGCCGCTCGGTGTCGCCCGAGCGCACGACGACGTCGACGAGGAAGGTCTGCGCGGACCGTCCGTGCGCGTCAACCGCGGCCGGTGCCGGGGTGTCCGGGGACGCCACGTCCCTGGCCGCCTCGACCGTCATGTAGGTGCGCACTTCCGGGATGGACAGGTGGCTGGGAATGGTGACGACGTCGGCCATCGTGAACTCCCCGATGACGGCCCGGGGGCCCATCGGGCCGGGAAAGGGCCACTGAAGGGTCGGCGGGTCGTCGTGGCGGGACTCCAGCCGTCCGTTGGTGTACACGATGCGTCCGCCGCCCCGCCGCTGCCGGGAGACCGCGCCGGCCGTGCGCGTTCCGGCGGTGGGGTGCCAACTGCTCAAACCGTACGCGATGTGGGCCTCGTCGGCCGCCGTCCAGTCGCCCATCGCGGCGGTGGCCAACAGGTCGCCGAGGCCGCCGTAGAAGGCCATCGCCGGGACGACCACCACTCCTGCGGCGCGAGCGCGGTCGGCGAAGCGTGTGAACGTGTCGGTGTTGGCCTCGATCTCGGCTGCCACGTCCACGTACGGGATCCCGGTGCGCAGTGCCGCCTCGATCACGGGGACGGCCGTCGTGGCGAACGGCCCGGCACAGTTGATCACGGCCGACGCGTCGGCCAGCGCGCGGTCGAGGGAGGCCGGGTCGTCGACCGACGCCGGGCGGGCGTCGAGTCCGGACTCGGATGCCAGTATGCGCAGCTTGTCGGCGTCGCGGCCGGAGAGCACCGGGACGAACCCGCGCTCTCGCAACCGCGCCACCACGAAGCGCCCGGTGTGCCCGTAGGCGCCGAACACCGCCACCGTCTGTCCCGGTTCCATGGGGTCCCCCGTACTCGAATCGATCTGCCGCCATCTGTCACGGACATCCTGGCGAGGGCGGGCATCCCGCCGCGAGTGTCTGGAACGCCATGGCTCATACAATTCCGGACATGGACACTGTCGCCCTGGCCGTCACCGACGGGATGCTGCACTTCGAACTGTCCCTGGCGTGCGAGGTCTTCGGCTCCGCCCCGGCGGGCGTGACAGGCCCCTGGTACGACCTCGCCGTCTGCGGGCCGGGCGCCGTGCAGGTCGGCCGGTTCCGACTGGAGCCCGACTGCGGCCTCGACCGGCTCCCGCACGCCGACACCGTGATCGTCCCCGGCTGGGCCGACGTCGACCAGGACCCACCCGTCGACTTGGTCGACGCGATCCGCGCGGCCCACGAGGCGGGCGCGCGCGTGGCCTCCCTCTGCACGGGCGCGTTCGTGCTGGCCGCCGCCGGTCTGCTGGACGGAAAACGCGCGACCACGCACTGGGCGCACGCCCGAGCCCTGGCCGACCGCTACCTCCGGGTGACGGTCGACCCGGACGTCCTCTTCGTGGACGACGGCAGCGTGCTCACCTCCGCCGGCAAGGCCGCCGCCATGGACCTGTGCCTGCATCTCGTCCGCCTCGACCACGGCTCGGCGATCGCCAACACGCTCGCCCGCCGCCTGGTCGTGCCGCCGCACCGGGACGGCGGCCAGGCCCAGTACGTGACCACTCCGGTCCCCGCACCGGACAACCACCCGCTCGCCGAACTCCTCCCCTGGGTGATCGCACGGCTGGACCAGCCACTGACCGTGGAGGACCTGGCCCGCCAGGCACGGATGAGCTCGCGCAACCTGGGTCGCCACTTCAAGTCCGTGACCGGCACCACCCCACTGCAATGGCTGCTCACCCAACGGATCCGCCACGCCCAGGAATTGCTGGAGACCACCGACGACAGCATCGACACCGTCGCGGCGGCCACCGGTATGGGCACCGCCACCACACTGCGCCGGAACTTCAACCGCACGGTCGGCGTGCCTCCGGACACCTACCGCCGTACCTTCCGCGCGCGGACCCGCCCCGGCCCGAACACCGGCGGACAACACCACCGACACCCTTGAGCGTCCTCAAGGGTCCCGACCACGGCTTCGGGGGCGAGGACCGGCTAGCCCAGGCCCGCCCGGTCCAGCAGGTACGCCGTCATCGGGTCGTAGTACCGGGGGCTGACCACGTGGTCGTCGAGCGGCACGGTCACCTGGAGGGTGCCCTCGGCCTCGGCGAGGAAGAGGGCCGGGTCGTTGCAGTCGGCGTAGCCGACCGAGTCCACGCCGTGCTGACCGGCGTATCCCGCCCAGCCGTGGTCGGCGACGACCAGGTCGGGCAGCGGACGGGCCTCGCGCTCCAGGCCCGTGAGGATGGCCCGCATCGGCTCGCCGGAGTGGGTGTGCCACAGCGTGGCGCCGTGTTCCAGGACGGCCACGTCCGCGAACTGCATGACGTACCCCTCGTCCGTTTGGAGCCCGTCCGGGATCACCACGATCTCGCAGCCGGCGGCGCGCAGGGCGGCGGCGGTGGCACGGTGCACGTCCAGCAGGCCGCCGGGGTGGCCGGTGGCGAACAGCACCCGCTGACGGCTGTCGGCCGCCTTGCGCAGCCGGCCGGCCATCCGCTCCAGGGCGTCGACGGTCAGGTCCGGGTCGATGGTGTCCTGGCCGTGGCGGTGCTCCGGGTCGTCGTTGACGCCGACGCGCTCCGCCATCACCGCCAGCACGTCCTGCTCGTCGCTCCAGCGGTCGCCGAGCTCCAGACCGAGCCAGAAGTTGCGGTCGCCGTTCGCGAGCTTGCGGTAGTGGGAGAGGTTGTTCTCGCGAGGGGTCGCGACATCCCCGGCGATACGGGTTCTCACGAGGTGGTCGACGAGCTCGGCGCGGCTGGGTGTCCCGGATATCGGCATGGCCCCATTGTGGAGCAGCGCCCCGCCCGCGTCGCCGGTGTCCCGGCCGCTGGGACGCGGGTCACGCCCGCCGCAGCGCGAACCACAGTTCCATGCGGACGTCGGGGTCGTCCAGGTCGGTGTCGAGGAGGGCGGCGCAGCGGGCGATGCGCTGGCGCACGGTGTTGCGGTGCACGGACAGCGCGACCGCGGTGCGGTCCCAACTGCCGTGCAGGGACAGCCAGGTGCGTAGTGTCTCGGTGAGCGCGGGAGCCGCGCCGATCGGGGCGAGCAGCGCCCGGGCGTGGGCGTCGGCCTCGTCCCGCGGGAGCAGGTCGGTCAGGCCGGGGCGGGTGCCGTGGCCGACCAGGGCGGTGCGGGTGGCGCGGGCGCGGGCCAGGGCGCGGGCCGCCTGGGCGTCGGCCGTCGCCCAGTCGCCGGGGCCGACGGCGGCGCTCACTCCGAGGGCCCAGCCGGGCTGGGGTCCCGGCTCCCGCTCGGCGGGCAGGAGGACCCGTACGGCCCCGTCGGCGAGGTCGACCAGGGCCGAGCCCAGCGCGGCGCCGAGCGCGGAGGCGGCCACGGCGTCGGCCGCCTGGGTGTCCGGCCGTGCGTGCACGACGACCCACCGTCCGGTCCCGAGCAGCGGCGCCACCTCCTCGGGCGATGCCCCGAGCAGCACCCGCACCAGCGCCGAGGAGCGGGCCGCCCCCGTACCGCTGCGGCGCTCCCCGGTGAGCAGCGAGAGCAGTACGGCGGCCACGGAGGCGATGGTGTGGTCCCCGGGTTCGCGGCGCGGCGAGGCCACTCCGAGCACGAAGCCCTGCCCGGCCCCGAGGGCGTAGGCGGCCAGATGGCTGCCCGCCACGCTGTCGGTGGCGGAGGAGGGAACGGGCCGTCCCGCGGGGGCGGCTGTCGCGCCGGGACGACCCGTCGGGGGCGCGGCCGGGGTCGGGGGCGTGCGGGCGGTCGCGCCCGCTGGGGTCGCGGGCGACGGCGGCGTGGTCGTCGGGGTCGGGCGTACCACGGCCGTCAGGTGGGCGAGCGCCTGGCGGGCCGTCTCGTGCGGGGCCCGGCCCGCGGAGGCGATCTCCGCGCCGTCCGGGCCGTACAGGGCCGCCCAGCCGGTCAGGCGCTGGGCCAGTTGGCGCAGCACGGAGGGGACGGGGTCGGGGCGGGAGGCGGCGGCCGCGAGGCTCTGCTGCGCCTCGGTCACGCGGCGCAGCTCGGCCAGCCGGGCCTGGGCCATCAGCTGCCAGACGGCGCGGGCGACGCCGGAGAAGGTGGTCTGCGGCGGGACCTCGAGCAGCGGCAGGCCGTGGGCCTCGCAGGCGGCCACCAGGGCGCGCGGCACCGTGTCGTGCAACGGCGCCAGGCCGAAACCGATGGCCGCGCCGCCCGCCGCCGCCACCCGGGAGACGTAGGTGTCGAAGTACGGGCCGGTGGCGTCCGCCGGGGTGACATGGACGCCGGCCGTCAGCAGCAGCTCGCCGCCCAGCAGGTACGGGTAGGGGTCGGCCATCTCCGAGGTGTGCGCCCAGTGGATCACGGTGTCCCGGTCGGCCGGGCCGGCGATCCGGCGCAGCGCGAGGTCCTCGCGGGCCAGCAGGGCGGACAGCGGGATGGGCGGGGTCGGCGGGACCGACGGAACTGACGGGACCGTGGGGGCCACTGGCCCCGGTGCGTCCGGCATGATGTGCGTTCCTTCCATACCGTCGCGGCTCGAATGGATGAAAAGTACACTTCGCAGTCGCTTTTCGGCCACCTAGTGTCAAGGCAGACCGGCAGCCACGGGTACGGGCGATGTCCCCGCGAGCCCTTGCCGACGTCCCACCCACCCCCAGACACCTGCACGACACCGCCACCGGGATGTGCGCGAAGGAGGGCCCCACATGGCCGTCGACTACACAGTGATCGTCGTCTATCTCGCCGGCATGCTGGCCATGGGCTGGTGGGGCATGCGCCGCGCCAAGTCCAAGAGCGAGTTCCTGGTCGCGGGCCGCCGTCTGGGCCCCGCGATGTACTCCGGCACCATGGCGGCGATCGTCCTCGGCGGCGCGTCCACCATCGGCGGCGTCGGCCTCGGCTACAAGTACGGCCTCTCCGGCGCCTGGATGGTCTTCACCATCGGCCTCGGAATCCTCGCCCTCTCGGTCTTCTTCTCCGCCCGCATCGCCCGCCTGAAGGTCTACACCGTCTCCGAGATGCTCGACCTGCGCTACGGCGGCCGGGCCGGCATCATCTCGGGCGTCGTGATGTGGGCGTACACCCTGATGCTGGCGGTGACCTCCACCATCGCGTACGCCACGATCTTCGACGTCCTGTTCGACCTGAACCGCACCGTCGCGATCATCCTCGGCGGCACGATCGTCGTCGCCTACTCCACCCTCGGCGGCATGTGGTCCATCACGCTGACCGACATGGTGCAGTTCGTGGTCAAGACGATCGGCGTGCTGCTCCTGCTGCTGCCCATCGCCGTCGTCAAGGCGGGCGGCTTCGGCGAGATGAAGGCCAAGCTGCCGACCTCGTACTTCGACCCGCTGGGCATCGGCGGCGAGACGATCTTCACGTACGTCCTGATCTACACCTTCGGCATGCTCATCGGCCAGGACATCTGGCAGCGCGTGTTCACCGCCCGCAGCGACACCACCGCCAAGTGGGGCGGCACCGTCGCCGGCACCTACTGCCTGGTCTACGCGATCGCCGGCGCGGTCATCGGCACCGCCGCCAAGGTGCTCTACCCCAAGCTCGGCAGCGCCGACGACGCCTTCGCCACCATCGTCAAGGACGACCTGCCCATCGGTATCCGCGGCCTGGTGCTGGCCGCCGCCCTGGCCGCGGTGATGTCCACCTCCTCCGGCGCGCTGATCGCCTGCGCCACCGTCGCCAACAACGACATCTGGTCCCGGCTGCGCGGCGCCGTGCGCCGCGACGCTGACGCGCACGACGAGGTCAAGGGCAACCGCGTCTTCATCCTGATCATGGGCGTCGGCGTGATCTGCACCGCCATCGCGCTCAACAACGTCGTCGAGGCGCTGACCGTCGCCTACAACCTGCTCGTCGGCGGGCTGCTCGTGCCGATCCTCGGCGGACTGCTGTGGAAGCGCGGCACCGCGCAGGGCGCCCTCGCCTCCGTGATCGTCGGCGGTGTCGCGGTCATCGGCCTCATGGCGGCCTTCGGCATCCTCGCGAACGAGCCCGTCTACTACGGCCTGCTGTCCTCCCTGGCCGCCTACGTCGTCGTCTCCCTGGCGACGAAGCCGACCGACGAGGCCGTCCTCGCCGCCTGGCGCGAACGTCTCGCCGGGCGTACCTCCGAACTCACGTCCGAACCGGCCCCCGCTCACCAGTAGGGTCGATCACGAGCCCGTACATGCGCGACGAAGCGCAGGAAAGAAGGCATGTCAGCATGAGCAGCACCGAGACGCCCCGCGGCCCCGTCGACTCCTCCCGCGTCCCGCGGTACGCCGGCCCCGCGACCTTCGCCCGGCTGCCCCGCCTCGACGAGGTGGGCACCGCCGACGTCGCCGTCGTGGGCGTGCCGTTCGACTCCGGCGTCTCGTACCGGCCGGGCGCCCGCTTCGGCGGCAACGCCATCCGTGAGGCGTCCCGGCTGCTGCGCCCCTACAACCCGGCGCAGGACGCCTCCCCGTTCGCCCTCGCCCAGGTCGCGGACGGCGGCGACATCGCCGTGAACCCGTTCAACATCAACGAGGCGGTCGAGACCATCGAGGCCGCCGCCGACGAACTCCTCGGCACTGGCGCCCGGCTGATGACCCTCGGCGGCGACCACACCATCGCGCTGCCGCTGCTGCGGTCCGTCGCCAAGAAGCACGGCCCGGTCGCGCTGCTCCACTTCGACGCTCACCTCGACACCTGGGACACCTACTTCGGCGCCGAGTACACGCACGGCACCCCGTTCCGGCGGGCGGTGGAGGAGGGCATCCTCGACACCGAGGCACTCTCCCACGTCGGCACCCGCGGCCCGCTGTACGGCAAGCAGGACCTCACCGACGACGAGAAGATGGGCTTCGGCATCGTCACCTCCGCCGACGTCTACCGCCGCGGCGCCGACGAGGTGGCCGACCAGCTGCGCCAGCGCATCGGCGACCGCCCGCTGTACATCTCCATCGACATCGACTGCCTCGACCCCGCGCACGCGCCCGGCACCGGCACCCCCGAGGCCGGCGGCATGACCTCCCGCGAACTGCTGGAGATCCTGCGCGGCCTGGCCTCCTGCAACCTGGTCTCCGCCGACGTCGTCGAGGTGGCCCCGGCGTACGACCACGCCGAGATCACCTCGGTGGCCGCCTCCCACACGGCGTACGAACTGACCACGATCATGACCCGCCAGATCGCGGCGGCCCGGAAGGACGCGTAAGCGACGTGACGCACGACCACGACCTGGAACTCCGCCCGACACCCGCGCAGACGGAGGCCGCCCTGAACCCTCCCCCCGGCCGCAACGGCGGAGACCTGGTCGTGGAGACCCTGGCCGGGCTGGGCGCGACGACCGTCTTCGGCCTGCCCGGCCAGCACGCCCTCGGCATGTTCGACGCGCTGCGCCGCTCGGACCTCACGTACGTGGGCCTGCGGGTGGAGAACAACGCGGGCTTCGCCGCCGACGCCTACGGCCGGATCACCGGCGAGGCCGCGCCGCTGCTGCTGTCGACCGGCCCGGGAGCGCTGACCTCGCTGGCCGCGCTCCAGGAGGCGGCGGCGGCCTCGGCCCCCGTCCTGGCCGTCAGCAGCCAGATCCCGAGCGCGGGGCTCGGCGGCGGCCGCCACGGCTACCTGCACGAACTGCCCGACCAGGCCGCCTCGTTCCGCGGTGTGGTGAAGTCCGTCCACACGGTCCGTACCCAGTCCCAGATCCCCTCCGCCATTGCGGCCGCCTGGAAGTCGGCGCTGACGGTCCCGCACGGGCCCGTATGGGTGGAGATCCCGCAGGACGTGCTGCTCGACCGGACGAGCCTGCCGGTGGTGACGGCGCTGGACGCGACCCCGGAGGAACTGCTCCCGCGTCCCGAACTCACCGCGGTGGCGGCCGACCTGCTGTCGAAGGCCGCCCGCCCGGCGATCATCGCGGGCGGGGGAGTGGTCCGCGCCGACGCGTCCGGCAAGCTGCTGGCCCTCGCGGAGCGGCTGAACGCGCCGGTCGTCACGACCTTCGGCGGCAAGGGCGCCTTCCCCTGGGAGCACCCGCTGTCCCTCCAGTCCTGGCTGGAGGACCGGCACACCACGGACTTCCTGGAGGACGCGGACGTCCTGCTCGTCATCGGCTCGGGCCTCGGCGAACTCTCCTCCAACTACCACACGTTCACGCCGCGCGGCCGGGTGATCCAGATCGAGGCCGACCTCGGCAAGCTGGAGTCCAACCACCCGGCGCTCGGCATCCACGCGGACGCGCGCCTGGCCCTCCAGGCCCTGCTGGAGACGGTGGACGAGCGGCCGGACGAGGGCGCCGCCGACCGCGCACGCGCCGTCCTCGACAAGGTCCGCGACCGGATCGCCGCCCAGGAACTCACCCTGGAGCAGAACGTGCTGGCGTCCGTCCGGCGCGCCCTGCCCGCCGGCTCGCCGTCCTTCTGGGACATGACGATCCTGGCGTACTGGGCCTGGTCGGCCTTCGACGCGAAGTCCCCCAACACCATGCACTCGGCCCAGGGCGCCGGCGGCCTCGGCTACGGCTTCCCGGCGGCGCTGGGGGCGGCGGCCGCGGACCGCACCCGCCCGGTCCTGGCGGTGTCGGGCGACGGCGGCGCGCTGTACTCGATCGCGGAACTGGCCACCGCCCGCCAGTACGACCTCGACGTCACCTGGCTGATCGTCGACGACGGCGGCTACGGCATCCTCCGCGAGTACATGACCGACGCCTTCGGCCAGGCCACGGCGACGGAGCTCACCCGCCCCGACTACGTGGCCCTGGCCGAGTCCTTCGGCGTCCCGGGCGTCCGTACGACGCCCGAGAACCTGGCGGCCGACCTGGCGAAGGCCCTTTCCGAACCGGGTCCTTCGGTCGTCGTCCTCCCCGCCGTCCTGCGGATGTTCGCGCCCACGCATCTGGACTGAGCCCGCGGCGAAACCGGAAAGGGGCTCGTGCTCGTGTGTGCGAGTCCCTGACTGCATTCGGGTAACGGCCGGTCAAATCTCGGTCAACTCGCGCAACCTTGGCCCGGAGTCCGTATGTCAAGGATGCATGACTCACTGGACAACCCGGCGCGCCAGAGGGCTCGCGGCGGGTGTGGGCGTCGGGATGCTGATTCCCTGCGTGGCCGTCGCGACGCCGGCCACGGCCGCCACACCCACGGTCAGCTGCACGTCCCAGAAGGCGGGACTGGCAGCCAAGTTGCAGAAGGACATCACCGCGGCCATGAAGGGCCGCAAAGGCACCATCGCCGTCGGTCTGCGTGACCGCACCACCAACACGACCTGCACGCTGCGGCAGTCGACCACCTACGACTCGGCGAGCGTCGTCAAGGTCACCGTTCTCGCCACCCTGCTGTGGGACGCCAAGAAGCACAACCGCTACCTCACCGCCCGCGAGTCCACGCTCGCCAAGGCCATGATCACCAAGTCGGACAACAACGCCACCTCCAGCCTGTGGAAGCAGCTGGGCGTGACGAAGGTCAAGGGCTTCCTCACCGCGGCCGGCATGACCCAGACCAAGCCGGGAGCGAACGGCTACTGGGGCCTGACCCAGATCACCGTGCGTGACGAGCAGAAGCTGCTCGGGCTGCTCACGGCGAAGAACACCGTGCTGAGCGACAACTCCCGCGCCTACGTCCTCAAGCTCATGGGCCAGGTCGTCTCCTCCCAGCGCTGGGGCACGCCCGCCGGAGCGCCGTCCTCCGTCGCCGTGCACGTCAAGAACGGCTGGCTGTCGCGTTCCACACACGGCTGGCGGGTGCACAGCGTCGGCACCTTCAACGGCGCCGGCCACGACTACATGATCACGGTGCTGACCCAGGACAACAGCACCATGAACTACGGCGTCACCACCATCCAGAACATCGCCAAGGCCATCCACAAGGACCTCGTCCCCACGGCGACCAACACCGTGCGCTTTGCGCCGACCGGAACCCCGAGCGAGGCCTCCGTCCCGGCCCCGTAGGGGTGCGCGGCCGGGAGGGCGGCGCCCCGGCGTTGCGTCCCGGCGCTCACCGCGCCGACCGTCCCGGCGGGGGTTCCCGGAGAGCCTGGTGGAGGGCTTCGAGCAGCCGGGTGTCATCCGCGCCGAGTTGCCGTGCCGCTCGTACGTAGTCACGCGCCAGCGGCACCAACGGGCCCAGTGGGTTCCCCGTGTCCGGTCCGGGTGCCGGCGCGCACACGCGGGTGCCGGCACCCCGGCGGGTCCTGACCAGCCCGGCGGTCTCCAGTTCGCGGTAGGCGCGGGCCACCGTGCCGGTCGCCAGACCGAGGTCCGCCGCGAGTTGGCGGACCGGTGGGAGCCGCTCGCCGTCTGTGAGCCCGCCGGTTCGGATCAGCCCGGACAGCTGGGCCCGGATCTGCTCGTACGGCGGTACCGGACTCGTGGTGTCCACCCGGACCGAGGCGGGGCTCACCGTCGCCGTCCCGTCCCGTCGACCAGGACGGCCAGGCAATACACGGCCGTGAAGGCGGCACCGGCCACCGTGGGCAGGAGCAGCCAGTACCCGGCCTGGAGGGCCGCGCTCGCGCACGGTACGGCGTGGACCCCGCCGACGGCGAACGTGCCGACGCCGGCGAGTGAGCCGGTGACGAGCAGTCCCCACGCGGCGACCACGTCCGTCGTGCCGTCCCGGCGTCGCCCCGCGTCCGCGCCGCCGTCCGGCTCCCCGGTGACCGGGCGGCGCGCCGTCCGGTGCAGAGCGAGCCCGCACCCGGCGGTTGCCGCGGCGAGCGCCGCCAGCAGGGGCACGCTGTAGTAGGAACCGGGCCAGGGTCCGTGCGAACCGGTCATGTCACCGCAGGTGAAGGTCAGCGAGCGCCCGGCCCGACCGAGGTCGTCGGCACTGCCCGCCAAGGTGGTGAAGGTCAGTAGCACCACCAGGGCGACGGCGAAGCCGCCGAGGAGGGCGGCGAGGCGGGTCGGCAGGTAGTCGCGGATCCGGCGCGGCGCGAGCCCGGCGAAGCGAACCCTTCCGTGCGGCCGGGGCGTCAGTGCGTCGGCACCCAGCGCACCGAGCACCGCACCGGCGCCGAACAGGGTCGGCGCCAGCACGGCCCCGCGTCCGAGCGTCTCGCTGCCGCTCGCCCACCACGCGAGCGCCGCGCCCAGCGCCAGCCCGGACCAGCGGGCCAGGCTCTCCGGCCGCAGGCGTGAAGGCCCGCCGAATGGCGTGGTCGCGTCACGGCCCGGCACGAGTGCCAACAGGATTCCCCCGGCGCACAGCACCGCGAGCGTCCACCCCACAGGCAGAACGGGCATACGAATCCCCCTTGGATCGAACTCCTGGCCTGAAACTCAATTTGTATCAAGCACTTGCTACAAGATGGGGTCGGCCGGCTCTTTGTGTCAACTGTTTGATACAAGAGTGCGGGTAAGGCGCCGCGGGATGAAAACCGGGCCACCGGGCGTTGCCTGCTTGCGGTAGCGCAGGCGGATCGGGAGGCACTGGGTGTCAGCGGAAAAGGGCGGGGCCGAGAAGAATGCCCAGGGATGGGCGCGGAGACTGGCCGGGTACGCCTGGCGCTACCCCAAGGACGTCGTCCTCGCCCTGGGCGCCTCGCTCGCCGGCATGGCCGTCACGGCGCTGGTGCCGCTGATCACCAAGGTGATCATCGACGACGTGATCGGCGACCACAGCCGCCGTATGACCCCCTGGGCGGGCGCCCTGATCGCCGCCGCGCTCGTCGTCTACGTCCTCACCTACATCCGCCGCTACTACGGCGGCCGGCTCGCCCTCGACGTCCAGCACGACCTGCGGACGGAGATGTACGAGACGATCACCCGGCTCGACGGCAGACGCCAGGACGAGCTGTCCACCGGCCAGGTGGTCGGCCGCGCCACCAGCGACCTCCAGCTGATCCAGGGCCTGCTCTTCATGCTGCCGATGACCATCGGCAACGTGCTGCTCTTCCTGATCTCCCTGGTGATCATGGCCTGGCTGTCGCTTCCGCTGACCCTGGTCGCCCTGGCCGTCGCCCCGGCCCTCGGCTGGATCGCCCGGCGCAGCCGCACCAAGCTCCACCCCGCCACCTGGTACGCCCAGGCGCAGGCCGCCGCCGTCGCCGGCGTGGTCGACGGCGCGGTGAGCGGCGTCCGCGTGGTGAAGGGCTTCGGCCAGGAGGAGCAGGAGACCGCCAAGCTGCGCGGGGTCGGCCGCAGGCTGTTCGCCGGGCGGCTGCGCACCATCCGCCTGAACTCCAGGTTCACCCCCGCGCTCCAGGCCGTGCCCGCCCTCGGCCAGGTCGCCATGCTGGCCCTCGGCGGCTGGCTCGCCGTGCGCGGGCACATCACGCTGGGCACGTTCGTCGCCTTCTCCGCCTACCTCGCCCAGCTCGTCGGACCGGTCCGCATGCTCGCCATGGTGCTCACGGTCGGGCAGCAGGCCCGGGCGGGCACCGAACGCGTCCTGGAGCTGATCGACACCGAGCCCACCCTGACCGGGGGCACCAAGGAGCTGCCCGCCGACGCCCCCGCGACCGTCGAGTTCGACGACGTCTCGTTCGGCTACGCGGACGGCCGGCCCGTCCTCCAGGGGCTGTCCTTCGAGATCCGCCCCGGCGAGACCCTGGCCGTCGTCGGCTCCTCCGGCTCCGGCAAGTCCACGGTCTCCCTGCTGCTGCCCCGCTTCTACGACGTCACCCACGGCGCCGTCCTCGTCGGCGGCCACGACGTGCGCGAGCTGACCCTGGACTCGCTCAGGGCCGCGATCGGCCTGGTGCCCGAGGACTCCTTCCTGTTCTCCGACACCGTCCGCGCCAACATCGCCTACGGCCGCCCCGACGCCACCGCGGAGCAGGTCGAGGCCGCCGCCCGCGCCGCCCAGGCCGACCGCTTCATCGCGGAGCTGCCCGAGGGCTACGACACCACGGTCGGCGAGCACGGCCTGACCCTCTCCGGCGGCCAGCGCCAGCGCGTCGCCCTGGCCCGCGCGATCCTCACCGACCCGCGCCTGCTCGTCCTGGACGACGCCACCTCCGCCGTGGACGCCCGCGTCGAGCACGAGATCCACGAGGCCCTGGCGCAGGTCATGGAGGGCCGCACGACCCTCCTCATCGCCCACCGCCGCTCCACCCTGAACCTCGCCGACCGCATCGCCGTCCTCGACCAGGGCCGCCTCGCCGACATCGGCACCCACGACGAACTCCAGGAACGGTGCGCCCTCTACCGCGGCCTGCTCACCGACCCCGACGAGCTCGGCGGCGTCTCACCGGGCCACACCCAGCCCGCCGCTCCCCCGGACGACGTCTCGGTCCGGGAGGAACTGGACGCCGAGTTCGACGCCGAGCGCGGCATCACGCCCACGTTGTGGGCGGGCGAGCGCGAGCCCCGGGACGCGGCGATGGCCGGCATGCCCGCCACCCCCGAACTGCTCGCCCAGGTCGCGGCGCTGCCGCCCGCGGCCGACACCCCCGACATCGACGAGCGGCGGGCCGTCCGCCCGGAGGACTCCTACGGCCTGCGCCGCCTGTTGCGCGGCTTCGGCCTGCCGCTCCTGGCCAGCCTCGGCCTCGTCGCCGTGGACGCCGCCATGGGCCTGCTGCTGCCGATCCTGATCCGGCACGGCATCGACCAGGGCGTCACACGGATGGCCCTGGGCGCCGTGTGGGCGGCGTCGCTGCTCGGCCTGCTCGCCGTGCTGGTGCAGTGGGCGGCGCAGATCGGCGAGACCCGGATGACCGGGCGGACCGGGGAGCGGGTGCTGTACTCGCTGCGCCTGAAGATCTTCGCCCAGCTCCAGCGGCTCGGCCTCGACTACTACGAGCGCGAGCTGACCGGCCGGATCATGACCCGGATGACGACCGACGTCGACGCGCTGTCGACGTTCCTCCAGACCGGCCTGGTCACGGCGTTCGTCTCGGTCGTCACCTTCTTCGGCATCATGATGACCCTGCTGGTGATCGACGTGCACCTGGCGCTCGTCGTCTTCGCGACGCTGCCGCCGCTGGTCGTCGCCACGTTCTTCTTCCGCCGGGCGAGCGTCAGGGCGTACGAACTCGCCCGTGAGCGGGTGTCGGTGGTCAACGCCGACCTCCAGGAGTCGGTGGCCGGGCTGCGGATCGTGCAGGCCTTCCGGCGCGAGGGGGACGGCGGGCGGCGGTTCGCCGGGCGCAGCGAGGACTACCGCCGGGCGCGGATCCGGGGCCAGTGGCTGATCTCGGTCTACTTCCCGTTCGTGCAGCTCCTGTCCTCGGTCGCGGCGGCCGCGGTGCTCATCGCGGGCGCGGGCCGGGTGGAGGCGGCCACGCTGACCACGGGCGCCCTGGTGGCCTACCTGCTCTACATCGACCTCTTCTTCGCGCCCGTCCAGCAGCTCTCCCAGGTCTTCGACGGCTACCAGCAGGCGACCGTCTCCCTGGGCCGCATCCAGGAACTGCTCCGGGAGCCGACGTCCACGAAGTCCGCCGCCGAGCCCGTCGAGGTGCCCGCCCTGCGCGGCGAGATCGCCTTCGAGGACGTGCACTTCCACTACGGCGCCGGCGACGCGGGCGACGCGGCGCTCACCGGCGTCGACCTGCGCATCCCGGCAGGACAGACCGTCGCCTTCGTCGGCGAGACCGGCGCGGGCAAGTCGACCCTGGTGAAGCTGGTGGCCCGGTTCTACGACCCGACCGGCGGCCGGGTGACCGTCGACGGCACGGACCTCAGGGCGCTGGACCTCACCGCGTACCGGCACCGGCTCGGGGTCGTGCCGCAGGAGGCGTACCTCTTCCCGGGCACCGTCCGCGACGCCATCGCCTACGGCCGCCCCGACGCCACCGACGCCGAGGTGGAGGCCGCCGCGCGCGCGGTCGGCGCGCACGAGATGATCGCCACGCTGGAGGACGGCTACCTGCACGAGGTCGCCGAGCGCGGACGCAACCTGTCGGCCGGTCAGCGCCAGCTGATCGCGCTGGCCCGCGCCGAACTCGTCGACCCCGACGTCCTGCTCCTCGACGAGGCGACCGCCGCGCTCGACCTGGCCACCGAGGCACAGGTCAACCAGGCCACCGACCGGCTCGCCGGCCGCCGTACGGCCCACCCGTCGCCCGACCACCACCCCTCATCGAGCTCCCCCAGACTCCGTCCGGGGGGACCCCCAGCGCGCACCACCTTGGTGGTCGCCCACCGACTGACGACGGCCGCCCGCGCCGACCGGGTGGTGGTGATGGACCACGGTCGGGTCGTGGAGGACGGCACCCACGAGGAACTGCTGGCCCGCGACGGACGGTACGCCGCGCTGTGGCGGACGTTCGTCGGCGCGTCCGAGCCGGAGGAGCCGGTCAGCGCGTCACGCTGAGCCCGTGGCAGCAACCAACCGGCCCGCGGGCCGCGTCCGTACATCCGTACACTCGTACGCTTGCCGTCAGGGGGGACCGTGGACCGTGGTGCGATACACCGGATGCGGGCGCCGGTCGTGGCCGTGCTGACCGGGGCGGTGCTGCTCGCGTTCGCCGCGCCCGCCACCGCCCGCGCGGCCGTCGCCTGCGCCGGCCGCGAGGTCAGGAAGCTCTCCTTCGCCACCGGCATCGTCCACGTCCACAAGCGCGACGGCTACGTCTGCGCCCTCACCACCGCCAGGAATCCCGGCCCCAAACGGTCGATGTCGGTGACGGTGCAGGCCCGCGGCAACCGTCCGGTCACCGACAAGGGCCGCTACTCCCAGCAGGCCGGCCCGGTCACCGTGCACGCGGGCCACCGGTGCGTGCGGGTCTCCGGATCGGTGGGCTCGAAGTCGGTGCACACGTCCTGGATCCTGTGCTGAGCCCCTGAAACACGTTCAGGTATTTCCCTGCCGCCCTGGTGCGCACCCGAGTTGCTCCGATACCTTCCGGCGAACATCTGTCTTAATGGGAGGGTGCATGCGCAAGGCGCTCAGATGGCTGCTCGCGCTCACGGTGTCCATCGGCACGCTGAGTACGGCGGGGGCGGCCACCGCGGCCCAGCCGGAGGCCACGAACAGCACCGCGGCCAGCTCGGAAACCGACATCCTGAACCGGCTCCTGGCCATCCCCGGCATGAGCCTGATCGAGGAGAAGCCCTACACGGGCTACCGCTTCTTCGTCCTCAACTACACCCAGCCGGTCGACCACCGCGATCCGTCGAAGGGCACCTTCCAGCAGCGGATCACCGTGCTGCACAAGGGAGTCGACCGCCCGACGGTCTTCTACACCGGCGGCTACAACGTCTCCACGACCGCGAGCCGCCGCGAGCCCACCCAGATCGTGGACGGCAACCAGGTCTCCATGGAGTACCGGTTCTTCACCCCGTCCCGACCCGCCCCCGCCGACTGGTCCAAGCTCGACATCTGGCAGGCCGCCAGCGACCAGCACCGCATCTACCAGGCGCTGAAGCCGGTCTACTCCCACAACTGGATCGCCACCGGCGGCTCCAAGGGCGGCATGACGGCCACTTACTACAAGCGCTTCTACCCCGGTGACATGGACGGCGTGGTCGCCTACGTCGCCCCCAACGACGTGGTCGACAAGGAGGACTCCGCCTACGACCGCTTCTTCGCCACCGTCGGCACCAAGGAGTGCCGCGACCGGCTGAACGGGGTGCAGCGGGAGGCGCTGGTGCGCCGGGAGTCGCTGGAGAACAAGTACGCGAAGTTCGCCGCCGACCACGGCTACACCTTCACCACCGTCGGCAACCTGGACAAGGCCTACGAGGCCGTCGTCCTCGACTACGTGTGGGGCTTTTGGCAGTACAGCCTGCTGAAGGACTGCGGCACCATCCCGGGTGACGCCAAGAACGCCACCGACCAGCAGATCTGGGACACCGTCGACGCCATCTCCGGCTTCGACGCCTACACCGACCAGGGCCTGGAGACCTACACGCCGTACTACTACCAGGCCGGCACGCAGCTCGGCGCGCCGACCATCCAGTTCCCGCACATCGAGAAGAAGCTGATCCGCTACGGCTACCAGCCGCCGCGCAACTACGTGCCGCGGTCGATCCCGATGAAGTTCCAGCCGTCGGCGATGCGTGACGTGGACACCTGGGTGCGCCAGCACGCGAACCACATGCTCTTCGTGTACGGGGAGAACGACCCGTGGGGCTCGGAGCGGTTCCGCCTCGACAAGAAGGCACAGGACTCGTACGTCTTCACGGCGCCCGGCATGAACCACGGGGCGAACGTCGCCGGTCTCGTGCCGGACGAGAAGGCGCTCGCCACGGCCAGGATCCTCGAGTGGGCGGGAGTCGCCACCCCGGCGGTCCAGTCGAACCCGTCGGTGGCCAAGCCGCTGGCCGGCTACGACGCGAAGCTGGACGTGCGGGACGTGGAGCGGGAGCCCGCGCTCAGGCCGTGACACGCTGACGCGCACGCGCTGATCCATCGGTGGGCTGCGCCCGGAGTCACAGCTTCCGGGCACAGCCCACCGGTTCGTCGCCGCCGAGTCGGACGTACAGGGCGGTCGACGCGGGGCACCGGTCGCGGCTGCGCACCGCCCGCGTCACCAGATACTCGGGCTTCTTGTGGCCCGTGCCGTCGCACGCGGTCTCCCGGACCTGGCCGCGTCCGGAGCCGTAGAGGCAGTCGCCGACGACGGTGCGCGGGCCACCCCCGCCGCCGGGGTCGCCGGGGTGGGGCGGCTGGAGGTTGCGCATACAGGCGTAGCCCTGCGGGATCGCGCCGTCCTCCTGGCCGGGACCCGCCGGCTGGGCGTCGATGTGCAGGACGAAGTCGGTGTTCGGCGGGCAGAGCGGGCCGTCGCCGGGCCGGCCGTCGTGCCGGGTGAGCACCCGGGCCGCCGCCCGCTCGCCGGAACAGGGCACCTCGGTGAAGGCCGTCGTGCCGAAGGAACTGCACTCGCCCACGTCGAGGAACACCGCGCCGTGACCGGACGGCCCCGCGGAGGCCGGGGCGGTGCCCCCCTCCCGGCCGCCCGTGGACCCGGGCGGCTGCCCGCAGCCCGTCAGCAGCGCCACGAGCAGCGCCGGCAGGGCGCACGCCACCCCCATGGTCCATGTCCCGCGCATCGCCGTCCCCCCCGGTCCACCCCGGCCCAGCGTGGCTCGCCGCAGCGGGGCCACGCCAGGCGTGCGCGGTGCTTCGGGCCAGTTGGCGGTGGCACGCCGGGGGGAGCGGCGTAAGCGCCCTACGCCCTACGGGCGAGAGCGGCTAGTAGGACAGGCCGTATCCGATGGGGTACAGGATCCGCGCCGGGTCGTCCGCCCGCTGCACCGGCACCGGCAGCTTCCCGCGCGGCCGCACCTGGCCCGCGATCACCCGTGCAGCGGCGCGCAGTTCCACGTCGGTCCAGGAGTAGGCGGCCAAGTGGGCGGGGGCGGTGGGCAGGTGGGCGATGTCGTAGGGGTTGCGGATCGCGACCGCGACCACCGGGCGGCCGGTGGCGACGAGCCGTTCCACCAGTGTCTTCTGGGAGCTGCCCGCCGTGACGTTGTACGTCCCGACCACCACCGCGTCCGCGTCCTGTGCCGCGGCCACCGCCTGGTCGACGGTCGCCGCCGACGGGTCGGTGCCGGTCGACAACGCCGTGGCCTGGAAGCCGAGTTCGGTGAGAGCGGCGGCGAGCACTCCGGTGGGCGGGCCGGTGGTGCCCGACGGGGAGGCGGGGTCGGCGCCGACGACGAGGATCTTTCTGTGGCTGCGGCGGGACAGCGGCAGCAGGCGGCCCTCGTTGGCCAGCAGGGTCGTGGTCCGCTCGGCGACGCGGTCGGCCGCCGCCAGGTGGGACTCGACGCCCACGACGCGGTCGACGTTCGACTGGCTGACGTAGGGGTCGTCGAGCAGTCCCAGCTTCGCCTTCAGCCGCAGGACGCGGAAGATCGATTCGTCGAGCCGGGCCTCGGTCAGCTCGCCGGCGCGCACCGCGTCCAGCACCGCGTTCCAGGCCACGTCCAGCGAGGGCGGGTTGAGCAGCTGGTCCACGCCCGCCTTCAGCGCGAGCACCGGGACTCGGTCGTCGCCGTACTTGGTGCGCACGCCGTCCATGCCGAGCGAGTCGGTCACCACGACGCCGTCGAAGCCGAGTTCGCCGCGCAGGATGCCGGTGAGGATCGGGTGGGACAGGGTGGCCGGGTCGCCGGAGTCGTCCAGCGCCGGGAACTGGATGTGCGCGGTCATGATCGAGTCGATGCCGGCCTTGATCGCGGCCCGGAACGGCACCGCGTCCAGTTGCTCCCACAGCTCCTGGCTGTGCGTGATGACCGGGAAGCCGAAGTGGCTGTCGGTGGCGGTGTCCCCGTGCCCGGGGAAGTGCTTGGCGGTCGCCGCCACCCGGGAGTTCTGGTAGCCCTTCACCTCCGCGGCCACCAGCCTCGCCACGGCGTCCGGGTCGGCGCCGAAGGACCGTACGCCGATGACCGGGTTGGCCGGGTTGACGTTCACGTCGGCGTCGGGGGAGTAGTCCTGGTTGATGCCGAGGGCGCGCAGCTCCGCACCGGAGACGCGGCCCAGGGTGTTGGCGTCGGCGGGCGAGCCGCTCGCGCCGATCGCCATGGCGCCCGGGAAGAGGGTCGCGGGCTTGCCCACACGGCAGACGATGCCGTGCTCCTGGTCGGTGGCGACGAGCACAGGCAGGCCGCGCGGCTGCCCGAGGGACGCCTGCTGGATCCCGTTGGACAGGTCGGCGATCTGGTGCGGGTTCTGGGTGTTGTTGGCCCAGGCGAAGTAGATGATGCCGCCGACGCGGTACTTGGCGATCAGCTCGGCGGCCGTGCGGACGCCGATCTCCGCGAGGTTCGCGTCGATGTCGGCCTGGGTCGGAGCGGTGGCCGAGTGGCCGTAGACCCGCATCACGAAGAGCTGGCCGACCTTCTCCTCGAGCGTCATCCGGGAGATCAGGGCACGCAGCTTCTTGTCGTCGTGGGAAGCGGCGTGGGCGGTGCCGGTGCCCTGGACCGCCAGTGCGGCGGTGACGCCGGCCGTGGCGGCGAGGAGGGTACGTCTGGAGGGAAGTGCGGTGGATCCCGTGCTGGTGTCGTGCACGTGCGCCCCTTCCGGAGGAGATCCGCTGGAGGATCACTGAAGGAAACTTCCGAGGGGTCACCAATATCCCGGCAGTTTCTGCCAGTCAAGGGAGTGCACAGGAACCGGTGGCGCGGGGGTGGGCGTTCAGCGAGGTGTGTGGGCGGACACCGTGGGCCAGTGGTGCCGCAGGGTGCGTACCGTCTCGGCGATGGCCGGGCGGCGTGCGGCGCCCGTGCGCCACAGCGCGTACAGCCGCCGTACCGGCATGGGGTCCAGCGGCACCTCCACGACCCCTTCGGGCAGCGGGCCCCGGCCCAGGCGCGGGATCAGCGCGACGCCCAGGCCCGCGGCGACCAGGGCGACCAGGGTCGGGTTCTCGTCGGCCTGGTGGACCACGTCCGGCTCGTGTCCGGCGGCACGCAGGGTGCGCAGCAGCCAGTCGCTGCACACCCGGCCCGGCGGCTGGCAGATCCACCGCTCGCCGCCCAGCTCCTCGCGCCGTACCCCCGTCCGCCCCGCGAAGGGGTGCCCGGACGGCACCAGCAGATCGCACAGGTCGTCCCCGATGACAGCCTGTTCCACCCCGGCCGGTGCGGGCAGCGGGGCGATGTCCCAGTCGTGCGCGACGGCCAGGTCGACGGCGCCCTTGGCGACCAGGTCCACCGACAGGTGCGGGTCGACCTCGCTGAGCCGGGCGTCCAGGGCCGGGTGCCGGCGGGCCAGGTCCGCGAGGACGCACGGCATGAGCCCCCGCGCCGCCGAGGCGAACGCCGCCACGAGCAGCCGCCCGGCGGGCACCCCGCGCCGCTCCTCCAGTTCGGTCTCCGCGCGCTCCACGAGCGTCAGCAACTCGCCGGCCACCGACACCAGTTGCTGCGCCTCGTCGGTGAGCCGCACCCCGCGCCCCTCGCGCTCGAGCAGGACCGTCCTGGTCTCCCGCTCCAGCTTGGCGATCTGCTGCGACACCGCCGACGAGGTGTACCCGAGCGCGGCGGCGGCCGCCCCGACCGTGCCGTGCACGGAGACGGCGTGCAGGGCACGCAGACGCTGGAGATCGAGCACGGTTCCTCCGACGGGCCGACTGGTTAGCGATGCTTCATGCAACGGTGCAGCAATCATCGCTGGTGCTTCACGGTCCGTGGAAGTGATCCTCGGTACATGCGACCCGCCCATGTCCTTCTCGCCGTCCTCGTCGCCGCCGTCTGGGGCGTGAACTTCACCGTCATCGAGGTCGGCCTCGGCCACTTCCCGCCCCTGCTCTTCTCGGCCCTGCGCTTTCTGGTGGCCGCCGTCCCCGCCGTCCTCCTCGTGGGCCGGCCGAAGGTGGCGTGGAAGTGGATCGTCGCGGTGGGACTGGTGCTCGGCGTCGCCAAGTTCGGGCTGCTGTTCCTCGGGATGGACGCCGGGATGCCCGCGGGGCTCTCCTCCCTGGTGCTCCAGATCCAGGCGGTGTTCACGGCCCTGTTCGCCTTCCTGGCGTTGGGCGAACGCCCCACGGGCGTACGGGTGCTGGGCATGGGCGTGGCGCTCGCCGGTATCGGCGTCGCGGCCGTGGACGAGGGCGCAGCGGGCCCCCTCGGCGCCTTCGCGCTCGTCGTCGCCGCGGCCGCCTGCTGGGGTGTCTCCAACGTCCTGACCCGCAAGGCGGCCTCCCCGGACGCGCTGAACTTCATGGTCTGGGTGAGCACGGTCCCGGTCCTGCCGCTGCTCGGCCTGTCGCTGCTCCTTGAGGGCCCCTCCCGGGACCTGGCCGCGCTGCGCGCCCTCGACTGGCAGGGCGCGGGCACGGTCCTCTACGTCGCCTGGATCACCACGGTCTTCGGCTTCGGCGCCTGGGGCTGGCTGCTGCGCCGCCACCCGGCCTCCACGGTCGCCCCGTTCTCGCTGCTGGTCCCGGTCTTCGGCATGTCCGCGGCGACGCTCTTCCTCGGCGAGTCGGTGAGCCCCCTGCGCTGGTGCGCGGCGGCGCTGCTGGTGGGCGGGGTGGCGCTGACGTCCCTGGCGCCGGGCCGCCGCCGTGAGCCGTCGCCGGCCCCGGCTCCGGAGCCCGCCGCCGTCCCCACCGGCGGCCCCGCCACGCCGCAGCCGGCCGGGCGGTCGCGCTGAGGGCGGAGGACCCGCTCACCGGACCCCGGAGGACGGGCTCCATGGGCACGGGCCCCGCTCGTCACGCGCCCGGTTCGCGCAGGTCCAGCCGCCAGTCCTGGCCCATCAGGTCCTTGCCGAAGGAGTGGTGCGGCTGCTCGGAGACCAGGACGAAGCCGTGCCGCTGGTAGATGCGGCGGGCGCTGCCGAGCACGTCGTTGGTCCACAGGACCAGGTCCCGGTAGCCGGCCCAGCGCGCGAAGTCGACGACCGCCCGCACCAGCCGGTCCCCGATGCCCAGCCCGCGCGCCTCGGGCCCGACGAGCAGCAGCCGCAGCCGGGCGGTGGCCGGGGCCTCGTCCCGTACGCACATCACGCTGCCCACCGGGCGTCCGTCGAGTTCGGCGACCCACACCCGCTCCAGGGCCGGGTCGTGGTCCTCGGCGAAGTCGGCGACGATCCTCGCCACCAGGCGCTCGTAGTCGGCGTTCCAGCCGAACTCGGCCGCGTACACCGCGCCGTTGCGCTGCACGATCCAGCCCAGGTCGCCGGGTCCGGGCCCGCGCAGCACGACGTCCTCGGGGCTGGGTGCCCGGCCCCCGGACAGGATCTCCCGAACGGCGCGCATCGCGTCCGCCAGCCGTGACCGGTCCGCCGGCGGTACGGAGAGCAGCAGCCGACCGACGGACTCCCGAGCCCGCTCCTCCAGCAGGACGGCGGCCTCCCTGCCGTGCGGGGTGAGGGCGACGCTCCGGCGCCGGGGATCCCGTTCGGACGGGCCGCGCTCGACCAGCCCCTCCTGCTCGAACTTGTTGAGGATCCGGCTCAGGTACCCGGCGTCCAGCGAGAGTTCGGCCCGCAGGTCGGCCGCGTCGGTCCGGGGCGCGTGCGCGAGTTCGTAGAGCACCCGGGACTCGGTGAGCGTGTAGGGGGCGTAGAGGTGGCGGCCGTAGTCGAGAGCACCGATGGCGTTGGTGTAGAAGCGGTTGAAGGCGCGGATGTCCTGGACGGTCATGTCGGACCCCGTGGGTGAAGGGGACGGGAGGCGGGCGCGGATACTTGACCCAGTCAGAGAACCGCTCGCTCCGAGGCTAAACCGGCGACCCCCGCCCGTCCACGCCCCGCCCACCGAACCCGCCCGCCCGACACCCCGCGAACCCGCACGGCGCCCCGAGCCCCGGGCGCGGCCCCGCGGACCCGCCCGGCACGCCCGCGGCCTCACGCGGCGCCTCACGCGCCGCGCGGTTCATGTCCCACGGAACGCCCCCCTGCGGATTCGCGCGGTGTCGCGCGCCCCCGAAGTGCCTCAGGGCCCAGGGTTCCCGCGGCTCCCAGGCCCGCAGGATGTCTGTGGATGTCTGTGGTGTCTCGCGCCCTGCGGGACGCTCTCCGCGGACTCCCGCGGTGTCTCGTGCCCCACGGAACGCCCCCCCGCGGACGCGCGACGCCTCACGCCCCCCGGGGCGCCCCCGTCGACCCGCGCGGTGCCCCCGTGGACCCGCGCACCATCAGCTCCCCCGGGACGGTCGTGACCCCTCCGGACGGCGGCTCCTCGCGGCCCATCGCGATGCGGCCCGCGCGGGCGCCCGCTTCCGCGAGAGGCAGCCGGACGGTGGTGAGCGCGGGCACCGTGTCGACGCTGAACGGCAGGTCGTCGAAGCCCGCCACCGAGACGTCCTGGGGGATGCGCAGACCGGACTCGCGCAGCGCGGCGCAGGCGCCCAGGGCGACGGAGTCGTTCGCGGCGACGACCGCCGTCAGGGACGGGTCGCGGCGCAGCAGCTCCAGGGTGGCCTCGTGGCCGGACGAGCGGTCGTACCGGCCGTACACCGTCCGGCGGGGATCGTCCTCGACGCCCGCCGCGGCCAGCGCCTCCCGGTGGCCCTCCAGGCGGTGGCGGGTGGTCGTCCGCTCCTCGGGGCCCGCGATGTAGCCGAGCCGCCGGTGCCCCAGGCCGATCAGGTGCTCCGTCAGCTGCCGTGCCCCGCCGCGGTTGTCGAAGGCCAGCGCGATCGTCCGGGCGCCGGGCGCCGGCGGGCGCCCGCACAGCACCACGCGCGTCCCGGCGTCCGCCAGCTTGCGCAGCTTCTCCGAGACCGCCGCCGCGTGCGGCGCGTCCTCCACGGCCCCGCCGGTCAGCACCACCGCCGCCGCCCGCTGCCGTTGCAGCAGGGTCAGGTAGGTCAGCTCGCGGTCCGGTGAGCCGCCCGTGTTGCAGACCACCGCCAGCCGCTCCCCGCCGGCCCGCCCCCCGGGGCCGCCGATCTCCGACTGGATGGCGCTCGCCATGATCCCGAAGAAGGGGTCGGCGATGTCGTTCACCAGGATGCCGACCAGGTCGGAGGTCGCGGCGGCGAGCGCGCTCGCGGGGCCGTTGAGCACGTAGTCCAGCTCGTCGACCGCCTTCAGCACCCGCTCCCGGGTGGACGCGGCGACCGGGTAGTTGCCGTTCAGCACGCGCGACACCGTCGCGGGGGAGACCTGGGCGCGGGCCGCCACGTCCGCCAGGGTCACCGTCATCTCGTCGTCCTCCGGTCGCGCGTGTCGTCGTCGTACGTGCCGTGCCCGGCCGGTACGCGCCTCCCTGCGGTCCGCCCGCGGGGACGCGGCCGGGTCGGGGCGTCGTGCAGACCCTACGGCCACTCGGTCCGCCTGTTCGCCTGTTCGCCGACTCGGACAACCACGTCCTGGACACGCCCTTGTCCGGACCGCTGTCCAGAGGCTAGCTTCTGCGACATAGAAAGCGCTTGCTGCGACGCTCACCAGTGCGACCACCGGGGGCGTACGCGGCGCGTGGACCGCGTACGAAGGGACTGACGTGACACGCAAGACGGTGCGGATCGCCATGAACGGCGTGACCGGGCGCATGGGGTACCGCCAGCATCTGGTCCGCTCGATCCTCGCCCTGCGCGAGCAGGGCGGACTCGACCTCGGCGACGGCACCGTGCTGTGGCCGGAGCCGGTCCTGGTCGGCCGGCGCGAGCACGCGCTGCGGGCGCTCGCCGAGCAGCACGGCCTGGAGCACGTCTCGACCGACCTGGACGCGGTCCTCGCCGACCCCGCCGTCGACATCTACTTCGACGCACAGGTCACCTCGGCCCGCGAGGAGGCGATCAGGAAGGCGATCGCCGCCGGCAAGCACGTCTACACCGAGAAGCCCACCGCCACCGGCCTTGACGGCGCCCTGGAGCTCGCCCGGCTCGCCCGCGGGGCCGGCATCAAGCACGGCGTCGTCCAGGACAAGATCTTCCTGCCCGGCTTGCTCAAGCTGAAGCGGCTGATCGACGGCGGCTTCTTCGGCCGGATCCTGTCCGTGCGCGGCGAGTTCGGCTACTGGGTCTTCGAGGGCGACTGGCAGGACGCCCAGCGCCCGTCCTGGAACTACCGCGCCGAGGACGGCGGCGGCATCGTCGTCGACATGTTCCCGCACTGGGAGTACGTGCTGCACGAGCTGTTCGGCCGGGTCACCTCCGTGCAGGCCCTCACCGCCACCCACATCCCCCGGCGCTGGGACGAGGACGGCAAGCCCTACGAGGCCACCGCCGACGACGCCGCCTACGGCGTCTTCGAACTCGAGGGCGGCGCGATCGCCCAGATCAACTCCTCCTGGGCGGTCCGCGTCCACCGCGACGAACTGGTCGAGTTCCAGGTGGACGGCACGGAGGGGTCGGCCGTCGCCGGTCTGCGCGACTGCCGCGTCCAGCACCGCTCCGCCACCCCCAAGCCGGTCTGGAACCCCGACATCCCCGCCACCGAGGCCTTCCGCGACCAGTGGCAGGAGGTGCCCGACAACCAGGACTTCGACAACGGCTTCAAGGCCCAGTGGGAGCTGTTCCTCAAGCACGTGTACACGGACGCCCCCTACCACTGGGACCTGCTCGCCGGCGCCCGCGGCGTCCAGCTCGCCGAACTGGGCCTGAAGTCCTCGGCCGAGGGCCGCCGCCTCGACGTACCGGAGATCTCGCTGTGACCATCCGACTCCCCGCAGCGGGCGGGGCGCTGCGGGCCTACGAGCCCCGCACCGAGCCGCTCGCCGTCACCCCGGGCACGCCCTTCACCTCCCGTACGGTCTTCTCGGCGGCGCACGTCGTCGCCGACCCGTTCGCCGACACCTCGCCCGACGCGCCCGCCGCCGTCGACTGGGACGCCACCCTCGCCTTCCGCCGCCACCTGTGGGCCCACGGGCTCGGCGTCGCCGAGGCCATGGACACCGCGCAGCGCGGCATGGGCCTGGACTGGGCAGGCGCGGCCGAGCTGATCCGCCGGTCCGCGGCCGAGGCCCGCGCCGTCGGCGGGCGGATCGCCTGCGGCGTCGGCACCGACCAGCTCACCGGCGGCTCGCTCGCGCGGATCCGGGCCGCCTACGAGGAGCAGCTCGCCGTCGTCGAGGAGTCGGGTGCCCAGGCGATCCTGATGGCCTCGCGCGCCCTGGCCGCCACGGCCAAGGGCCCGGAGGACTACCTGGAGGTCTACGGCCACCTGCTCCGGCAGGCCGCCGACCCGGTGATCCTGCACTGGCTCGGCCCCATGTTCGACCCGGCCCTCGAGGGCTACTGGGGCTCGGCCGACCTGGACGCGGCCACCGACACCTTCCTGGAGGTCATCGCCGCTCACCCCGACAAGGTCGACGGCGTGAAGATCTCCCTGCTGGACGCCCGGCGGGAGGTCGAGCTGCGCCGCCGCCTGCCGCAGGGCGTGCGCTGCTACACGGGCGACGACTTCCACTACCCCGAGCTGATCGCCGGCGACGAGCAGGGCTTCAGCCACGCGCTGCTCGGCATCTTCGACCCGCTGGGACCGCTCGCGGCCGAGGCGGTGCGACTCCTGGACACCGGGGACGTCAAGGGCTTCCACGGACTGCTCGACCCCACCGTCGAGCTGTCCCGGCACCTCTTCCAGGCCCCCACCCGCTTCTACAAGACGGGCGTGGTGTTCCTGGCCTGGCTCGCCGGGCACCAGGCGCACTTCACGATGGTCGGCGGCCTCCAGGCGGCCCGCTCCCTGCCGCACCTCGCCCGCGCCTACGAACTCGCCGACGGCCTCGGCCTGTTCCCCGACCCGCACCTCGCCGAGGAGCGGATGAAGAACCTGCTGTCGCTGTACGGGGTGAACCGATGAGCACCGGTCTCGAACGCTTCTCGATCAACCAGATGACGGTCAGGCAGCTGTCACTGCCGGAACTGGTCGACAGCTGCCTGGAGTTGGGCGTCCCGGGCGTAGGGCTGTGGCGCGAACCGGTGCGGAAGTACGGTGTGGAGGCCGCCGCCCGGCTGGTACGGGACGCGGGCCTGACCGTCACCACCCTGTGCCGGGGCGGCTTCCTCACCGCGCTCGACCCCGGCGAGCGGGCGAAGGCCCTGGACGACAACCGGGCCGCCGTCGACGAGGCCGCCACCCTCGGCACGGACACCCTGGTCCTGGTCTCCGGCGGGCTCCCGGCCGGCAGCAAGGACCTGCACGGAGCCCGTGAGCGCATCGCGGACGCCCTCGCCGACCTCGGTCCGTACGCGGCCGAGCGCGGGGTCCGCCTCGCCATCGAGCCGCTGCACCCCATGTACGCCGCCGACCGCTGCGTGGTCTCCACCCTCGCGCAGGCGCTCGACCTCGCCGAACGCTTCCCCGCCCACCAGGTCGGCGTCACCGTCGACACGTACCACGTCTGGTGGGACGACACCGCCCCCGAGCAGATCGCCCGGGCGGGCGCGGGCGGCCGCATCCACACCTTCCAGCTCGCCGACTGGACCACCCCGCTGCCCGAGGGCGTGCTCAACGGCCGCGGGCAGATCGGCGACGGCTCGATCGACATGCGGCAGTGGAAGCGGTACGTGGAGGCGGCCGGCTACACCGGCGCCATCGAAGTCGAGCTGTTCAACGAGCTGTTGTGGGCGCGCGACGGACGGGAGGTGCTGGCGGAGACGGCGGATCGGTTCGTCGCACACGTGATCCAATGACCGTATGACCGAGACGGACACGCGAACGTCCCTGGGGCCGTTGGAACTGACCGACGGCCGCTGGGTGATGGGGGATCCGAGGAGCCGGCCGGGCAGCCACTGGGTCGAACTCCGGGCGGACGGGCTGTATCAGCACGAGCCGAACTCGGAGGAGCAGCTGATCCCGTGGTCCAGGATCATGCCGGGAATTCTCTTCACCCTGGGCGCCAAGTACCCGACGAGGGGAAACTACTCCCCGATGGGGATGCTCGGCGGCTTGCCGGGCCCCTGGAGGGGGCGGGGCAGCGGTTACCTGCACATGACCCTGCGCCACCCCTACGAGAACTGGGTGGCCCGCTTCAGCCGGCACCCCCGCTTCTATGGTGGCACCGAACTCGTACTGTTCGAAGAGCTGTTGACGCAGACCTCCGAGGCAGGCGAGATGCACCTGTTCGGCGACCCGGCCTGGCTGGGCTCCGTCGTCGGACGACTGGCTCTCCAGCGGCCCTGGTCGCCCCGCGCGATACGTGAGGCGGTGGCCGAGGCCCGGCAGGCCGGACAGCGGCCGCGGGACGAAGAGGAGAGCCCCGAGAGCTCCTGACCGCCGAGGACGCCGACCGGCCTGTCTCACAGGGTGCCGGCCTGTTGTACAAGGCGCCGGCCTTTTACAGGGCGTCGACCTCGGCCGCCGTTGGATAGGACTCCTGCGCGCCCCGCCGGGTGACGGCGAGCGCGCCGACCCGGGCGGCGTAGGCCGCGGCCTCCTCCAGGGAAGCGCCCGCGCCCAGCCGCCAGGCCAGCGCCGCGGTGAACGCGTCGCCCGCGCCCGTGGTGTCGACGGCGTCCACCTTCACGGACGGGACCCGGGCGACCCCGTCGACGGACGCCACCAGCGCTCCCTCGCCGCCCAGGGTGATCACCACCGAGCGAGGGCCGAGCGCGAGCAGGTCCCGCGCCCAGTCCTCGGGGGCGTCGCCCGCCTCGGACCCGCCCAGGATCACCTTCGCCTCGTGCTCGTTCACGATCAGCGGATCGCAGGCCTTCAGGAGTTCCCGCGGCAGGGGGCGCGGCGGCGAGGGGTTCAGCACGAAGCGGCTTCCCGGCGCCAGGTTCCGCGCCGTCTCCTCGACCGTCTCCAGCGGGATCTCCAACTGCGCGGAGACCACTCGCGAGGTCCGCAGGAGGGCCCCGGCCGCGCGGACGTCCTCGGGGGTGAGCCGGCCGTTGGCACCCGGCGAGACCACGATGCTGTTGTCCCCGGACGGGTCCACCGTGATCAGTGCGACCCCGGTCGTCGCCCCGCCCACCAGCACGCCCGCCGGGTCGACCCCGGCCGCGCGCTGGGCGTCGAGCAGCAGCCGGCCGTGGTCGTCGTCGCCGACCCGGGCCAGCAGGGCCGTCCGGGCCCCGAGCCGGGCGGCGGCCGCGGCCTGGTTGGCACCCTTGCCGCCGGGGTGGACGCTCAGGTCGGAACCGAGCACCGTCTCACCGGCGGCGGGCCGCCGCTCGACACCGATCACCAGGTCGGCGTTGGCCGACCCCACGACCAGGAGGTCGTAGTCGTACATGTGCGCTTTCTCCTTACCGGGGTGATTCACGAGGGGGCCGACCGGGGGTCAATCGGGGTGGGCAGCCGGCGGTCGACCGGCGGAAACCGGCCATTCCGGGCTCCGGCGGTCGGTGGCGGGGTCGGTGGTGACCGGGGCGTCGACCCCGGGCCGCACGTCACCCGGCCGCGGCCCCGGCTCGCCGCAGGAGCGGCGTACCACCAGCCGGGCGGGGAGGGTGACGGACCGCGCGGGCCGGCCCCCTATGCGGTCGACCAGGGCGCGTACGGCGGCCCGCCCCAGTTCGCCGGTGGGCTGGGCGATCGCGGTGATCGGCGGGTCGGTGTGCGGGAACCACGGGATGTCGTCGAACGCGGCCAGCGCGATGTCGTCGGGCACCCGCAGTCCGCGCGCGCGGATGGCGTCCAGCGCGCCGAGCGCCATCAGGTTGTCGGCGGCGAAGACGGCCTCGGGAGGCACGGGCAGGGCGAGGAAGCCCTCGGTGACCCGCCGGCCGCTCCCGGCCTTGAAGTCGCCCTGGCCGATGTATGCGTCCGGGAGCGGCACGCCGTGGGCGGCCAGCGCCGCGCGGAACGCCTCGACGCGCTCGCGGCCGGTGGTGGTGGCCGCGGGGCCCGCGATGATCGCGAGCCGCCGGTGACCCAGCCGGTACAGGTGCGCGACGAGGTCCCGTACGGCCGCCCGCCCGTCCGAGCGGACCACCGGCACGTCCACGCCGCCGATCCACCGGTCCACGAACACCATCGGCGTACCCGCGCGCGCGGCGTCGAGCATCAGCGGGGAGCCGCCGTCGGTGGGGGAGACCAGGAGGCCGTCGATACGGCGGTCGAGCAGGGTCCGTACGTGGTGGTCCTGGAGGGCGGGCCGCTCGTCGGCGTTGCCGATGATCACGCTGTAGCCGAGGGTGCGGGCCTCCTCCTCGACCGAGCGGGCCAGAGCGGTGAAGTAGGGGTTGAGTACGTCGCTGATGACCAGGCCCAGGGTGCGGGTCCGGTGGGTGCGCAGGGACCGGGCGACGGCGTTCGGGCGGTAGCCCAGCGCCTCGACGGCGGCCAGCACGCGTGCGCGTGCGTCGGCGCTGACCGACGGATGCTCGTTCAGGACGCGCGAGACCGTGGCGACGGACACGCCCGCCGCGGCGGCGACGTCCTTGATGCCCGCCATCGCCCTCCCACCTCCTCGTGGAATCGATTACAGCAAACGATTGGAACCGATTGGAAACGATTACACATGCTGATCGCAAGGGCCCGTTGCCGGATCGTTGCCCTGGGGAACCGGAGCCGGAGGTCTAGCGGCCGGGAGTGGCGCGAAATCGCCCCCGCCCGAGCGATGAGTTCGCCCTCCGGCGGCCGTCATCACCTACGACACCGTCCGCGACAGGAAGGCAGCCCGCCATGACCGCCGCCGCCAAGGGCCCCGCAAGCTACTTCCCCTCCATCGAGAAGAAGTACGGCCGGCCGATCGCCGAGTGGAAGGACCTCATCCGCGCCTCGCCGCTGACCAGGCACATGGAACTGGTCACCTGGCTCAAGGCCGAGCACGGCCTGGGACACGGCCACGCCAACGCCCTGGTCGCCCACACCCTCGCCGAGTCCGAGTCCAAGTCCGAGGCCGGGTGAGCGAGCGGGCCGGGCCGCCCCGGCCTGCTCGACGGCGCTGTCACCACCCGGCGGTACCGTCGGGTCATGACCACGGACGCGAGTCGGAGGGGGCAGGCCGGTGCCGGGGACCGGCGTCCGGCCGTGCTGGAGGGCGTGCTCGAGCGGATCACGTACGCCAACGAGGAGAACGGCTACACGGTGGCCCGCGTCGACACCGGCCGGGGCGCCGGTGACCTGCTGACGGTCGTCGGCGCACTGCTCGGCGCCCAGGTCGGCGAGTCGCTGCGCATGGAGGGCCGCTGGGGCTCCCACCCGCAGTACGGCAAGCAGTTCCAGGTGGACAACTACACCACCGTGCTCCCGGCCACCGTCCAGGGCATCCGCCGCTATCTCGGCTCCGGCCTGGTCAAGGGCATCGGACCGGTCTTCGCCGACCGCATCACCCAGCACTTCGGCCTGGACACCCTGAAGGTCATCGAGGAGGAGCCCAAGCGCCTGATCGAGGTGCCCGGCCTCGGCCCCAAGCGGACCAGGAAGATCGCCGACGCCTGGGAGGAGCAGAAGGCGATCAAGGAGGTCATGCTCTTCCTCCAGACCGTCGAGGTCTCCACCTCGATCGCGGTGCGCATCTACAAGAAGTACGGCGACGCGTCGATCTCGGTGGTGAAGAACCAGCCGTACCGGCTGGCCGCCGACGTCTGGGGCATCGGCTTCCTGACCGCCGACAAGATCGCGCAGTCGGTCGGCATCCCGCACGACAGCCCGGAGCGGGTCAAGGCGGGCCTCCAGTACGCGCTGTCGCAGTCCACCGACCAGGGCCACTGCTTCCTGCCGGAAGAACGGCTGATCACGGACGCGGTCAAGCTCCTCCAGGTGGACACCGGGCTGGTCATCGAGTGCCTCGCCGAACTCGCCGAGCCCTCCGAGGACGGCGCCGACCCCGGTGTCGTGCGGGAGAAGGTGCCGGGTCCGGACGGCGGCGAGGCGGTGACGGCGATCTACCTCGTCCCCTTCCACCGCGCCGAGCTGTCCCTGTCCGCCCAGCTGCTGCGCCTGCTGCGCGCCGACACGGACCGGATGCCCGCCTTCCGGGACGTGGCCTGGGACAAGGCGCTGGCCTGGCTGAAGGGCCGCACGGGGACCGACCTCGCCCCCGAGCAGGAGGCGGCGGTCAGGCTGGCGCTGACCGAGAAGGTGGCCGTGCTGACCGGCGGCCCCGGCTGCGGCAAGTCCTTCACGGTGCGCTCGATCGTGGAGCTGGCGCGGGCCAGGAAGGCCAAGGTGGTGCTGGCCGCGCCCACCGGCCGGGCCGCCAAGCGCCTGTCGGAGCTCACCGGCGCCGACGCCTCCACCGTGCACCGCCTGCTGGAGCTCAAGCCCGGCGGGGACGCGGCCTACGACCGGGACCGCCCCCTGGACGCCGACCTGGTGGTCGTGGACGAGGCGTCCATGCTGGACCTGCTGCTGGCCAACAAACTGGTCAAGGCCGTGCCCCCGGGCGCGCACCTGCTGCTCGTCGGGGACGTGGACCAGCTCCCCAGCGTGGGCGCCGGGGAGGTGCTGCGCGACCTGCTCGCCGACGGCGGCCCGGTGCCCGCCGTCCGCCTCACCCGTGTCTTCCGCCAGGCCCAGCAGTCGGGAGTGGTGACCAACGCGCACCGGATCAACGCCGGGCAGCATCCGCTGACCGACGGCATGAGGGACTTCTTCCTGTTCGTCGAGGACGACACCGAGGAGGCCGGCCGGCTCACCGTGGACGTGGCGGCGCGGCGGATCCCGGCCCGGTTCGGGCTGGACCCGCGCCGGGACGTGCAGGTGCTCGCGCCCATGCACCGCGGCCCGGCAGGCGCCGGCACGCTGAACGGACTGCTCCAGCAGGCGGTCACGCCGGGCCGGCCCGACCTGCCGGAGAAGCGGTTCGGCGGCCGTGTCTTCCGGGTCGGAGACAAGGTCACCCAGATTCGCAACAATTACGAGAAGGGGGCGAACGGTGTCTTCAACGGCACCGTGGGCGTGGTCACCTCGCTCGACCCGGTCGACCAGCGTCTGACGGTGCGGACGGACGAGGACGAGGAGGTTCCGTACGAGTTCGACGAGCTGGACGAACTGGCGCACGCGTACGCGGTGACCATCCACCGTTCCCAGGGCAGCGAGTATCCGGCCGTGGTGATCCCGGTCACCACCGGAGCCTGGATGATGCTCCAGCGCAACCTGCTCTACACGGCGGTGACCCGGGCCAAGAAGCTGGTCGTCCTCGTCGGGTCGCGCAGGGCGATCGGTCAGGCGGTGCGCACGGTGTCGGCGGGACGGCGCTGCACGGCCCTGGACTTCCGCCTCGGCGGCGGCTGAAAACCGCCCTCCGGTGGGGCCGTAACCCACTGTCTGACGCCGCGTCACAAAAAATGATCGATCAAATGAGTCGTAAAGGTCACACAGCACTTCCCGTGGCCGGAGCGAGGGGGCAGGATGAGCAGGTTGACGGCACTGAGTGCCGCCAATGGGCCCAATGGTCGACCCCGAGTGCACTCTCCTGAGCCAAATGGGGGATGGTAGAGACAGTCAGGGCACCTCGAAGATGAGGCACTACGTCGGTGAGGGAAGACGTGAGCGACAACTCTGTAGTTCTGCGGTACGACGGCGGCGAGTACACCTACCCGGTGGTCGACAGCACCGTCGGCGACAAGGGCTTCGACATCGGGAAGCTGCGCGCCCAGACCGGTCTCGTGACCTTGGACAGCGGGTACGGCAACACGGCCGCGTACAAATCCGCCGTCACCTATCTCGACGGTGAGCAGGGCATCCTCCGGTACCGCGGCTACCCGATCGAGCAGCTGGCCGAGCGCTCCACCTTCCTGGAGGTGGCCTACCTGCTGATCAACGGTGAGCTGCCGACCGTCGACGAGCTCTCCACGTTCAAGAACGAGATCACGCAGCACACCCTGCTGCACGAGGACGTCAAGAACTTCTACACGGGCTTCCCGCGCGATGCCCACCCGATGGCGATGCTGTCGTCGGTCGTCTCGGCGCTGTCGACCTTCTACCAGGACAGCCACAACCCGTTCGACGAGAAGCAGCGCAACCTCTCCACCATCCGGCTGCTCGCCAAGCTCCCGACGATCGCGGCGTACGCGTACAAGAAGTCGATCGGCCACCCGTTCGTCTACCCGCGCAACGACCTCGGTTACGTCGAGAACTTCCTGCGCATGACCTTCTCGGTCCCCGCGCAGGAGTTCGACCTGGACCCGGTCGTGGTCTCCGCGCTCGACAAGCTGCTGATCCTGCACGCCGACCACGAGCAGAACTGCTCGACCTCCACGGTCCGCCTGGTCGGCTCCTCGCAGGCCAACATGTTCGCCTCGATCTCGGCCGGCATCAGCGCCCTGTGGGGCCCGCTGCACGGCGGCGCCAACCAGTCTGTCCTGGAGATGCTCGAGGGCATCCGCGACTCGGGCAACGGCGTCGACACCTTCATCCGCAAGGTGAAGAACAAGGAGGACGGCGTCCGCCTGATGGGCTTCGGCCACCGGGTCTACAAGAACTTCGACCCGCGCGCCAAGATCATCAAGGCCGCCGCGCACGACGTGCTCTCCGCGCTGGGCAAGGAGGACGAGCTCCTCGACATCGCCCTGAAGCTGGAGGAGCACGCGCTGTCCGACGACTACTTCGTCGAGCGCAAGCTCTACCCGAACGTCGACTTCTACACCGGTCTGATCTACCGGGCCATGGGCTTCCCGACCGAGATGTTCACGGTCCTGTTCGCCCTCGGCCGGCTGCCGGGCTGGATCGCCCAGTGGCACGAGATGATCAAGGAGCCGGGCTCCCGCATCGGTCGCCCGCGCCAGATCTACACGGGCGTGGTCGAGCGCGACTTCGTCCCGGTCGAGGGGCGCTGAGCCTCCCGGCGGCGCCACCGGCCGCGTAGCGTCACCGGCCCCGTATCCGCGCGTTCTCGCGGGTGCGGGGCCTCGTGCTGTGCGGGGGAAGAAACACGGAAGAAGCGGAAGGCGCCCCGGCACGCCGGTCCCCCCACGGGCCGACGACCAGGGCGCCTTCCCATGTCCCGGTGCGGATTCCCCCCACGGGATCCGGCCGGGCGTTAAAGGACCAGCGCCTGAATCGCTGTGAGCACAACGAGCAGAACTCGTCGCACCTTGTGCTGTGCGGTCTGCCGGGACGCGCACGCGCGGGAGGGCCGCTCAAAGCTTCCCGGTGTACGTGCCCCGGCAACGCACCTCTGGGGAAGTCCCCCAAGACATCCCCAGTGCCGGTCAGCGCCCCCCAAGACGCTGCCCGACATCGCCAACTTAGACCTTCGAACCCCTTCGATGGTTACGTTCACATCACTGTGATCTGCGTCTCTTGCATATGTCCCTTTAGGTACGCAAGAGCCCAAGTATGGCGACCGGGACCCCAGCGTAAGGATGATGCGCGAGCCTTGTGAAGAGCTTATGTGAGGTGCGCGTCGGACTCTAGAGGGACTCTTACTTCGGTCTCGACTGGTTTTCATTCAACGGAACGTGCGCAGCCGCAGACTGTTCGTCACCACGAACACCGACGAGAACGCCATCGCCGCTCCCGCGATCATCGGGTTGAGCAGCCCGGCGGCGGCCAGCGGCAGCGCGGCCACGTTGTAGCCGAAGGCCCACACGAGGTTGCCCTTGATGGTGGCCAGCGTCCGCCGGGACAGGCGGATGGCGTCCGCGGCCACCCGGAGGTCCCCGCGCACCAGGGTCAGGTCGCCGGCCTCGATGGCGGCGTCCGTCCCGGTGCCCATGGCCAGGCCCAGATCGGCGGTGGCGAGCGCGGCGGCGTCGTTGACCCCGTCGCCGACCATCGCCACCGTGCGTCCCTCGGCCCGCAGCTGCTCGACGGTCGCGACCTTCTCCTCGGGCAGCACCTCGGCGACCACGTCGTCCGGATCGATCCCGACGGCCCGTGCCACGGCCTCGGCGACGGCGCGGTTGTCGCCGGTCAGCAGCACCGGGCGCAGCCCCAGCGCGCGCAACATCGCCACCGCCTGCGCGCTGGTCTCCTTGACGGCGTCCGCGACGGTGATGACACCACGTGCCGTCCCGTCCCAGCCGACGACGACCGCCGTACGGCCAACGGCCTCCGCCTCGCGCCGGGCGCGGGCCACCTCCTCGGGCAGCTCGACGGTGAGGTCTGTGAGGTCGGTGAGGTCACGCCCCACGGCGACGTCATGGCCCTCCACGCGCCCGCGTACGCCGCGTCCGGGGACGTTCTCGAAGTGCTCGACCGGGGGCAGCGGTCCGACCCGCTCCTCGGCGCCGGCGGCCACGGCCCGCGCGATCGGGTGCTCGGACGCGTGCTCCAGCGCGCCCGCGAGGCGCAGCAGTTGCTTCTCGTCGGTGCCCTCGGCGGCGTACACCTCCTGGAGGGTCATCCGGCCCGTGGTGACCGTTCCGGTCTTGTCCAGGACCACGGTGTCCACACGGCGGGTGGACTCCAGCACCTCGGGGCCCTTGATGAGGATGCCCAGCTGGGCGCCCCGACCGGTGCCGACCATCAGCGCGGTCGGCGTGGCCAGGCCCAGCGCGCACGGGCAGGCGATGATCAGCACCGCGACGGCCGCGGTGAACGCGGCGGTCGCGTCACCGGTGGTGAACAGCCAGGTGAGCAGGGTGGCGACGGCGATGAGCAGGACGACCGGCACGAAGACCGCCGATATGCGGTCCGCCAGCCGCTGCACCTCGGCCTTGCCGCTCTGCGCGTCCTCGACGAACTGCGCCATCCGCGCGAGCCGGGTGTCCGCGCCGACCCGGGTGGCCTCGACGACGAGCCGGCCGCCCGCGTTGACCGTGGCGCCGGTGACCGCGGCGCCGGGGCCGACGTCCACGGGCACCGACTCGCCGGTGAGCATCGAGGCGTCGACCGCCGAGGCGCCCTCGACGACGGTGCCGTCGGTGGCGATCTTCTCGCCGGGCCGTACGACGAACCGGTCGCCGACCGCCAGCGCGGCCACCGGGATCCTCGTCTCCGCCCCGTCGCGCAGGACGGAGACGTCCTTCGCGCCCAGTTCCAGCAGTGCCCGCAGCGCGGCGCCCGCCCGCCGCTTGGAGCGGGCCTCCAGATGACGGCCGAGCAGGATGAACGCGACGACCCCGGCCGCGACCTCCAGGTAGATCGTGGAGGCCGCGTCCGACCGGGAGACGGTCAGCCCGAACTCATGGCGCATGCCGGGCATGCCCGCATCGCCCAGGAACAGCGCCCACAGCGACCAGCCGAACGCGGCCAGGGTGCCGATCGAGACCAGGGTGTCCATCGTGGCCGCGCCGTGCCGGGCGTTGGTCAGGGCCGCCCGGTGGAACGGCAGCGCGCCCCAGACGACGACCGGCGCGGCGAGGGTCAGCGAGAGCCACTGCCAGTACGTGAACTGAAGAGCCGGAACCATCGACAGCAGCACGACGGGAGCGGCGAGGAGCGCGGAGACGATCAGGCGCCCACGCAGGGAGGCCGTCTCCGGATCCCGCGGCGCCCGTTCCCCGTCCGGCCGGGACTCCGCGGCCGCGGCCGGTGCGGGGGCCGGCGGCGGGGGCTGCTCGGCCGTGTACCCGGTCCTGACCACGGTGGCGATCAGATCGGCGACCGACACCCCGGCGGGGTGCGAGACCCTGGCCTTCTCCGTGGCGAAGTTGACCGTCGCGGTGACGCCGTCCATGCGGTTGAGCTTCTTCTCGACGCGGGCGGCGCAGGACGCGCAGGTCATTCCCCCGATGAGTAGCTCGACCTCGGCGGCGTCCGGCCGGTCGGCCGGGGACGTCTGCGGGGCGGTGCGGGTGTTCATCCTGGCACTCCAGACGGCGTACGGGCGGGCGTCCCGGCCCTCGTCAGGCCTCGCCGACGAGTTCGAAGCCGGCCTCGTCCACGGCGGCGCGCACGGCCTCCAGGTCCAGCGCGGAGGCGGAGACGACGGTGACCTCACCACTGGAGGCGACGGCCTTCACCGAGCTGACGCCGGGCAGCTCGGAGATCTCGGCGGACACGGAACCCTCGCAGTGTCCGCAGCTCATCCCGCTCACCTTGTAGACGGTGGTGACGGCGTCCGGGGTGCCGGTCTGGGTGGTCATGTCGTTCTCCTCGTCGTGGTGGGTGGGGCACGGGGGGCCACGGGGGCCCGTCATCTTTCAACACTATACCCCTAGGGGGTATTCCCCTGGAGGAACCTCGGCCGGGTCGCCGAGCGGTCACCGGCAACGGGGTGGGGCGCGGGCGGTGTCGGCGGGACGTGTCCTAGTGCTGCGACCGGAAAGGTTCACCGGCTCGCGGCGCCCGGCACGGCACCTCGCCGCGTTGTCGCATCACCCGAGTACATCCAGTACGCGGGCGATGCTCCGCCTTGCGATGCTCCCCCACTGCCTGAACGGCGTGGGAGGTACCCCCAGCACCGGACGCCGCGAGCTTCCCGGCAAACCTTTCCGGTCACAGCACTAGGCGGAGGAGGGAGCCGGATCCGTGCCGGTACCGGCAGGGTCGCACGCGCGGCGTCGCGCTCCTCGGCGACCCGGCCCCGGAAGCCGGACCCGCACGTCAGTACGCAGTGCGCAGTGCACCGGGCCTGGAAACCGGCGCACGGGGCCGGCCGCCCGCACCCGGGGATGTGCCCGCGTACTACGGTTTCGCCGGCGGCGGTGGGCCGCGGACATATCGGACGGAAGGCGAGCGGCGATGCGGGCTGTGGTGTTCGAGCGGTACGGGGAGCCGGCCGAGGTGCGCGAGGTGGCCGACCCGAGCCCCGCGGAGCACGGGGTCGTGGTGCGGGTCGGGGCGACCGGCCTGTGCCGCAGCGACTGGCACGGCTGGCAGGGCCACGACCCCGACATCACGCTGCCGCACGTGCCGGGACACGAGCTCGCCGGGACCGTCGAGGAAGTGGGCTCCCGGGTGACCCGCTGGCGGCCCGGCGACCGGGTGACCGTCCCCTTCGTCTGCGCCTGCGGCAGCTGCCCCGCCTGCGCGGCGGGCGACCAGCAGGTGTGCGAGCGGCAGACCCAGCCGGGCTTCACGCACTGGGGCTCGTTCGCCCAGTACGTGGCGCTCGACCACGCCGACGTGAACCTGGTCGCCGTGCCCGAGGGGCTGTCGTTCGCCACGGCGGCCTCGCTCGGCTGCCGGTTCGCCACGGCGTACCGCGCGGTGGTCCAGCAGGGCCGGACCGCCGCCGGGGACTGGGTCGCCGTGCACGGCTGCGGGGGCGTGGGCCTGTCGGCGGTGATGATCGCCGCGGCCGCGGGGGCCAGGGTGGTCGCGGTGGACGTGTCCGCCCGGGCCCTGGACCTGGCACGCAGGTTCGGCGCCGCGCAGTGCGTGGACGCGTCCGCCGTGCCGGACACGGCGGAGCGGGTGCGCGAGGTGACCGGCGGCGGCGCGCACGTCTCGCTCGACGCGCTCGGCTCGCCCGCCACCTGTGCGGCCTCGGTCAACGGTCTGCGCCGCCGGGGCCGTCACGTCCAGGTCGGTCTGCTGCCCTCCATGACGGGCACCACCCCGGTGCCCATGGCGCGCGCGATCGCCCTCGAGCTCGAAATCCTGGGCAGCCACGGCATGGCCGCGCACGCCTATCCGCAGCTGATGGAGCTGGTACGGGCCGGTGTGCTGCGCCCCGACCTGCTGGTGACGTCGGCCATCCCGCTGGCGGCCGTCCCGGACGCGCTCGCGGCGATGGGCACCGCACCGGGATCCGGGGTCACGGTCATCGAGCCCTGGAGCTGACCGACACGACGGTGCCCCGCGCGCGGTGGGGCACCGTCGTGTCGGCGAACGGAGAAGAGGGCCGGGCCCGTGGCCCGGCGGCGGTTCAGTCGACTCTGCGGCCGCGGTTGCCGGGCCGGGCGGCGACCCAGGCGCGGACCGTGTCGGCGTACCAGTAGGGCCGGCCGCGCTCCACATGGTCGGGTGGCGGCAGCAGACCGTGCTTGCGGTAGGACCGCACGGTGTCCGGCTGCACCCGGATGTGCGCCGCGATCTCCTTGTACGACCAGAGCTTTCGGTCGGTCATGACGTGCACCTCCTCGCGCGCGCCACGGCGGCGGCCGGAGAGGCCGTCAGGGGGAGCCGGGCGCCGCGCTGGCGATCTCCAAGCCTGTGATCGGTGAACGACACGGACCGCGGACCGGCAAGCGGTTGTCGGCCGGGTGTGACCGAGGGGCCGCGCACCCGCGACATGTGTGACACGGCAGAGGTTTTTGTGACACATCTGAGGCAGGCGACCCGCGTGCCGAGGGCCGGCGCGACCGGATGGCCGACTCTCTCGTCCGTATGTCCGGACAAAGCATTGACAGGATCCGTGCCCGGCACTAGAACCGGGGGAACCGGGGAGTCGAGGCGAAGGAAAGCCGAGGGCGGCCGATGGCGTGCGACCTGAACACCGCGAGGCCGTGCGTGCGGCGCGCCCGGGACGGCACGGCCGGCCGAGAGTTTCCCCACCCGAGCGGCGAGGGCACGCTGGGTGGAGACCCGCACGCGCCCCGTGGCGCCCGGGCACAGAACGCCTCCGGCGCGGGACGCCGCTTCGCCCTGGCAGGAGCGAAGTGCGAGCGTCGACTCCCCGCCCGCTACGGCCCCGCGCCGGAGGTCCCGACGACCCACCGCGGGGCGGCGGCCGCACTCCGCCCGCCTGCGGAATCCGCACGCCGTCCGCGCCGGGGCGCGGCGCCGGACACTCCCACATGTGTCTACGGGGAGACGGAAACCGCAGACACAGTGTCGGGCGCGCACTCGGCGCGGGCCTGGTGGGATGGAGCTGTGGTCGGGACCGCGACGCGCCCGTCGCCGGTCACGCCGCATGAGCACCGCGAACGGCACGCTTCGACCCGTCGCCGCCATCTGCGAAGGAGTAACCGGGCATGACGAAGATCGTCAACCACTGGATCGGCGGGAAGACCGTCGAAGGCGCCTCGGGGACGTACGGGCCGGTCACGGACCCGGCGACCGGCGAGGTCACCACGAAGGTCGCGTTCGCCTCCGTGGAGGAGGTGGACGCCGCGGTCGCCGCCGCCAAGGACGCGTACCTGACCTGGGGGCAGTCCTCGCTGGCCCAGCGGACCTCGATCCTGTTCAAGTTCCGCGCGCTGCTGGACGCCCACCGCGACGAGATCGCCGAGCTGATCACCGCCGAGCACGGCAAGGTGCACTCCGACGCGCTCGGCGAGGTCGCGCGCGGCCTGGAGATCGTCGACCTGGCCTGCGGTATCAACGTGCAGCTCAAGGGTGAGCTGTCCACGCAGGTCGCCACCCGCGTCGACGTGTCCTCGATCCGGCAGCCGCTGGGCGTGGTCGCCGGCATCACGCCGTTCAACTTCCCGGCGATGGTCCCGATGTGGATGTTCCCCATCGCCATCGCGTGCGGCAACACCTTCGTGCTGAAGCCGAGCGAGAAGGACCCGTCGGCCGCCCTGAAGATCGCCGAGCTGCTGGCCGAGGCCGGGCTGCCCGACGGCGTCTTCAACGTGGTCCACGGCGACAAGGTGGCCGTGGACCGCCTCCTGGAGCACCCGGACGTCAAGGCGGTCTCCTTCGTCGGCTCCACCCCGATCGCCCGTTACATCCACACCACCGCCTCCGCGAACGGCAAGCGTGTACAGGCCCTGGGCGGCGCCAAGAACCACATGCTGGTGCTGCCGGACGCCGACCTGGACGCGGCCGCCGATGCCGCCGTCTCGGCCGCGTACGGCTCGGCGGGCGAGCGCTGCATGGCCATCTCGGCCGTCGTCGCCGTCGGTTCCATCGGCGACGAGCTGGTGGAGAAGATCCGTGAGCGCGCGGAGAAGATCAAGATCGGTCCGGGCAGCGACCCGTCCTCCGAGATGGGCCCGCTGATCACCAAGGTGCACCGCGACAAGGTGGCCTCGTACGTGGAGAACGCCGCGGGCGAGGGCGCCGAGGTCGTCCTGGACGGCACCGGCTACACGGTCGAGGGCTTCGAGGACGGCCACTGGATCGGCATCTCGCTCCTCGACAAGGTGCCGACCGGTGCCAAGGCCTACCAGGACGAGATCTTCGGCCCGGTGCTGTGCGTGCTGCGCGTGGACACCTACGAGGAGGGCGTGGCGCTCATCAACGCCTCGCCGTTCGGCAACGGCACCGCGATCTTCACCCGGGACGGCGGCGCGGCCCGCCGCTTCCAGCTGGAGATCGAGGCCGGCATGGTCGGCGTCAACGTGCCGATCCCGGTGCCGGTGGGCTACCACTCCTTCGGCGGCTGGAAGGACTCGCTCTTCGGCGACCACCACATCTACGGCAACGACGGCACGCACTTCTACACTCGCGGCAAGGTCGTCACCACCCGCTGGCCGGACCCGTCCGAGGCCCCGGCGGGCGTGGACCTCGGGTTCCCGCGCAACCACTGACCGTCGCGACCCCTGACGGTCGTACTCCCCGACCGTCGTCCCGACCGTCGCCGCAGGCGATGACGAGGCCGTCCGATATGCGGACGGCCTCGTCTTTTTTCGAGGGTTCGCTACGGTTCCCGCACGCCTGTAAGGGCCCGAACAATGGGACCGTTCGGCGCGTGAATCAGTTGTAGATCGCTGTTCTGCCACGGATTCCGTAGGTTAACGACCATTGACTCAGCGGTTTTCGTTGATGTTCGATGATGCGGCCGGGAGCGGACGAGAGTGCGAAGGACCGCGAACCGCCGGAGGCGATAGCGCGCTCCCCGGCCCCTCACTCGTTGCACAAGTCGATCGGAACCGCTGCATGACCGACATGCTCCGCTCTGTCGAGAACGCCGTCCCGGACGTGGCCGGCGGTCCCCCAGAGACGACGGACAGCCCCGCCCAGCTCAAGCGTTCCATCGGGGTCGTCGGCGGCACCCTCCTCACCCTCTCGTGCGTGACCCCCGCCTCCACCCTCTTCGTGGTCGTCCCCGACCTCCTCGGCTCGCTCGGCACCGCCACCGCCCTGACGCTCGCCGTCGGCTCCCTGCTGTGCGTCGCCGTGGCGTTCTGCTACTCCGAGCTGGGCACCCTCATCCCCAGCGCGGGCGGCGAGTACGCCATGGTGTCGACCATGGCCGGGCGGCTGGCGGGCTGGCTGGTCTTCGTGCTGTCCCTGCTCGTCGTCATGATCGTCCCGCCGGTGATCGCGATGGGCACCGCGGACTACCTGGCGCCGCTCGTGCACCTCGACCCGGCTCTGACCGGCGCCGGCGTGATGCTCATGGCCACCCTCGCCGGCCTTCTGGACCTGCGCGCCAACGCCTGGATCACCGGCATCTTCCTCGTCCTGGAGGTCATCGCCGCCGGTGTGGTCGCCCTGCTGGGCTTCGCGCACAGCCACCGGGGCGTCGGCAGCCTGGTCTCCATGCAGGTGGCCGGCTCCGGCGGCCACACCGACACCGTGACGGCCATGCTCGTCATCTCCGGGCTCGCCATCGCGCTCTTCGCCACGCAGGGCTTCTCCACCGCCGTCTACCTCTCCGAGGAGCTGGAGAACCCGCGCCGCAACGTCGCCCGCACGGTGCTCGCCACCCTCGCCATCTCCTCCGTGATCATCCTCGTGCCGGTCGTCGCCATCACCATGGGCGCCTCCGACATCAAGGAGCTGACCAGCGGCAACCTGAGCGCCATGGTGATCGCCTGGTCCAACTCCGCGGTCGGCACCTTCGTCAGCCTGTGCGTGGCCCTGGCGATCATCAACGCCGGCATCGTCATGGTCATCCAGAACTCCCGTGTCCTGTTCGCCTCCGCCCGCGACAAGGCCTGGCCGGAGCAGGTCAACAAGGCCTTCTCCAAGCTCGGCCGCTTCGGCTCCCCGTGGGTCGCCACCCTCGCGGTGGGCGTGCCCGGCGCGCTGCTGTGCTTTGTCAACCTGGACACCCTGTACGGCGTCACGGGCGTGTCCGTGACCGGGATGTACCTGCTCGTCGCCGTCGGCGCGCTGCTGGCCCGCCGCGGCTCCCACAAGCACACACCCGCGTGGCGCATGCCCTTGTGGCCGGCCGTGCCCGTGCTGCTCATCGCACTCCTGGCCTACATCCTCAGCCGGCAGGAGATCACCTACCTGCTGTTGACCGGCGGCATCATGGCAGTCGCCACCCTCTACTGGGCCCTCTACCTCCGTCCCCGCCGCGACACCCGCTGGCTGGTGTCGCTCCCGGAGGACACCCGGCCGTAGGACGAGAGAGCCGAACCGTCGCGGGGGACAGCAACTGAGAGGCGGCCCGGAAGGCCCCTACTCCCCGAAGAGGG
>NZ_JBQRUW010000004.1:0-102546 GCF_052663305.1 Streptomyces cyslabdanicus
AACACCCGCCCGGAGAAAGAGAAACCCAACCTTTCCCGCCTTCCCCCCCCTGCGTCACCCCACGACGGTCCCGTACTCCCCGAGGAGGTGCGGAGGTTCGGTCCGGCGGCGGCTTCGGTTGTCGGTGGCGGCCCGTACCGTGGAAGGCATGGATCTTCGACTGCCCGGCCTGCGCGGGCTGCTGCGGAGGCCCCGGCGGCTGCTGGCCGCCGGGGCCGCCGTCGTCGTGCTGGCCGGCGCCGGCACGTGGACGGCGATCGCCTCCGACGACCCGCCCCCGGTGCACCGCGCCGACCAGGTGATGACCATGGGCGACGGGGCGCGGATCGACACCTCGTACTTCACCCCGGCCGAGGCCGGCCGCCACCCCGCCGTCCTGCTCGGGCACGGCTTCGGCGGCAGCAAGAACGACGTACGGCAGCAGGCACAGGACCTCGCCAGGGACGGGTACGCGGTGCTGACCTGGTCGGCCCGCGGCTTCGGACAGTCCACCGGAAAGATCGGTCTGAACGACCCCGAGACCGAGGTCGCCGACGTCTCGAAGCTGATCGACTGGCTGGCCGGGCGCCCCGAGGTCCGGCTCGACAAGCCCGGCGACCCGCGCGTGGGCGTGGCCGGGGCCTCCTACGGCGGAGCGATCTCCCTGCTCGCCGCCGGATACGACCACCGGGTCGACGCCATCGCCCCGGCGATCACCTACTGGAACCTCGCGGACGCGCTCTTCCCGGGCGGCGTCTTCAAGAAGCTGTGGGCTGGCGCCTTCATCAACTCCGGCGGCGGATGCGCCAAGTTCGAGCCCGCGCTGTGCCGGATGTACGAGCGGGTCGCCCAGTCGGGTCGGCCGGACGCCGAGGCGCGCCGACTGCTCGAGGAGCGCTCACCGTCCGCCGTCGCCGACCGCATCAAGGTGCCGACCCTGCTGGTGCAGGGCCAGTCCGACTCCCTCTTCCCGCTCGGCCAGGCCGACGCCGCCGCCAGGGCCATCCGGGCGAACGGCGCCCCGGTCGACGTCGACTGGATCGCGGGCGGCCACGACGGCGGCGACATGGAGACCGGCCGGGTCCAGGCACGCGTGAAGACCTGGTTCGACCGGTACCTCAAGGGCGACAGGGACGCCGACACCGGCCCCGCCTTCCGCGTCACCCGCACCGGAGGCGTCGACTCCACCGACGGCCAAGCCCTGCTGCGCGGCGCGAGTGGCAGCGCGTATCCGGGCCTGGAGGGCGGGCAGCGGTCCATCGCCCTGCGCGGAGGCGAGCGGCGCTTCGAGAATCCCGCCGGGGCCAACCCGCCCGCCGTGTCCTCCCTGCCCGGCCTCGGGGGATCAGGCGGCCTGGCCCAGCTGTCCTCGCTCGGCGTCGGGGTGTCCCTGGACTTCCCCGGCCAGTACGCGCGGTTCGACTCCGCACCGCTCGGCAGCGGCCTGCGCGTCACCGGATCGCCGACGGTGACCGTCCACGTCACCTCGACCGCCGACGACGCGGTGCTCTTCGCCAAGCTGTACGACGTCGGACCGGGCACACAGCAGCCCGTGCTGCCCGCCCAGCTGGTGGCCCCCGTGCGCGTCGAGGGCGCCAAGGCCGGCAAGGACGTCACCCTCACCCTCCCGGCGATCGACCACGAGGTGCAGAAGGGCCACCGGCTCCGCCTGGTCCTCGCCTCCACCGACCTCGGCTACGCCTCACCGGCCGCCCCGGCGACGTACACCGCCACCGTCAAGAGCGACCTGTGGGTGCCGACCGCCCCCGGGGTGACCACCGCGGCGGCGCCGCTGCCCGCGTGGGTGTGGTGGCTGCCGCTCGCGGGCGCCGTGATCGCGCTCGCCCTGCTGCTGACCGCCCGCCGCCGCACGGCCGCACCCGCTCCCGACCCGGCGTCGTCCGACGTGCCGTTGCGGATCACCGGCCTGAGCAAGCGCTACGCCAAGTCGTCGGAACGGTATGCCGTACGGGACCTGTCGTTCCAGGTGGACAAGGGCCAGGTCCTCGGCCTGCTCGGGCCGAACGGCGCCGGCAAGACGACCACCCTGCGCATGCTGATGGGCCTGATCCAGCCGGACGCCGGCGAGATCCGCGTCTTCGGTCACGCCGTCCGGCCCGGCGCACCCGTGCTCTCCCGGGTCGGCGCCTTCGTCGAGGGCGCCGGCTTCCTGCCCCATCTGTCCGGCCGGGAGAACCTGGAGCTGTACTGGCGGGCCACCGGCCGCCCGCCCGAGGACGCCCACCTGGACGAGGCCCTCCGGATCGCCGGCCTCGGCGACGCGCTGGCCCGCGCGGTACGCACCTACTCGCAGGGCATGCGCCAGCGCCTGGCGATCGCGCAGGCCATGCTGGGCCTGCCGGACCTGCTGATCCTGGACGAGCCCACCAACGGCCTCGACCCGCCCCAGATCCGCGAGATGCGCGAGGTGATGATCCGTTACGCGGCGGGCGGCCGCACGGTGATCGTCTCCAGTCATCTCCTCTCGGAGGTCGAGCAGTCCTGCACGCACCTGGTGGTCATGGACCGGGGACGGCTGGTGCAGGCGGGTCCGGTCGGCGAGATCGTCGGCGCCGGGGACACCCTGCTGGTGGGCACCGCCGCCCCGGTGGAGGAGCCGGTCGTGGAGAAGGTGTCCGCCCTGCCGGGCGTCGCCTCTGCGCTGCGCACCGAGGACGGCCTCCTGGTCCGGCTGGAGACCGGTGGCACCGCGCAGTACCTGGTCGCGGAGCTGGTGCGGCTCGAGGTGCCCGTCGTCGCGGTCGGCCCCCACCGCCGACTGGAAGACGCCTTCCTCACCCTGATCGGAGGTTCCGCATGAGCACGCTCGCCGAGAGCGCCGGGAGCACGGAGGTCGCCTCCGGTTACCGGGCGGGCCGCACCCTGCCCCTGAGAGTGGAGCTGGTGCGGCAGCTCAAGCGGCGCCGCACGCTGGTCATGGGCGGCGTCCTGGCCGCGCTGCCCTTCGTGCTGGCCGTCGCCTTCGCGATCGGCGGCGGTCCGGGCGGCCGCAGCGGCCGAGTGACCCTGATGGACACGGCCACCGCGTCCGCGGCCAACTTCGCCGCGGTCAACCTGTTCGTCTCGGCGGGCTTCCTGCTGGTGATCCCGGTGGCACTGTTCTGCGGGGACACGGTCGCCTCGGAGGCGAGCTGGTCCTCCCTGCGCTACCTGCTCGCCGCACCCGTGCCGCGGGCCCGGCTGCTGTGGTCCAAGCTCGTCGTCGGACTCGGGCTCAGCCTGGCGGCGATGGTGCTGCTGCCGCTGGTGGCGCTCGCGGTCGGCACGGCCGTCTACGGCTGGGGGCCGCTGGAGATCCCCACCGGCGGCACGCTGGACGCGGGAACCGCCGCACAGCGGCTGCTGGTCGTCGTCGCGTACATCTTCGTGTCGCAACTGGTCACCGCGGCACTGGCGTTCTGGCTGTCCACCAGGACGGACGCGCCCCTGGGCGCCGTGGGCGGAGCCGTCGGCCTGACCATCGTGGGCAACGTCCTGGACGCCGTCACGGCCCTCGGCCACTGGCGCGACTTCCTGCCCGCGCACTGGCAGTACGCCTGGGCCGACGCCGTGCAGCCACACCTCGAGTGGTCCGGGATGATCCAGGGCACGGCGGTCTCCGTCAGCTACGCGCTGGCGCTGTTCGCCCTGGCCTTCCGCGGGTTCGCCCGCAAGGACGTGGTGTCGTAGGAACCGCGCTCGCGGCGGGGCGGTTCGCCCACGGCGACGCAGGGCCGACGATCGGCCCCTTCAACGCCCCCTTTACCGGCCCCTTCTGAGGAATCCCCGTTCACACCGGAGTGCTCTGGCCCGACTGCGCGGCCACACCCGGGTTTCTCGCGTGCACTCCGTCGGCCGAGGGCGCGGACTGTTTGTGTGCTTTTTGGACTCCGTGATTTTCCTGAGTTTTGAAGATGTTGGGGTCCAAGCGGGTGAACCCCCGCAACCAAACATGCTGCGCCGGGTTGATGAAGTCGTAGGACGTGCGTCGCTACGAGGAAAGGAACGCGCAGTGCTCAGGAAGGCAAAGGTCGCCACGGCGTCCGCTGCTTCTGTCGTCGGTATGTCGGTGACGGCCGCTCCCGCGGCGCTCGCCATCGGCAACGACACCGGCCCGACCGTCCCGAACGGCACCGGAGCCTCGTCGTCGTTCGGCAATTCAGCCACGACGGGCAGCATGAGCCCGCGGTTCTCGGACACCTCCACCCAGGCCAAGCGGGACGCCGCGCTCTCGCACCTCCTGGACAACCCGTCGGTTCTCTCCGCCAGCACCGGGAGCTGAACCGAGTCAGGTCGGCCAAGGTTCTTTGCCGCTCCGGCCGAGAACTGCCCGGACCTTTCCGAAGAACCCTTTCAGGCAATGCGGTCGAGGGTGAGTCGTATGGTCACGCGGAGCAAACGAGTGAAGTGCTCGGCGACTCACGTTCCGCGTTTTTCCATTACGGCTGTTCCTCGTTCAGCATCACGACCGAATCGGTTGTGTTCACTCGGTTTCTGACCGTCATCGGGGCCTCGTCCCCAAGAAGGGAACATTTCATGAAGAAGAGCGTTGCTGTCGTCACCGGTGCCCTCGTGGCCCTGGGAATGGCCGGCCCCGCCTTCGCCGACTCCGGGGCCACGGGTACCGCCGCGAACTCCCCGGGCGTGCTCTCGGGCAACGTCATCCAGCTTCCCGTGCACGTTCCGGTCAACGTCTGCGGCAACACCGTCGACGTCATCGCGCTGCTGAACCCGGCGTTCGGCAACACCTGCGCCAACGGCTGACCGTCCGGCGTACCCAGCCGCACCGGCTGCGTCACGGCCGGCCTTGGAGATCGCTCTTACGCCCAAGGCCGGCCTTCCCACTTCTTCAAGCCGCTTCGACCGAGCGGCTGCAAGCAGGAAGACAACGAGATTGCGACAGACTCTGAGCAGGGGAGTGTTCGCGGCCGCTGCCGCGACGAGCATGCTGACCCTGTACGGCAGCCCCGCCCTGGCCGACTCACAGGCCGAAGGTGCCGCCACCGGCTCCCCGGGCGTGCTCTCGGGCAACGTTCTCCAGGCTCCCGTGCACATTCCGGTCAACGTCTGCGGCAACACCGTGGACGTCATCGGCGTGCTGAACCCGGCGTTCGGCAACCGCTGCGGCAACGGCTCACCGGCGGCCGCGCCCGCCGAGATGCCGGAGGTTCCGGCGGCGCCCGGTGTCACGGCGCCGGACGACAGTGACTCCCCGACTTCCGAGGCCATGCCGGCTGCCAGTACGCCGACCACGGACACCGCGTCGAGCGAGGCGGACGAGGCGGTGTCCGAGCCCCAGCGTGCCCAGACCCTGCCGGCTCCGGCGGTCTTCGAGGACGCGGCCCCGCAGTTGGCCGAGACCGGCACCGGCGCCCTGCTGGCGTCCTCGGCCGCCAGCGCGGCCCTGATCGCCGGCGGTGTGATCCTCTACCGTCGCGGCCGGGCGGCGACTCAGCGCTAGAGCTGGATCCTCCGGGCCGGTGAAGCGGCCCCACCACGGGTGCCGGACACGATGTCCGGCACCCGTTCTCGTTTCGGCGGGCGCCCGGCGGCCGGTGAACCTTTCCGGTCACAGCACTAGCGACTGCCGAACGCCGACTGCCCGCTGTCGGCTGCTGGTTGACGGGCGCGTCGTGCTGACGGCCGTCGCCGTCGTCCTCCTGGCGTCCGATGGGCTCGTCCTGCCGGCGTCCGGTCTGCGTGTCCGGCCGACGTCCGGAGCGGCCGCCCGCGGTCCGGGCCTGCCTCCGGCCCGCGATCCACTCCTGCCTCAGGCCTGCGGCCTTGGCTTGCCCCGGCTTCTGGCACGGCGTTGGCCTGTTCCTGACCGGGGGCCTTGGCCTGCCCGTAACCCGGGGCCCTGGCCTACCCCGGGGACGGGGAGGCGAACCGGCCGCGCCCGGGAACTTGCGGGATCACCCCTTTGGCGGCACAACCCGCGGGAGCGCCACGCGTTGACACAACGCCGGGCATCCCGCCCGGGTGTTTTTGCATCAACCCAAGGAGCACTTCTCCATGTCGCGTATCGCCAAGGGCCTGGTCCTTACCTCCGTCGCCGCCGCGGCCGTCGCCGGTGGTGCCGGCATCGCCGCCGCCAGCAGCGGCGCGACCGGCGGCGCCGCCAACTCCCCGGGCGTGCTGTCGGGCAACGTCATCCAGGTTCCCGTGCATGTTCCGGTCAACGTCTGCGGCAACTCCATCGACGTCATCGGCGTGCTGAACCCGACGTTCGGCAACGCCTGCGTCAACAGCTGACGTTTGCGCGCATTCGTCCGGCCGGCCGCCGTACCCCGGTTTCCCCGGGGACGGCGGCCGGCCGCGTCACAGCCCGCATGCCTGGGCCTTTCGACCCCACGACTGACGGAACCAACCCGCCTACAACGTAAGGAACATGATGAAGTCCCTGAAGGCCGCCGCCGTCCTTGCCGGGTCCCTGGCCCTCACCGGTGCCGCCGCGCCCGCGTTCGCCCACAACGTCGCCGACCTCACGCCCAACAGCCTCAACGGCGCCGTGAACACGCTCACCAAGGGCCCCGTCGACGTCATGCCGCTCCAGCACCAGTCCGACGCCCTCAACACCGAGAACAAGGACTCGCTGCTCCACACGGTCAACGGCACCGCCCGGACCCTGAACGCTCCCAAGCCGCTGCTCGGGGGCCTGGCGCTGCAGCGCTGAGCCGCGTAAGGCGTGAGCCCGGCGCCTCCGTACCGGACGGACCGCGGTGACGCGGCCGGCCGCCGAGTACGACCGTCGTACTACTGCGGCAGTCGGGGGAATCCCGTGCTGCTGGCGGTGCCAGGCTCGTTGGGCGGTACGGACGTCGAGCCCCGAACCCGGAAAGGGACCGTACCTGACATGAAGTCGATCACTCGAGGAACCCTCGCCGCCGTCATCACGGGCGTCGCGGCAGCCATGGGCGCGGCCGCGACCCCCGCCGCCGCGGTCGACGCGGTCCCCGTCCCCGTCCCGCTGGGCGGAGCGGAGGCGGCCCTCGGCACGGAACTGCCCGAGGTCGACGGACAGCTTCCGTTGCCCACCGCGGGCGTGCCGGAGCCCCCGCGCTTCGTCAAGGGACGGCTCCTGCCCGAGCGCACCGTGCCGCGGCTGCCGGTCGACGGCGGGCTGCCCGGCCTGGAACTGCGCGCCCCGCTGGCGCACGCCCTCGACGACGGCTTCGACCACGTCGGCGTCGGCGTGCCCGCCTCGGACGTGCGGTCCCTGACCCCGGGCCTCGCCCTGGACGCCCCGCTGACCGCTCCGCGCCCCGGCGAACTGCCCGCCCTGAAGCAACCGGAACTCGCCGTCCTCGCCCCCGTACTGCGCACCACCCCGGGCGCCGACCTGACGGCCGGGCCGGGCCTGCGGTAGAGGACCACCGCCTCACGACGGCCGCCCACCCGCCACCGCACCGGAGCGCCCGGTCATGAACGCACGCCACCGGACGCGCAGGGGCGGCAGCGAAGAACGCAGGCCGCGCCCGCTACCGGCCGGCCGACGTCGTCAGCCGTTTGACGCCGGGCCGTGTCCGCCGAGGCGCGCGGTGACCTGGGCGGCGGACTCGCGCACCGTCTCACCCAGAACCGGGAGCCCTTCGGGCGAGACCCGGAACCGGGACGCCGAGACGAGAACCGAGGCGACGGCCTCCCCGCGATGGTCGAAGACCGGGGCGGCGACACCCACCTCCTCCAGCGAGGTCTCGCCGTAGTTGACGGCGTAGCCGCGCTCGGCCTGGAGCACCGGATACGCCGCCCGGCGCACATCGAGGTCGGCCAGCAGCGGACCCGCCATCGCGATCACGCCGAGCCCCAGCTGGAACCGCCTCGAGCCCGGGTCGCGCTCGACCAGGCCGTCCTGCTCCAGGGTGGCGAGGATGCGGGAGACGGTGGACTTGTGCAGTCCGACCCGGGTGGCGATCTCGGTGACGCCCAGCTCAGGCGTCGTCGACGCTGAAGGTGCGCAGCACCCCGATGCCGTTGCGCAGCACGGTCATACCGCGCCCGGAGCCGGCCGCACCGTTGTCGGGGATCTCGTCCGTCGTATTGCCTGCCACGGTGCGCACCATCATGCCCTTGCCGGAATGCCGACCAGGACGCAGGGAGCAAAATGGAGGAGTGATCGCACACCCCCGTCGATCCCTCCGGGGCGGCGGGCGCGACAACTCGCCGACGCCGCCCGCGGGACGGCCGCGGTCACTGTTCAGGCCGCGCAGCGTCGCAGGCCAGGTGTTCCTGCTCCAAGTGGTCATCGCGATACTGATCGTCGCCGCCGCGCTGATCGCCCTCGTGCTCCAGGCCGAGGACGACAGTACCAAGGACGCCCGGGGACGCTCCCTGGGCATCGCCGAGACGCTGGCGTACGCGCCGGACACGCTGAAGGCCATGACCGGCCCCAACCCCACCAAGGCGCTCCAGCCCGTCGCGCAAAAGATCATGAAGAGCGCCGACGTCGACCTCGTCGTCGTCTACTCCAAGGACGGGATCCGCTACACCCACGCCAACCCGGCCCTCATCGGCAAACCGGTCCTCGGTACCCGCAAGCCGCCGAGGGCCCCCGTCACCCAGACCCTCCAGACCACCCAGGGACGCTCGGTGGTCTCGTACGTCCCCGTCACCAAGCCGGGGGGCGAGGCCGTCGGCACCGTCGCGGTCGCGATCACGGTCCAGAAGGTGGAGAGCACGGCGGGCCGGCAGCTTCCGATGCTGCTGGGGACGGCGGCCGGGGCGCTGCTCCTGTCCGCGGCCGGCACGGCACTGGTGAGCCGGCGGCTGCTGCGCCAGACCCACGGACTGGGACCGGCCGAGATGACACGGATGTACGACCACCACGACGCCGTCCTGCACGCGGTGCGCGAGGGCGTGCTGATCGTCGGGGGCGACGAACGGCTGCTGCTCGCCAACGACGAGGCGCTGCGGCTGCTGGACCTTCCGCCGGACGCGGAGGGGCACAAGGTCACCGACCTGCCCCTGGACGCCGGCATCGCCGAGCTGCTGACGTCGGAGCACACGGCCAGCGACGAGGTCCACCTCACGGCCGACCGCCTGCTCGCGGTCAACAAGCGGCCCACCGCCCCGTACGGCGGGGGGTACGCCGGGAGCGTGGTGACGCTCAGGGACACCACGGAGCTGCGGGCGCTGTCGGGACGCGCCGAGGTCGCGCGCGAGCGTCTGAAGCTCCTCTACGACGCGGGCGTGAAGATCGGCACCACCCTGGACGTGTCGCGTACCGCGCAGGAACTGGCCGACGTGGCCGTTCCCCGCTTCGCCGAGATCGTCACCGTCGAACTGGTCGAGGAGGTCCTGCGCGGCCAGGAGCCGACCGGGGTGATCAGCGGGGTACGCCGGGCCGCGGTGCGGGGTGGTCCGGGGTACGAGTCGCTGTTCCCGGTCGGCCGGCGCATCGCCTTCGCCCCCAGCACGCCGCAGGCCCGGTGCGTGGAGAGCGGCCGGGGCGTGCTCGAGGCGAACCTGAGGGACGCCCGGCAGTGGCAGGAGGCGGACCCCGATCGGGCCCGGCGCCTCCTGGAGCGTGGTATCCACTCCCTGATCGCGGTGCCGCTGCGCGCCCGCGGCACGGTGCTGGGGGTGGTGGACCTCTGGCGCTGCGGGCGGGAGGAACCCTTCGACGAGGAGGACGTGCCGTTCGCCGAGGAACTGGCCGCGCGGGCCGCCGTCGCCCTCGACAACGCCCGCCGCTACACCCGAGAGCACACCATGGCGGTCACCCTGCAACGCAGCCTGCTGCCCCGCGGCCTGCCCGAACAGAGCGCCCTGGAGGTGGCCTACCGCTACCTTCCGGCCCGGGCGGGGGTGGGCGGGGACTGGTTCGACGTGATCGAGCTGTCCGGCGCCCGGGTGGCCCTGGTGGTCGGCGACGTGGTGGGACACGGGCTGCACGCGGCGGCCACCATGGGACGGTTGCGCACCGCGGTGCACAACTTCTCGACCCTGGACCTGGCCCCGGACGAGCTGCTGGCCCGCCTGGACGACCTGGTGGCGCGGCTCGACCGGGACGGCGCGCCCGGAGGCGGTGAGGGGCTCGCGGGCGCCACCTGCCTGTACGCCGTCTACGACCCGTGCTCGGGCACCTGCTCCCTGGCCCGGGCCGGTCACCCGCCACCCGCCCTCGTCGACCCGGACGGCATCGTGACCTTCCCCGACGTGCCCGCGGGACCGCCCCTGGGCCTCGGGGGCCTGCCCTTCGAGGCCACCGAACTGCGGCTGCCCGAGGGGAGCCGGCTGGTCCTCTACACGGACGGGCTCGTCGCGAACCGCGAACGGGACATCGGCGTCGGCCTCGAACTCCTGCGCGCCGCGCTCGCCCATCCCGACCGGACCCCGGAGCAGACCTGCCGGGCGGTGCTCGACGCCCTTCCCCCGGACCACGCGAGCGACGACATCGCCCTGCTGGTGGCCCGTACCCGCGTACTCGACCCCGACCTGGTCGCCGACTGGGACGTGCCGCGCGAGCCCGCGGCCGTCTCCCGCGTCCGCGCCGACGTCGCCCGGCAGCTGAAGGACTGGGGCCTGGAGGACGCGAGCTACACCACCGAACTCGTCCTCAGCGAACTGGTCACCAACGCCGTCCGCTACGGCAGCGCCCCCATCCACGTCCGCCTGCTGCGCGACCGCAAGCTGATCTGCGAGGTCTCCGACGGCAGCAGCACCTCGCCGCACCTGCGCTACGCGGCGACCACGGACGAGGGCGGACGCGGCCTGTTCCTGGTCGCCCGGTACGCCCAGCGCTGGGGCACCCGGTACACCCCCACCGGCAAGGTCATCTGGACCGAGCAGCCCCTGCATGGCGGGGCGGCGCCGGCCGACGGCGTCGCGGGCGAGGACCTGCTCGACCAGTGGGACGACGTGGCCCTGTGACACGGTCGTCCTGCCTGCCTCGAGACGGCGATCGGGGAGCCCGCGGTCTCCCCGCGGACTCCCCGATCGCCCGGACATTGCCCGGAGCGCATTGCCCCGAGCGCGTGCCAACTCTGTGGAATCAGCCCCTGACCTGCTTGTTGTCCAGCGGTGACCTGGGGGCCCGCTGGGTCGGGATGGTGTCGAGCGTTCGCGCCGCCATACCCGCCCGGTGCTCGTCGGTTGCCGCGCACAGCGCACGGGCCGCCTCGTTGAAGCGCTCGACGGACGGCGGATCGGACGGGCCCAGCAGGTGCAGCTTGAGCTCGGCGCGGGCCTTGACGTAGGTGTCCTTCTCGGGGTCGCGCACGGACTCCAGCAGGGCCGGCACACCGGAGGCGTCCGGAGTGAGGACGGCGCTTGCCCGGACGGTGGGGAAGGTGTCGCGGAAGTCCTGCTCCGGAAGGCCGCTGGTGTTGGCGACGGCGTAGGGCTTCTCGCTCGCCAGATAGTCGGATATGACGCTGGAGACATCGCTGACCAGCAGGTCGGCCACGTTGAAGCAGGCGTAGACGGTCGGCCGCGCTTCCGTGATGACCAGGTGCTCCCACGCCGGGAACGAGGCCCAGTACGCGGTCTCCCAGTCGGTGGTCGCGGCGGCCACATCCGCGGCTCGGCCGGGTTCCGGGACCGTCTGGAGCAGCATCCGCTCCGCGTTGTCCGCGCTCGCCCGGAACGAGGACGTGGTCAGCCGGTCGAGTTCGGCGGTCCGCCGGGTCAGCTCCGCCGCTGCGGAGGGCGCGGGCCGCTCGTCGGGGTGTTCCGTGGCACGGAGAGTGTTCGCGGCGCGGATCATCTCCTGGATCCGGGCGTTCGCGGCTGCCGCCCGGGAATCGACCGAGCCGGTCAGTGGGTGCGGCTTGTACAGGAGCCGGACCCGCGGGTCGGCCAGGAGGGCGCGGACGATGTTCTCGCCGGCCTCGATGACGGAGGTGTTGCCCGGGTTGCCGTCCCACCCCTCCCACGTGGGGGCGTAGAGAACCGTGGTGTACGGGCCTGCGGGCGCACCGGCGTACGGCTCGATCGCGTCCAGCTGCGGGCGTCCGATCTCCACGATGTCCGCGTCGTCGACACCCACGTTCGCCAGGGCGTACCGCTCGCGTGCCGCGGGACCGGCCACCCACACCTCGTCGTACGCCTTCGCATACGGATTGCAGCTGGACAGTTTGTCGCTCTCGCCGTGGTTGACGAACGCGTGCTTGATGGTGGGGATGCGCAACACCTGCGAGGTCTTCCCCGAGTTCGACGGGTGGATCATCATCGCCAGGGTCGAGTGCTCCAGCCTCATCAGGTCGGCGACCTTCGGCAGACACACGATCGGGATGTCGGTGGACGCGATGAGGTTCACCATGAAGCGCTCACGCAGCACGATCAGCGGGCGGCCGTCCAGCCGGGCCAGCGGCTCCAGCCACATGTTCGCCTGATAGGCCGAGCTCGCGCCGCCGGAGAAGTACATGCCCACCGTCGGCCGGTACTCCGCGAGCCAGGCATCGAGCCACTTCAGCGCCTGCTCGCTCGTCGCCGGCCGGTGTTTCGGCAGCAGCCGCAGCAGCAGCGTGCCGATGGCCCCCACGGCGAGGGCGGCGGACAGGGCGATTCCCGCGACGGCGCACCAGGCCGAGCCGCCCGAGGCAGTGGTCAGCAGACCGGCCGCCGAAGGCAGGCCGAACACGAGCAGCCGCTGTCCGGAGCGCTCCATCAGCAGCGCCGGGGGAGCGGGGCTCAGGTGCAGCGGCGAGGCGTCGATGTTCCGGGTCACCACGGGCAGGGTGCGGGTGCGGTGTACCAGGATCGCAAGCGCCTGGGACGTGAAATGCAGGGTGTGGAAGAGCAGGAGACCGCAGACCAGAGCCAGGTATTTCGTCTCGTAGTCCTCGTTGCCGATGCGGATCAGGCCGGTCACCAGCAGAAGGTCCCGGACGACCTGGCGCACACTCACGGTCGCGTGCAGCTTCTCGAGGGTGGCGTTCACGTTCTGCTGCCACCGGTGCAGGGCCATGTCCACCGCCAGCCCGACAACGGTGGCAGCCACGAGCAGGGGAACGCTGGGGAGAAGGGCCCCTACTGCCTGCACGGCGAACGCGGCGGCGAGCACTGTGGGCAACAGAAGGCGTGCCGCGACGGTGCGCAACCGAGCGGGTGGGAGCGATGCAGACAACTTCGCGAACTTCAGGGCAACTCACCATCCTGGCATGGACATACTGACTGGCGCGCCCAGGTGGCCGCGGGTCGGAAGTCGATGCGTACGAACGTTCTCCTTCGAATTTAAGTGGACTTTACCTACGCCACATCCTTGACTCCAAGGAGAAGGGGGGAATTTCGTTTGAAGGAACAGTACAGGCTTGTGCCCGATGTGAGGTTCAGGCAACGGGACGGCGTTCCCCGCGAAAATGCATGGGAACGACTGTGCGAAGTGCCCGCTGGTCAGGTGTGGCCGGGTATGACCGTTTCTTTCTTTGAACCCGCTGAGAGGTGGCTGTGAGAGGGCTCGGTAGATGTCCTGGCCGCTCTGTGTGTTCTGGCGGCGGGAGGTGAACGAATATGCGGTGATCTCACCAAAAGCGAAGAGTTCACATTCACCGTCACTCCTCCACGGACCGTGGACCGGGTTGGGGGTTGGGCCTGCTGGGTGTCGCCCAGCGCCCGAGGAGTCGCCGAGGCGCACCTCGCGTTCGCCGTGTGGTGAGGCGCACAATCAATTCGGCATGTGGCGCACGTCATACCCGGTGACGAGTCCGACCAGCCGTAGGACGCGCCTTTCCCGTCGGACGTCTGGCGTGATCTCCCATCCTTCCTCTTTTCGCATCACGCGTGATGTGCGAAAAGTGATTACGTGGAGACTCAGCGTAAAAGTCGAGGTTCGAGGGCTGACAAAGGATTACGCATCGCCCCGGGCGGCCGACAGGCCCATCTTCGACTGACGAAGCACTAGGCGGACGAGTGTCGTGCGGTTCCGGCCTCCAGCCGTCCGACGACCGGGATGACGCCGACCGCCGCAGATCCACGGGGACGAGGCAGCCGACGGGTCCCTCGATGTGGTGGGCGCAGCCCGGGAACCGTGACCTCGTCGATCCACGCTCCCCCGTTCCCTTTCAACGAGTCGGCCGGCTTCCCACCCCTCACCCTCTCCGGGAGGCGGAAGCAGCGGCCATTCGGGTGAAAGATGTGACGTTGCCCGCTCCCGGTGCCGAGGACCAGTGGAGTGAACTTCTGATCCACACTGCGGCGCCGAAGATCGGCAGGCAGTGGTGGACCGACACGGGGGAGATCCACGAAGAGCGCGACCTGAAGGAGCGTGCCGAGCGGGGAGACCCGGACCGTGCCGGGGTGTCCCGTTCTGTCGCGGATCCTGCGGCGGCCGCATCGAGGGCGAGCGGCTCCAGCCGGGTCCGCCTGCCCGACGGCTCCGGCGCCTTCCCATGATCGTCGGCGAAGTGCCCGGGGCTCGTCGTCCCCGCTGAAACCCGGCCTGACCAGCGAAAAGCCCTCCCGTGAGGGAGGGCGGAGACTGGCGCCCCCGGCAGGACTCGAACCTGCGGCCAAGCGCTTAGAAGGCGCCTGCCGCGTCGCGCGGAGCACCCCCTCCGACCTGCACCGCTCCCCCACCCCGACTCCCCATCGGCTGACCCTCGACACGCATTCGACAGGGCCCGGGGTTCGCTACGGTCGCCGGAAGACCTCTGGGTCGACTCCCTCCCCGGGCGACCTGGAGAAGCTCACATAGACGGGGTACTCAGGATCGCCCACCTGCATGTTGGCGAACTGATCCACATCGTGGTTGGCGAACCGGTGCAGATACTGGAGGAACAACTCCAACTCCGCGTCCGACAGCCGCTCATCGTGCCTCTCGTTGCGCATGCGGTCACGATATGAGCCGAGGGGTGGAACGTTAACGGTTGATAGGGATCTCGTAGACGATCTCGCAGTGAGCGGCGGGCACCACGATGTCCGCCGTCTCCACAGGCCGTCCCTGGTCGCTGTAGTACGTCCGCCGGATGTGAGTGACGAGCGCCGCCTTCTGGATACCCAGGAGCGACGCCTCCTCGGCGGTCGCCTGCCTCGGCTCCGGCTGCTCCACGGCATGGCTGACGGTGATTCCAATCGCGGCCATTCGGTTCACGACACCCGACCCGGCGTGCGGCCCTCCCTCGGGGAGGACGACGAGACTGCCGGCGGTGAGGTCGTACGGCTCCCAGCTCGTCGACAACTGCACCGGCCTGCCATCAGCCAGGAACTCGTACGTCGTCCGGACGCATAGCTCGCCCTCGGCGATGCCCAGTCGCGCCGTGATCTCTGCCGGTGCCGGCACCTTGGCGTCGGTCCGGCTCTCCCAATCCCCCTGCCTGCCCACGGCCTTCATGTCCGCCCGGAACGGCGACTCGTCGGGCCGCTCCCGCGCCGACGAACGGACCACCCGCACCCGCTGCCGGGGCTCGGCGACATACGTGCCCGAACCGGCACGGCCCTCCAACACACCCTGGGAGATCAGCAACTCCTGTGCCCGGCGGACCACGTTCTCGCCCACGCCGCACTCCTGGCCGATCTGGGCGCGGGAGGGCAGGCGGTCTCCCGGTTCCCACTCGTGCTCCGCGATCCGCCGCCGGAGTTCGTCGGCGATGCGGAGATAGGGCGGCTGCTCAGGCATATGGAAAATCTAGTCCACTAGCTCTAATCTAGTTAACTAGCTTCACTTGAAGTGATCACCGGTGACGGAGGCTGCCCTGTGCCCGCTTCGGGAGTTAGCGCGGCGGCCATCGCCGCCCGGCTGTCCGCTTTCGGGCTTCTCACGCGAGTGGAGGAACACCCCCGACACACGTCGGTCGAAGCGGAGGTGCCGGAATCGCTCTCCGCCGAGTCATGGCGGGAGGTCCTGGAAGTGGTGGCCGAGGCCGATCGGTTCGGGCTCCTCGCCACCAGCCTGAACGGCCGCACCCTCTGGGCGGTCGTACGCAAAGCGGTCCCCACGACGGGCGATGTCGGGGGACCGAGCCATCAGCGATAGGAGCTGAGCAGCGTGCTCAACCGTATCCGCCGTGCCGTCTGGCTCACCAGAGCGCGGTACATCCCCAAGGGCAAGCACCGCCGCCCCTTAACGCCCGCCCGGCCACCGGCCGATCCCTCCACCTCCGCGTCCGCTTATGGAGCGACGGTCACCCTGGGGCGGGCTCCCGACAGCGCGAACCACCGGCACTCGCTCACGGGCGAGGACATCGCACTCGTCCGCCCGTACGTGCTGGCCTGGGAGAAGCGCGTGCGGACGCGCTCAGTGGTCGTCGCTCCTCATCTGCCGGCCGACGCCTGGTCAGCCCTCGCGGGGGCCCACTGATGCCTCCTCGCCAACAGCCCTACATCGTGGACGCCTCGGCCGTTTCTTACCGGTCGACCGCATGCCGGATCGGAACGCACCTCGCCTGCGCGGAGCCCTCCCCGGCGTCGGCGCCGGTCGACCTCCCGCTGGTCTACGAGGCATGCGACTGCCCGTGCCACTCGGCGTCCGGGCGGTCCACGCCTGCGGAGGTGAAGCGGTGAGCGAACGAGTGCTCGGCGGCGCGCTGGTCTCCAACATCGAGGTCACCGTGACCACGGTGCAGCGCGGCGACATCATCCAACTCGGCGGCCAAGCCTGCCGGGTGATGGACCTCTTCCAACTCCCTCAAGGCGCCAAGCAACTCCTCTTCGAGTCGGGCGAGCTGCTGACCATACACACGCGAACACGGCTCGTCGCAGCGCGGCCGCTGAGAAGGCGGTGATCGGTCCGTGCCTTCTCGCCATCACGACATCGCCGACGATCTCCGCCACCAGATCACGACCGGCCGCATCAAGCCCGGCGAACGCCTGCGGTCCGAGGCTGGCCTGGCCGACCGGTACAAGGTCAGCACGGTGACACTGCGGAGTGCCCTCGCGGTCCTCCAGGGTGAGGGCCTCGTCGAGAAGATCCACGGCAAGGGGAACTTCGTTCGGCGCCCACTCCGCAAGATCATGTATGTCGGTGGATGGGGAACGCTGGACCCGTGGACCGCCGCTGAAGCGGCTCTGATGGTCACCGTTCGCAGCACTACGGTTCAGGCAGACGGGCATCTGACGACCTTGCTGAAGGTGCCCACAGGCAGCTCCCTCGCCGAGTTCTTCTGCGTCAGCCACGAGGGAGAGTCGCCGCACGGACTGGCCCGCATCTACATCCCGCGCGACCTGGCACCGGCCGGAGTGTTCGACGACGAATCCTCGTACCAGGAGGCGGTCACGAGATTCGCCGTCCTCGGCCCGCCGCCGGCCGCTGTCCGGGAGACGGTGAGTGCCCGCCCACCGACATCGGACGAAGCATCGACCCTCCGGACCAGCACCGCAGCGGCTGTCCTCGCGATCACACGCGTCGCGACGGACTCCACCGGACGGGTCATCGAAGCCGCGCTCCTGGTGTTCCCCGGGGATCGCGCCGACGCGGTCTTCACCATCCACCACGTGACCGATGAGAGGCAGGCGCAAGGATGACGGCACCGAACGAACTGCGCCTCCTCCCGTGGTCGGGACCGGAGGGCAAACCCTGCTACCTGAGCACCGACGACAGAGACGGCTACATGTCCCGCCTGGCGGACAACATCGAATCGGTCCAACTCGGCATGGCTGCCGAACTGCTGAAGCAGGCGCAAAAGGTACTCGACGACTCGGACGCGGAGCCGGAGGAACTACGAGTACTGGCAGTCGGCTTGGCTGAAGTCTTGGGGGACACGCTCCGAGTAGCGACCAGCCGAGGCGGCCGCCTGCGATGACCGCCGCTCCTGTTCGTGCGGCTTGACTTGCCGGTCTACTGATCAACGGTCCCGCTGACCAGCGAGCCTGAAGAAGCCCACGGCTCTGACCAGTTCAGATGCCGTGGGCTTCTGTCGTCCCGGACTTTCACGGGAGGCAGCCGCGCGGCAGGCACCGAACCTGCCGGACGCCATTCTCGTCAGGCATGAGGTCGGGTGACATGCCTGGCGAGCTGCCATTTGCTAGACGGGCCGTACCCGCTGTGGCCTCCACGAGGGCTGTCAGGGCACATCTTGCTGAGCGCGCAGACACCGCGCGCAGCGGAGACGCTGAGTTCCGTCAAACCCAGTGCACAGAGCCGGGTCCATGACTCAACATGAGCTTCACAGTCTTCGCGGAGGTGCCTGTGTCGATCGAATGTTCAATCTCCAAGGCTCATCTCATGAGCGGGCAAACGCTTGAGCTGCCACAAAAAGGCGTGACAGTGATCGTCGGACCAAACAACTCAGGAAAATCTAGATTCCTTAGGGAGTTGTATGAAGCGGCGAGGGGCCGCATGTCCGAGAGTCGGGCCATTGTCGTCGACGCCGAGATTCACAAGACGGGCACGGGAGAGGATGTTGTTTCATGGCTCGACAGTCGCCGTTTGCGCCTTTCAAATAACGAGGGTGACTTCTTTTTCAGTGACAACGTCCACGAATCAGAAACACGCATACCCGTCAGTTCTTTTGCTCATTGGGAACATCAGCCTGAACTAGGATCTATGGTTTCTTTCTTTGCCAATCTGCACGACACCGGAAGCCGCCTAAGCATGCCGCTTTCCAGTTCAAAGCCGAGCATTACATACGGCGTACCGCGCGGAACCCTCCAAAAGATGGTTCAGGATTTGCAGGTAGAAGATCGCATTTCACGCCTGGCGGAGCAAGCATTCGGGTTCCCCGTGTGCATAAATCGACATGAACAGCAGCTGGAATTGCTTGCAGGTAAGCCCACGATTGAGGACGTCGGCTACCCGGTCAGCGAAGAGCTTCTAGAGCAGTTCCGCTCATTCGAGCCAGTGGCCAATCAAGGCGACGGCGTTCGCGCGTTCATGGGGCTACTCGTAAACGCCATCACCCCAGCCGGCACGATGATCTTCATCGATGAACCGGAAGCTTTCTTGCATCCCCCTCAAGCTCGACTCCTAGGCCGCTACTTGGCCGAGCACAGCCCTGACAATATTCAGATCGTTATTGCAACCCACAGCATCGACGTACTCATCGGAATCCTAGAAAATAGAGACACCCCGGTGAAAATTGTGAGGATTACCCGGAAGGGCAAGGGGAACAAGTTTACTGAGGTCAGCCCCGAGGAAGTGCGTGGAGTTTGGGCCGACCCTTTCTTGCGCTATTCGGGCATCTTGAACGGGTTGTTCCATGAGGGCATTATTATTTGTGAAGGAGATTCTGATTGCACTTATTATCAAGCCTACATCGACAAGCGTCTACACAACGTCCCCGTGCGAGACCTTCTATTCATGCACGTTAACGGGAAGGCTAGAATTGGGCGCGCGCTAACCGAAGCTCGCCGATTCGGTGTTCCGAGCGCTGCGATTGTTGACATTGATTTTCTGGATGATGCAAGGATTGTACGGGAATGCCTTTCGTCAGGGGGCGACCTGTTCACCGAGATGGAAAAGAATCTACGCACCCTTCAATCGGCGATCACGCAGCTACGGAAACCACCCGTGATGAGAGATCTTATGGATGCTGTCTCCAGTCTCTCGCACCTTGGCGATAAGGATGCACTGAGTGATGAGGCGAGAAGGATAGTAGCCCAGTCCATCAAGCATGTCTCAGGATGGGAGCAGGTAAAAACCGGCGGTATCTCGGCGGTACCACAAGGCGAACCATCAGCCTCTATGCAGCGAGTTATCGCGACTCTTTCCGAGGCAGGAATTTTTGTGGTTCCGGTCGGAGTTCTTGAACGGTGGCATCCTGGAATCGGAAACAAGAAAACCTGGGTACCGGAGGTTTTGGGGCGGAAGCTTCACGAGATGGAAAACTTGCAGCTCAACGAGTTCCTAGGGTCTGTCCAGCAGTATCTCAGCGCTTCATCCGTCCAGTAGCCGGTCTACTGATCACGGGTCTCGCTGACCAGCGGGACGGACGAAGCCCACGGCTCTGAGCTGCTCAGATGCCGTGGGCTTCTGTCGTTGTCGGTTGACGTCGGGTGACCTCGTTACGGCCCAGGGACGGCCCAGCCTCTGCCGCACTGGACTGGCGGCCGACCCCTCGATGGGCCCCGTCTGAACCTCAGCCGACGACAGTGAGCCACGACAGTGGGTGCGCCGACCCACCACGCACGCGTATGCCTCGCTGCACCCCCGCCGGCCTCGGCCACGCTGCCAGTCCGTCGACCAGAGCAAGCCGCGACGGCTGTCCCGTGACGACGATGCCTGAGCCCTCAGCTTGGGAAGCTTGGGTTATCTACGGGCGGTCGCTGGGCTGACCTGTGGTGGAGCAGCTACGGGGCCTGACTGGCCGGCGACCTGGTCCCCGCCGTTCCCTGTGGTTCCCCGCACGATCTGGCACGGTTCTGGCACGACCTCTTCGTCCCGAACTCTCGGCGCGTAGATCATTGATGGTTCTCGGGCTGTTCAATCAGCCGTGTGCGGCTCTTGAGATGCAGGCTCGGTCGCTGACGTTTTTGACGGGCGTTGGCGATGTTGTTGCGGGAGATCAGGGTGTCGGGGTGGCCCTCCCCCAGCACCCGGACGCGGTCGGTCAGAGTCTGCTCGAAGAGGGGGATGGCCCGTCCGAGGTCCCCGGCCGACGCGTACGCGGCGGCAAGGTTGTTGCGGCTGACCAGGGCTTGGCGGTGCGTGTCGCCCAGGACCTGCTCGCACTGGGCGAGAGTGGCCTCCAGCAGGGGGATGGCCTGTCCCAGGAGCTGGCTGCTACTGCCACAGGCGATCTCCGTTCGATCTTCACCCTCTTTAAACTCATGAACCTCATGCGTTTCTCTACATAACTGAGGCCGCATAGACCACGCCAATCACAAGGCGCTATTGCGGCCCCTTCACCACGCCCACTACCTTCTGAGTTTCGATCACCCGGGGGGTCTCTTGACGTCTGATCCACATGAGGTGTACAGAGAAAAGTTCGCTACATTCAGCCTGAAAGAAGCGGACCTGAGGGCGGCTAAGGCGCTCCAGAGGATCGGTTGGCTGATCCTGTTAGGTTCGTTAACCCTGACGGGAATACTCGGGTACACCGTCATCGTCGGCTTGTGGAAGGCAAACGGTGGGGTCACCCGATGGCTTACCCTGATCATCTTCAACATCTTATGGATTGCGTGCGCATGCTGGCTGTATAAAAACCATAAAACCCTGGCCGCAAAGACGACTGCTTTCCGTGATGCGTTACAGGAACGTCAGACGGCGGCCGCTCAGCTTCCTCTCGACACGACCTCGGGCCTGCGTGTCTATCGGGAGGCCTCGCTCGATGTCATCGCCTCCTACCGGGCACAGGCGAGTCGCAACAGGCGCGTGCACAACTCATTCCAGCTGCTCATTATCACCGGGTCGATCGTGGTATCCACCCTCACGGCGATGAATGAGGGATCCAATGCAGCCCTATCAATCGCCACCTCATCCTTAAGCGCACTGGTCGGCATCTCCGCCGGAGTCACCGGATACTTCAAGTTTCGAGAGCGTGGCACCACCTCGCAGTCGACAGCAGACGACATCGAGAAGAATTACAACGCCAGCGGGTTCCAGCTCGGTGACTATGAAGGGTTGGAGGAGACTCCTCGGCTCATTCTCTACGCCGGGACGGTCGAAAAGATCAAAGAAGAACAGCGTAAACGCGAGATCCAGCTGGAGCAGAGCACCTCACACGACGAGCGCTCAGCGCAATGAGCGGCGGTCAAGAAGGCTCCGAACGTTTCCGGGAGCGGGCCGTATCGCTGACGACGGTCCGCTGGTTGCTGGCCCCACGCTGGCAGTGGCGCACCCGTCGGCTACAGGCCGCCCACGGACCCACTCTGGCCTACGAAGCTGCCTGGTGCCTGGTCGCGCTCGCCGACGACGTGGACAACCTGCCCTACGTGCGGCGCCGCACCCGCCCTGTGCCGAGTGTGCCGCCGGGTGTGATGGTCGATGTGTGGGCGCAGCTTCACCCGGTGGAACAGCAACGGCGCCGGGCCTGGCTGACTCGTCACAGCCGAACCCCGCTCCACATGCTGGGAGTCCCGGAGGAACTGATTGAGCTGGCGGGCCTGCACGTCACCGAATGGGCGCTCCCGCCGGACGTGCCATCGATCTCGCTGGTTGTCCAGCAACGGCCTCAGCCAAGGAGGACAGACTGACTGGAGGAGGCGATAGAGATGACAACGCGTCGTTGTCCGCGCGCTGGACTGCTGCCGGTGTCCGGAGCCGGGGTGATCATTCAGCGGCTTCGCCGATCCTGCAATCCTGCTCCATCCCGGAGTGGGATCGGCAGCACATGGCACTGGCACCCAGCCGGCCACTGCCTGAATCCGGCTCCTCCCCCACCGCACGCTGGCTGATCATCCCGCTGACACGGCCTCGAACCCCATGGCAGGGTGCGATGATCGGATCGGAGACGGCAGGGGGGCTCCCGTGGAAGCACGGATTTGGGACGGACTAGTCGGTGTCGCGAAGGAGGCGTACACCGCCTCGCTGGCCGAGGGAGCCGTGCCGCGCCCACTCATGATGCCGCTGGTGCGTGGCGAGCTGGTCGGGCTGTTCTGGGTCCGGGCTATCAAGGCTGGCCAGGACGCGCTCGCTGGGATCGCGGAACTCGCGAACATCGACGCGGCGGCCAGCGTAGACGAGGCGGTACTCGCCTGGGGGACTCACGACGTCGCCACCGCGTGCGAGCTGCCGATCGCCAGCCCAGCGCCGTGCCTGAACATGGTGCTCGCCATCCGCGACGGCCACGTCCTGCACCAGTTCCCTTACAGCGAGCAGCTCCTGTCCCGCAGCCCCAAGGGCTGGGCATCGGTCGCCCCTGACTGGAGGACGGCCCGCGCGTCGCAGCCCGACGGCGAGCTGGTGCCACCGATCCAGGCCACGGTGAACTTCTCCTTCACCTCCATTGAGCTGGACCGCCCCGACCCGTTCGGCATCACCGTCCTGTTGATGGAAGAGGACGGCTACCGCATCAGCCTGACCGAAGCGTTCACCCGCTGAGCCCATGGCCCGGGACTTCGACGACGACGCGCCCCGCCGAATCCAGGACGCGAACGAACTGGTCCTCGCCCGCCAGCGGGACGCCGACGAACGGATCTACGTGGTGACCACCAACCTCGTCATCGACGCACAGGAGAAGCTCGCCCGGCGCCGGCGGCTGGACCGTATCTGGCGCGCCGGATGGGCGGTCAGTTGGCTGTCCTTGCTCACCGCCGTCATCGGCACGGGCATCACCTGGCTGACCGCGGGCACCCCGGCGCGGTTCGTCCTGGGCGATCTCATCTGCGGCAGCCTGCTCCTGATGTCCCTGGTGGCGCTGGTCGGCGTGCACCTCGCTGGGCGGGGCCTGCCCACCCTCCAGCGCCTGGAGGCACAGCTCATCTCCGCGCAGGAGTCCTTGTGGCAGCAGAAGGTGGACCGGCGCCCTGCCCTGGACGACCGACGCGACCTCTACCGCGAGGAAGTCGCCACCGCGATCGAGAAGTACCAGGCGGACAGCCGCAAGTACCGGCGGATCCACAACAGCCTGCAGTCCCTCATCATGATCGGCTCCGCCTCCACGACCACGATCGCGGCTCTAGACACCGGCAAGGAGCTGACCTGGCAAAGCGTCACCCTGACCGGGATCAGTTTCGCCATTACGGTGGCCGCGATGTTCACCGGCTACTACAAGTTCCGCGAACGCAGCTACTTCCTCCAGCAGACCGCCGACGCTATCGAACAGGAGGCCAACGCCGTCACCCTCGGCATCGGCCCCTACAGCGAGTTCGGCGAGGACAGGGAAGTCGAGGCGTTGAAGCTGTTCACCCAGCGCGTCGAGGACCACCGCAACGAGCAGCGGCGCCGCCAACAGCAGTTGGATCAGCCCGCCGACCAGGCCGCGCCCTCCAGCCAGCCGCCGGCGCCGTGACCTCTTCCACCGCGCAGCTGCCGCCAGCCTCCCCCACGGTTGGGACGGGGCGGGGCACGGCCTGGCTCCGGCTATGTCATGGGGTCTGGGAAAGTGTCAAGGACGTCCTCGTCGGAAAGACCCAGTTCCACGCGCAGAAACCGTGAATAGTTCCGTAACATCTGGACATTTACGTATGCACGAGGTTGAAGCGCATTTGCAACCATAACAGCCATTTCGCGTTCCCGGTTGCGCACGCCCGGGGTTATAAACTGCCCCCACAATACCCAGGTCGGGTGCTGCAGCATCCGCAGAAGGCTCTCAGGCTGCATGGTGAGCGGCATTCCCTCTAGCGGGTCGAGGTGGACCAGGATGCCCAGAACAGCCAGCATCTGGTAGTCGGCCGTAAGGGCCACCGCAGCAGTTGTTTCCATCAACTTTCGATCGGTCGCTGCTTCCACCGCCGCGATCTTCGTCTTGACATCGACAGTTCTCAGCGGATCGGCAGCTTCCCCACGTAGAAGCTTTTCCACTTGGTCAGCGGCCATCGAGCGCTTGATGTCCTCGATGAGTGCCTCCGGCAGCTCAAGGCCAGCACCTACCGCTTCGGCTACTTCGTCCAACCCCACCGCATCGGGTCCCATGGCCTCGACCCGCAAGATCATGCTCATCAGGGGCCGGACCTGCCGCCAATCCGGCATCCGTGGAACGCTATCCACATTCAGACCCATCTCCGCCGCTAGGTCCAGCAGAAGGTTGTGCATTTGGAGCGGCTCCTTCGCATGCCGTGCACGTCGCTCTGCCATCTTTAGAGCCGATTCAACCTTCAAATCCCATGCCTCGTCGCTCAGGTCACACTCCACCGGTGACCGCTCGATATCTGCACCCAACACTGCCGCGGTGCGCTGCAGGTGTTCGATGATCACGGCTCGTAGCGCGGAGGGGGAACCAGCACGCAATCCCTGGAACAGAGCCCCGGCAACCGCAGTTCGTGGAGCCCGGCCCTGCTGTGAGGCGCGTGCCAGTGCCTCGCCCTGGTTCACCGTGGCAGGCAACAAGTAGGAACGGGTGCCACGGCCTCGCCCCAGACTGCGCCGGGGGTGGCGCGGCAGATGACCAGCCGCTCGCCAGCGCTCCAACTGGTAGGCCGACACGTGGATGCCCCGCTCGGCCAAGGCCTGGATGAGCTCGGCGTCGGCTCCTGAAGGCGGCGTGCGCGGCATAGGGGCATACAACCCCGCGAAGTTGCCCTGATCAAGACGCCCCCGGCATGAGGTCATGAGGTGTCACCGATCACCCGGAGAGAAGGACTGCATCTACCGATGTCCACCCTGGTTCAGCTTGTCGCGCTGCTGCTCGTCCTGGTCACCACCATCGTCTTCGGCGGCCTCACCTACCTGGTGCACCGCCACCCGGCCTGGGGCAAGCCGCTGACTGTTGGCCTGACGGGTGTTGGCGTGTTGGCCACGGTGATGGCGGCGATCGTTTCCCGATAAGAGTTCTGCCGGGCCTGCTGTTTTGCGCAGATGCGGCCGGAGCCTGACAACTCGCCACCGCTCATGCCTACCCCCACGGGATGTAGCCGAGGTTCAGGTGCCCGAGGCCAGCCAGGCACGGCACCTGGTCCACCAGACGCCCGGTGAACAGGTGCCGGGCCGACGACTCGCCATACCGGTCGATGTGGTCGAACACCAGCTGCGGGTTTTTCATCGTGCGCACCCGCCAGTCGCGGACCTGCTCGCGGGTCAGGTCCTCGAAGACGAGCTCCTGCTCCTGGACCGGGCGGGGCGCGGGCACCATGACCGGCGCCACGGGCGCGGCCGGGATGGCGGCGGCCTGCGCGGCCTCGGCTTCGGCGCGGGCCTTCGCCGCCGCCTGCCGGGCCCCTGCTCCCACTCGGCCTCGCGGACCCACGCCCTGGCCGTCAAGCGTCCAGGCTGACCCCTCGGTTCTGGGCGAGGTAGGCGCCGACCTGTTTGACCGCCAGCGGCAGGCACCCTAGATCAGCAACGAGCGCGCGGGCGTTCACTCTCTGCTGTGGTGTGGGTTCGGTGTCCTTGAACACCAATCGGCACAGCAGGGTGGTGGCGTCGTCGGTGCTGAGGTTACCCAGGGGGAGGGTGGCGGCGCTGTCGGGCCAGCCGGTGGTGCGGCGGCTGGTGGCCAGGTGGTGGCCCTGGTGCAGGGAGCCGATGTAAGGGGCTGTTCCTTCTGCCAGTTCGTCGCCTCTGCGGCCATGCCCCCCGGCTGCGTGATCGCGACGATAGATGGCTTTGTAGCGTGGGGGAATAGCGCGTGCGTGGGCACGCTCCAGTCTCGCCCTCGCAGAGCTACTGACGGGAGTGCGCTCGATGGCTGAGGTCAACTCACCGAAAACACCACCCACATGAGCCTCATGCGCCTACGCTAGTCAGCTCACTAGCCTGCCCATCTCGGCGGTGCCGGCAACCCTGATCCATGAGAGGCACAGCAATGCGGATCTCGCATGTACATGTCCAGAACTATCGCGGACTCCGAGATGTGCAGATCCCAGTCTCTCAGTTCGGTTGCATCATCGGCGAGAACAATGCTGGAAAGTCATCGATTCTACAATCGCTCGATATCTTCTTCGGCGGCCCTACCCTCAAAGACTCTGATTTCTATGATGCGCGCAGCAGCCTGCGTGTCGAGGTTACCTTCGAGGAAATTAAAGACGAAGACCTTGCGCGCCTCGCGGAGGAGCATCGCGGGCGAATCGAAAAAGTAGCGGAGGGCGGCAAGCTAGTACTTTCACGCGTCTACCAGGGGCCCGGTAAAGGGGTCCTGCGCCAGGTTGACGACATTCCGGCCGATAGGCGCTACTGGCCCTCTTCCGTGCTGGAGCTTGTGGCTGGAAAGCGAGGAGATGAGCTGCGGGAAAGTGCGCTATACGCTTTTCCCGAGTTGCGTGAGATTATTTCTCATAGGCCGACCCAGAAGGAGGTAAAAGATGCGATCGCTGGGCTGGCCGCCAATCTCCCACCTGCCGAGCGGACAAAGGGGGATGTAGATCTTCCTACCGGCATGGAAAGGTCCATTCAAGCGCTTCTGCCTGAAGTGATCTATATTCCGGCAGTTAAAGAGCTTTCCGATGACCTGAAAACCTCCGAAAGTGCTTCCTTTGGGAAATTGCTAAGTATTCTATTCGAGCAGATCAAGCCACAGCTTTCAGACGTTGATGCGCTATTTGGTCAGCTCCGTAGTTACCTGAACGCAGAAATGCTGCCAGATGGTGGAGTCGTCGATGAACGGCTTGATGAGGTTCGACAGATCGAAGGATTGGTACAAGGGAACCTTCAAGCCGCCTTTCCCGACACTGCAGTCAGCATCGAAATCCCTCCCCCTGACCTTCGAAGCGTGCTGGCGAATGCAACGATCACAGTTGACGACGGAGTGCGCGGAGCCTTCAAGAGCAAGGGAGATGGTCTTCGCAGGTCTGTGACCTTCGCTATCTTGAGGTCCTACGCGGAATTGCGAACCTCCCTGCGTAGCGACTCTTCAGAAGCCAAGCCGCGCCCGTACCTGCTCTTGTTTGAGGAGCCTGAGCTTTTCCTGCATCCGCGGGCTCAACGCCAACTGTTCGAGGCCCTGCGCATCTTCGCGCAAGACAATCATGTCCTCGTGAGCACTCATTCCACTGCTTTTTAAAGCCCGCAGGCGACTGGCACCTTTATCAAGGTTGCGAAGGATCGAACTGTGACTCCGCCGGCAGCTGTGGCTTACCCGGTGGACTTGTCACATCTCAGGGCGAAAGATCAATTCCAGATGATTCGTCAAGAGAACAACGATGCCGCGTTTTTCTCTGACAGAGTACTTCTTGTCGAAGGTGACAGTGACCACATCTTGATGCCTCATGTCGCTCGCACGCTAAATGTAGACTGGGATTTCGACAAGAGGTCTGTGGCTATTGCCCGCGTTAATGGCAAGTCGAGTATTGCCAGGTATCGAGAGTTCTTTAAGCGCTTCGGTGTCTCGGTGGCTGTTCTTGCTGACCTTGACGCGATCTCGGAGGGCTTCAATAAGCTGGGCGCTAGTGAGGGCTGTGTAGAGAAGCAGCGTCATCTAATGCAACTGATTGGTACTGCCATCGCCGAGGCGACGCCAGAGGCTGGAGAATTGTCTAATAACCAGGCTCGTAAGCTGCGCGATGCTCCAGCAATGAAGGAACTTTGGCGAGACGCGAAACTGACTTGGGAGCTGCACATGGAGGGGGAGTGTGAATGGTCTAACGTGCAGCAAAAAGTGGAAGACTTCTTCACGCGTGCCGTTACCCGTGACCTGCGAACGAGCCTTCTTAAGGATCCGCCCAGTAGCGAAATTGTGGAGGCGAAAGAGGTTCTGATTTCTTCATTGCGCGAAGAGAAAATTTACGTGCTTGAGCGTGGCGCGATTGAGGACTACTATCCTGAGTCTATCGTGGGCGATAAGTTGACAGCGGCGCAGGCCTTCTGTGACGGATATCGAACAGCAGTTGATGTCAGATATGCCCTTTCGCGAGAAAATCCCGACGAGTGCGAATTTGACTTCATTTTCCGAAGTTTCTTCGAGGCGTAGCAGCGGTGAACAGGTCGGTGGAACGGGTTTGGCCGGTGGCCTGCCCGGTCTGGGGTCGAGCATGACCAGGGGGCCGTACGCTGGTTGGCAACTCGGGCAGGCTTTGGACCTGCCCGCAATGTGCACGAGTGGCCCCCTGGTCTTGCTCGACGCGGGACCCGGACCGGGGAGGTGGCTAAAGCCGTGGAGCCGACCGCCCCAGCCACGACGTACCCCTTCTCTGGCATCAGGTGGTTGATTGCTATGCGCGCGGTACGGTCGCCGGCCGGGCTGGAGCGGGGCGGAGACAGGAGCGCAGGCCCGGCCGGGGGCCGGGCCGCGCGCGGGGAGCGGAGCGAGCCGCCTTGATGAAGTAGGGAAAGTCTTATCCCTCGGCCAGATGGGCCCGTCGTCGGTACTCGTCGAACAGGCTGAAGAACAGCTCGACCGCAGGTACGCCCGCCTTTTCTGCCTCACGTTCGATCTCGACCGCCCAGCCAAGGGAGCTGTGACGGCCGAGGCGCTGCCACAGCCACTCGGCGAAGGGTCCCTGAGTGTCGGGGCGCCAGAAGGCGAAGTCTTCCTCGGCACCGTGCACAGCCATCGCGGCTCGGTAGCCGATGAGCATGGAGTCCAAGTGCTGGAGTGAGCCGCCGCGTAGCCACATACCGGGGCGGAGGCGAATCTCATCGAGGAACTCATGGACGCTGGACAGTTCTGTGAGGTGCCTCGGTTGCCGACGTGCGCTGTCCGCTTCTGTCATCGGGTGAGCAACTGCCTGCCGTCGTGGCTGCGTACGTGGGGGCCGTTGCCGTCCAGTGCGTCCAAGAGCCTGACCGCGAAGGCCTCTGTCATGCGCTCGCTGACCTCGTCGGGCGTGAGCCAGGAGACGGCCGTGGACTCGCCTGAGGTGCGTTCGGTGCCGCCGGAGGGCTTGCAGCGGAAGACCAGGGCGACGACGCCGCGGGTCATGTTCTTGTAGACGCCGGTGAGTTCGTCCACCTCGACGTGGATGCCGGTCTCCTCCAGGACCTCGCGGGCCACGCCGGCCTCGGGGGTCTCGTCGAGTTCGAGGATGCCGCCGGGGAGTTCCCAGGTGCCGTTGTCGGCTCGGCGGATCGCCAGGAGGCGGCCGTCCTCGCGCACTACCACTCCGGCCACGGATACGGAGTGCAGGGGAGACGGTGCCGCTTCCTGTGGTTGACTCATGTAGAGGAGCATAGGAGGCAGAGAAGGACTATGGGAACTGCGGCTGGAGGGGTCGGTTCCGGGCCTCGGTACGTGCAGATCGCGGACGAGATCATGCAGCAGATCCGGGCGGGTGTCCTGAAGCCCGGCGACATGGTGCCGAGCGAGTCCGAGCTGGTGGAGCGCTACGGCGTGTCCGGCGGGACGATCCGTAAGGCCATGGTCGAGGTGCGGGCGAGCGGGCTGGTTGAGACCCGGCACGGCAAGGGCTCGATCGTGAAGAACCGGCCTCCCGTGCGGCACCGCTCCTCCGATCGCTTCCGGCGTTCGCTCCGGCAGGGAGGGAAAGCGGCCTACCTTGCGGAGTCCACGCAGTCCGGCGCCACCGCCAAGGTCAGCGTCCTCTACATCGGTCCCGTGGAGGCGCCCGAGGACGCCGCCGAGCGTCTGGGCGTCCCCGCCGGCACACAGGTGCTTGCCCGCCGCCGCCTCTACTTCCGCAACGGCACCCCGGTCGAGACCGCCACGTCCTACCTCCCCTGGAACGTCGTGAAGGAGATCCCGGAGTTGTTCGCCGAGAATCCCGGCGGCGGCGGCATCTACGCCCGACTCGAAGACCATGGGCATGAGTTCGCGGAGTTCGTGGAGACGTTCCAAGCGCGGCCGGCCTCCAAGGCGGAGGCATCGGAGCTGGCGTTGAGCCCGGGGGCGCCCGTGGTCCACCTGATCCGGGAGGCTCGTACGACCGCGGGTCTCGTGGTCGAGGTGTGCGACACCCTCATGGCCGCTGACCAGTTCGTTTTCGAGTACCGGATCCCTGCCGCCGACTGACACACCCTCAACTTCCCGCAGCCCGTCACGGGTTCTTCTTCGTGGCGGGTTGACTCATGTATAGGAGTCGGGCACTCTTCTTCATGTTGCTCCTATACATGAGTGACGAAGTCCTGCATCTGTAGAGGAGTGGTTTCCGTGCGTCAGATTCCCGTCGACACCTCCGGCGCGATCGTGATGGTCGCCAAGTCCCCGCAGGTCAAGGTGCGTGACCGCCGTACCGGCGAGATCGCCACCGACACCGAGACCGGAGCGAAGTTGATGACGGTCGACGTGATGTTCGCGGCTAACCAGGAGGTGGAGATTCTTTCCATCACGGTCCCGGAGCCCGGGATCAGCGGCGAGCTGTCCATGGGTACGCCGGTCGCGCTCACCGGCCTGATCGCCCGGCCCTGGGAGAACGACTTCAACGGCCAGAAGCGGCACGGCATCGCGTTCCGTGCGGTCGCGGTCACCTCGCTCGCCGACGTCGCCGCAAGCCCCGAGGCGGCCTGATCATGACCGGCTTCACGGTCGCCCTGGTGCTGGTCACCGCCGCCGTAGGACTCCTGCGGTGGCGGCGACCCGCCTGGTACTGGTTGACCTTCGGGGTCACGCTGGCCGTGGTGCGGGTCCTGGTCCGGTACGGCTCCGTCATGGACGCCTGCGGACTGACCGTCCCGCCAGCGCGGTGGCGGCTCGCCCTCGCCCGTGCCACCAATCGGCCGATACCGGAGTCCCGCCCGCCGCGCATCCTGCGGCTACGGCCGACTCGTACCGGCCTGGTGCTGCGGCTCAAGCTCCGCCCCGGGCAGGACGCCTTCGACATCGCCGCCGCCTCGGACCGGCTCCGGCACTCGTTCTCGATGTACGGCGTGACCTCGCGTGAGCTGCGCTCCGGTGTCGTAGAGGTGCGGATGACCGGCTACGACGTGCTCAAGCGGGTGCAGATGCCGACCGAGACCGATACCCGGCCGATGCGGGTGCCGGTCGCCCTGCGGCAGGACGGTTCGGTGCACTACCGCGACTACCGGGCGATTCCCCATGCCCTCACCCTCGGGGCCACGGAGTCCGGCAAGTCCGTCTACCAACGCAACCTGGTCGCCGGACTCGCACCGATGGACGTCGCCCTCGTCGGCATCGACTGCAAGCAGGGGGTCGAACTGTTCCCGCTGGCCCGCCGGTTCTCCGCACTGGCCGACGACCCCGACACCGCCGCCGAAGTACTCGATGCGCTCGTGGCCCGGATGGAACGCGTCTATCAGCTCATCCGGGCTCAGCAACGGATTACCGCTGACGTGCCGGATGCGGAGATCGCCGCCGACATCTGGGATTTGCCAGCAGACGTGCGTCCGGTCCCGGTCGTGGTCCTGGTCGACGAGGTCGCCGAACTCGCCCTGTACGCCACCAAGGAGGAGGAGAGGCGCCGGGACCGCGTCATCACCGCCCTGGTCCGCCTCGCCCAACTCGGCCGCGCGGCCGGCATTTACCTCGAGATCTGCGGGCAGCGCTTCGGCTCCGAACTCGGTAAGGGCATCACGATGCTCCGCGCCCAACTCACCAGCCGTACCGCCCACCGCGTCAACGACGAGACATCCGCCAACATGGCTTTCGGCGACATCTCCCCGGACGCCGTTCTCGCCGCCATCCAGATCCCGGCCGAGACGCGAGGGCTCGCCATCGCGGGCGACTCCTCCGGAGGATGGCACCGCATCCGCGCCCCGCACACCTCGCTCCGCCAAGCCGTGAACATCTGCAACCGGCACGCCGACCAGACCCCGGACTTGCCCGAACTGGCCCCCTTCCGGCCCGCCTTCGGCTCCGATGCCGTGCCCGTGCCGCTGGTCAAGCCCTTCTCGGCCGCTGCCTGATCTCTCCGATCCTCACCGGTCGGCGTGACCGCCTTCGCGCCAGGTCCCTACCCCCGCCATGCCCAAAGAAGGGAGAACCCGCCATGTGCCCGACCTGCGAGGACTTCGCCCGGACCGTGCTCCTGCTCGGCCAACTCGCCTTGTACGCCGACATGGCCGGCGCCGACCTCGACTTCGTGGAAGCCGTCAGCTCGTCCCTGGCCGTCTCGCTGCCCGACCCGCCGCTCGGCACGTTCCTGTCCGACTACGACCCTGACGGCGGCCCCGACTACCCGGGTGGCTCCTGATGGGCGCCCGCCACGGCCTCCGGGTCGACGCGGTCCTGGTTCAGGCCGTGATCGCCGGTGCCCTGTCCTTCGCCCACCTGCACGACCTCGCCGCGGCTGCCGGACAGAACGGCTGGAAGGCGTGGGCCTACCCGGTCAGTGTCGACCTGCTCCTGGTCGCGGCCTGGCGGCGCCTGCGCAGTGAGGGCCCGTCCCGGCTGGCCTGGTGCTGGTTCGTCGTCGCGCTGTTCGCCTCGCTCGGTGCCAACGTCGCCACCGCCGGGTTCCTCGACCTCACCGACCCGCCCGCCCTGCTCCGCCTCGGCATCGCCGGATGGCCCGCAGTCGCCTTCCTCGGTGGAACGCTCCTCGCTCACTCGTCGGCTGCGGAGTCGGAGCCGGTTCCGCCGGCACCCGTCGCGGACACGCGGGCCGCCGGGCCCCCCGCCGAGCAGCCGGTACCGGACGCCGAACGCGCGACGGTCACGGAAGCCCTGCCCGTGCCCGACACCGCAGCAGCCCAGGAAGCCCACCCCTCCTCCGCACCGGTGCCTGCTCCTCCGGTCCCGGCCGTGCTGGTCGACCACGCCCGCAAGGTCGCCGACGAGCACCGCACGCGTACCGGATCCCCGATCGACCCCGACGCCCTGTGCTCCCGCCTCGGCGTCCCGCCGCACCTCGCCGACGCCATCGCCGCCCACCTCGCCTGACCAGGAAGGAGACACCCGCGATGCCCACCCGCGACAACTTCCAGTCCGTGATGCGGATCGGCCCCGTGCAGATCGGCACCCACCGCGACCGCAACGGCAGGACGACGCACGCCGCCGTCTGCACCGCCGACCGCTGCGGCTGGTCCGCCGACTACTCGAGCCACACCGCCGCCCAGCTCGCCGCCCGCACCCACCGCTGCGCCGTCCGCTAGGAGACACAGCCCATGGACGTCCCCCTCTGGTTCGCCCTGCTGGCCGTCGGTTACCTCGGCGTCAAGCTCATCCGCCCGCCCTGGTGGCTCATCGCCGTGCTGCTCCTCGGCGGCTACCTCCTCGCCGACAGCCTCCTGGCCCCCGTCATCGACACCGCTGTCAGGTAACCCGCCCGCGAAAGGAGATCCGCCCATGTTCCGGCCCAAGCTCCCGGTCATGCCGCAGCCCACCGGCCCGGCCACCCTGCCCACGGTCGTCGAGCCGACCAGCATCACCCCGGGCACCCCGGTCCCGCCGCCGGTGCCCGTCGCCGCCGCGTCGTCCCGCCCGGTCGTCCAGTTCACGACCGGCATCGCGCTGGCCCTCGTCGGCGGTGGCACGGCCGTCGTCCTGGTCCTCGGCGCCGTCCTGGTCTCCCTGCTCCTGGTGGTCGCCATCACCGGCGCCTCGGTCGCCGTCTGCGCGGTCGTCCTGCGCTCCCTGCTCGCGTCCGACGCCAAGCGACGCTGACCGGCTCCCGGGCGGCCTCGATACCGCCAAGCATCCGCCGCCCGGGCGCCGTCCCTGTCCGATCTCGCAACCGGAAGGAACCCCCAGCATGGCCCACCGCGCCTCACCCGCGACACCGAGCGCGCCCATGCCAGACACATTGCTCGACCCCACCACCCTCCGGGACGTGCTCCGGGTGGCCTCGGCCTCCGACTACGCCCGCTGGGAAGACCAGATCCGCCGCACCGGCGGCTGCGCCGACCCGATCCACCTCACCGGCTGGATCCTCCACAAGGACAAGACCACCGGCGAGACCCTGCATCACTACTCCACCGCGAACGAGCCGGGCCGACGCCTCCGCCTCGCCTGCGGCAACCGTCGCGCCTCCCGCTGTCCGGCTTGCGCCTGGACCTACGCGGGCGACACCTACCACCTGATCCGCGCCGGCCTGGCCGGGGACGACCGCCGCGACATCACCGCCGCCGTCCGTGAGCACCCGCGCGTCTTCGCCACCCTCACCGCCCCCTCGTTCGGCCCGGTCCACAACCGCCCCGACCACGGCACCTGCCGCTGCGGCACCCGGCACGCCTCCGACGCCCCGGAGCTGGGCACCGCCCTCGACCCGTACACCTACGACTACGCGGGCGCCGTGCTGTTCAACAACCACGCCGGACAGCTCTGGCAGCGCTTCACCACCCGGCTGCGCCGTGAACTCGCCGCCCGTGCCGGCCTTCCCCGCCGAGAACTCGCCGAACACCTTCGCGTCTCGTACGGCAAAGTCGCCGAGTTCCAAAAGCGCGGGGCCCTGCACTTCCATGCCGTCGTGCGCCTCGACGGCCCGGAGGGTCCCGGCACTCCGCCGCCCGCCTGGGCCACGGTCGACCTCCTCACGGACGCGATGCGCGCCGCCGCCGCGCACTCGTACACGTCCGTCTCGGTCCCGGCAGCCGATGACCAGCCGACCAGGACGTTCCGATGGGGTCGACAGCTCGACGTCCGCCCGGTCAAGGCCTTCGGCGACGGCTCCGACATCACCGAACAGGCCGTCGCCTCGTACGTGGCCAAGTACGCCACCAAGGCCGCAGAGAACACCGGCACCCTGGACCGCCGCATCGGCGAACTCGCCGAACTCGACCGCCACCAGGTCCCCGACCACACCCGTCGGCTCATCACCGCGTGCCGCGACCTGGACGCCCTGTATCCGGACCGGCGCCTCTGGGCCTGGGCGCACATGCTCGGCTTCCGCGGGCACTTCTCGTCCAAGTCGCGCACCTACTCCACCACCCTCGGCGCCCTCCGCCAGGAACGCGCCGACTACCGCGCTGCCCAGGAAGCATCCGCCCTGGGCCTCGACGACCGGGAGCCGGACACGGTCCTCGTCCTGACGGACTGGCAGTACGCCGGTCACGGCCACACACCGGGCGAAGCCGCCCTCGCCGCGACCGTCGCGCGTGACCTCCAGACCAACCGCGAGACCGCTCGCGACGCCCTCCTGAGCGAAGGGAGCACGACATGACCACGGCCATCCGGTCACGCAGCATGCTCACCCTCGCGGAGGTCTGCGAGGAACTGGCCGTCTCGCGCTCGACTTTCTACGACTGGCGGGCGAAGCGCCGTGCCCCGCGTTGCATCAAGCTCCCGAACGGTGACCTCAGGATCCGGCGGAGCGACCTCGAACACTGGCTCGACGACCGTGAGGACGCCGCCTGATGGAGACGACGTACGAGGTCAAGATCTACAAGATCCTCACGTACAAGGGCGCCCGGAAGACCACCTACACGGTGCGCTGGGTGGTGGCGGGCAAGCGCTGGCGTGAGCCGTTCGGCACTGTCGCGCTTGCCGAGGGCTTCCGCTCCGAGCTCATCACGGCGACCGGCAAGGGCGAGGCGTTCGTCATCGCGACCGGCCTGCCTGTATCGCATCGTTCCAAGTCGGCCGCCATGAGCTGGTACAAGTTCGCCGTCGAGTACGTGGACGCGCGCTGGGCCCAACTCGGCGGCAACATCCGGAAGAACCTCGCCAAGACCCTGACCGCGACCACCGTGGCGCTCCTGCGTGTCAAGCCGGCCCAGTTCGAACCCGCTGCGGTGCGTACCGCCCTGCGCGAATGGGCGTTCAACACGAACCGGCGCGGCGCGGCTCCCCGGGACGTGGAGAGCATCCTCAGGTGGGTGGAGCGGAACTCGCTTCCCGTCTCGGCCTGGGAGGACCCGGACAAGGTCGACGAGGTCTTACGAGCCCTCGACACGCGCCTCGACGGCAGGCAGGCCGCCGCATGGTCACGCAAGCGGCATCGCCGGATCCTGAACGTCGCCATGAAGCATGCGATGCGGCGGCGCATCCTGCGGGACAACCCCCTCCCCAAGGGGAAGGACACGACCGCTGCCACCAAGACCACCAACGCCGTGGACAAGCGGTCCCTGATGGGTCCGGACCAGGCCGCGGCCCTCCTCGACTGGATTCGGCGCCGGCCGCGCGGAGGCAAGCGCCTGCACGCTTTTTTCGCCACGTTGTACTACTGCGGTCCGCGTCCCGAGGAAGCAGTGGCCATTCGGGTGAAAGATGTGACGTTGCCCGCTCCTGGTACCGAGGACCAGTGGAGTGAACTTCTGATCCACACTGCGACGCCGGAGGTCGGCAAGCAGTGGACCGACACGGGGGAGATCCACGAAGAGCGCGATCTGAAGGGCCGTGCCGAGGGGGAGACCCGCACCGTGCCGGGGCATCCCGCTCTGACGCGGATCCTGCGGCAGCACATCGAGGACGAGCTGCTCCAGCCGGGTGACCTGCTCTTTCAGGGGGAGAACGGCGGCATCCTCGCGGGCTCAGTCATCCGCCGGGCCTGGCACGGCGCGCGCAAGGCGGTGCTGGCTCCCCACGTCTTCGAGTCGCCGACGGGCAAGCGCGTGTACGACCACCGGCACACACGCCTGACGAAGTGGCTCAACGACGGGATACCGCCCGCTCAGGTGGCGGACTGGGCCGGCAACAGTGTCCCGGTGCTTCTGGCCACGTACGCCCGCTGTGTCGAGGGGCAGCTTCCTGATCTCAAGAGGCGGCTCGAAGCCGCGGGGGATCTCCCGGAGCTGCCGGACGTCGGCTGACCGTCCCGGCTGAGAACTTCGACACGTATTCGACACGGCCACCCGCGAAAACCCGGTGACAGCCGGACAGCCCCGGAGCCTTCCCATGATCGTCGGGGGAGTGCCCGGGGCTTCGTCGTGCGGCGTGAAACCCGGCCTGACCAGCGAAAAGCCCTCCCGCGAGGGAGGGCGGAGACTGGCGCCCCCGGCAGGACTCGAACCTGCGGCCAAGCGCTTAGAAGGCGCCTGCTCTATCCACTGAGCTACGGGGGCCTGGTGTGGTGGCCTCTGTCGCGGTGCCCTGGTGGGGCTGAGCCGAGACATCGCCGGGGACAAGGATAGGGCTCCCGGATCCATGTCCCGGTTGCTTCGCCTCCGTGGCTCAATGTGGAGGTTCGGTGAAGCGGTCCTGATAATCGCAGGCGGGTACGAATCGTGCATCGCTTTTGACGTCCGGCGCACCTGGTGTTGTGCACTCGTTATGCCTGGGCTGTGCCCGCGCCCCAGTCGTCCCTTCCGTCCGTTGTGTTCTACCGGCGCGCAGACATGCTCATATGCTTCAGAATTCCCCTAAAATTGGGCATTCTTCGCATGTGGTGACCTTGGACGTAAGGCCTCAGCTGCTCGACGCACTCTCCGCCCTGCGCGACCGCGTCGCCGCCGCACGCTTCCCGCTGCCCCTGGCAGGGGCTCCACGCGCGCGTGTCAACCGCGACGAACTGCTCGCACAGCTCGACGACTACTTGGTGCCCCGCTTGAGAAGGCCCCAAGCTCCGTTGCTGGCGGTCGTCGGGGGATCCACGGGCGCCGGGAAGTCCACCCTCGTCAACTCGCTCGTCGGACGGCGGGTCAGCGAGGCGGGCGTGCTGCGGCCGACCACACGGACACCGGTGCTGGTCTGCCATCCGGAGGACCACCACTGGTTCAGTGGCATGCGCGTCCTGCCGGACCTCACGCGCGTGTGGGTGCCCAGGGGCTCCCCCGGGGCCGCGGACGACCTGCTGACGCAGGAGAGCGCCCCCTCCCGGGTGCTGCGCGTGGAGACCGTCGACACCCTGCCCCCCGGCCTCGCTCTTCTCGACGCGCCCGACATCGACTCACTGATCGCCGACAACCGTGTCCTCGCCGCCGAGCTGCTCTGTGCCGCCGACATCTGGGTCATGGTCACCACGGCCGCCCGGTACGCCGACGCGATCCCGTGGCGCCTGCTGCGCACGGCCAAGGAGTACGACGCCATGCTGGTGACCGTGCTGGACCGGGTGCCGCACCAGGTCGCCTCGGAGGTCTCCCGCCAGTACGGGGCGCTGCTCACCAAGGCCGGACTGGGCGAGGTGCCGCGGTTCACCGTGCCCGAGCTGCCCGAGTCGGCCTGGGGCGGGGGCCTGCTGCCCGCCTCCGCCGTCGCGCAGCTGCGCACCTGGCTGGTCCACCAGACCCAGGATCCCGGGGCCCGGGAGTACGTCATGACCCGCACCGCCCAGGGCCTGCTCGACTCGCTGAAGTCCCGGATGCCCGAGCTGGCCAGTGCCGCCGCCGCCCAGTACGCGGCCGGGCTGCGACTCACCTCGGCCGTCGACACGGCCTACGACAGCGAGCACACGCGCGTGCGGGGACGGCTCCAGGCCGGGGCGGTGCTCGCCGGGGGCGCCCTGAAGAGATGGCGCGCCTTCCCCCTGGACTGCTCCGCCGGGGAACTGCTCGACGCGCTCGTGGAGAGCCTGGGCACCCTGCTGCTGTGTGCCGTCACCGCCGCCGACGAGCGCGTCGACGAGGCCTGGCGGCACGAGCCGGCCGCCACGGTGCCGGGGCTCGATGGCCGCGACCACACGTCGGAGAGCGCCGAACACCGCATCGGGCTGGCCGTACGGCGCTGGCGGCGGGAGCTGGAGGAGTACGCCGAGGACGAGGTGGGCCGGCTGGACCGGAGCGTGGCGCCGGACCCCGAGGTCGTCGCCGCCCTGGCCGCCACCGGGCTGCTGGGAGGCCGCCGGGCGCGGTCCGCGGGAGAGGGGCTCGCGGAACGGATCGGCGCGCACGGAGCACTGCGGCTGCGCGACCGCGCCGGGCGGCTGCTGACCGAACACCTGGACCGGGTGATCCACGTCGAACGCGAACGCCGTCTGGCCCCGCTCGACGCCCTCGACCTGCACCCCGAGCCCCAGGCCGAACTCATCGCCGCGCTGTCCGTACTGCTGAAGGAGAGGTGACCGTGACCGCCGTCACTGACCAGAACCTGACGGAACCCACCGATCAGACGGAGGGCACCGTCCTCACGGACGGAGAGACGGACGCGAGGGCGAGCAAGGAGAGTACGGGCAGCGAGCAGACGCGCTCAGAGAGCTGGGCCCGGGACCGGGCGCCAGACCCCGGAACCGAGGACGGTCACGGCGCCGAAGGGGTGCCCGAGGCCGGAGAGGCGCAGAGGCCGGGCAACGCCGAGGGCCACCGGATCCCCGGGGCGGCCTCCGAGCCCTCGGTGACCGAGCAGGCCGGCGTCGGCCACGCGCGCGTGCGGCACGACGACTGCGACGCGCGCGGGACGGACGACGACGCATCGAACCGTGCGGAGGCCGACGGCGCCTGGGACGACGGGCTGATCGCGCGCCGGGTCAACGAGACGGCCCCCGCCGAACTCGTCCCCGTGGAGCCCCGGATCGCCCGGCATTCGGCCGTGCCCCCGCTGGCGTACGACGGACCGCTGCGGTCCCGGCTCGACGCGCTGCGCGAACTGGTGGGCCTGTCCCGCACCCGGCTCGACAGCGGCACCCTCGCGGAGGCGGGCCGTGTCCTCGACGAGGCCGCGGCGCGACGCCGGCTCTCCGGGCAGCACACGGTCGTCGCCATCGCGGGCGCCACCGGCAGCGGCAAGTCCCAGCTGTTCAACGCCCTCGCCGGCGTCGCCATCTCGGAGACCGGCGTACGGCGGCCGACCACCGCGGCGCCCATCGCGTGCAGCTGGAGCGACGGCGCGGCCAGCCTCATCGACCGGCTCGGCATCCCGGGGCGGCTGCGCAGGCGTCCGGTGCAGGCCCAGGACGCCGACCCGCAGCTGCGCGGCCTGGTCCTGGTCGACCTGCCCGACCACGACTCGGCGGCCGTGCAGCACCGCGAGCACGTGGATCGCATCCTGCGGCTGGTCGACGCCGTCATCTGGGTCGTCGACCCGGAGAAGTACGCCGACGCCGTCCTCCACGAGCGCTACCTGCGGCCCATGTCCGGCCACGCGGAGGTCATGTTCGTCGTCCTCAACCAGGTCGACCGGCTGCCCGGCGAGGCCGCCGACCAGGTCCTCGACGACCTGCGAAGGCTGCTCGACGAGGACGGGATCGCCCTCGGCGAGTACGGCGAGCCGGGCACGACCGTGCTGTCGCTGTCCGCGCTCACCGGGCACGGCGTCGGCGAACTGCGCGAGGCACTCGGCCAGTTCGTGGCCGAGCGCGGAGCCGCGGTGCGGCGGATCTCGGCCGACGTGGACGCCGCCGCCCAGCGCCTGCGGCCCGTCTACGCCACCCGGTCGAGCGCCGGGCTCAGCGAGGAGGCGCGCGAGGAGTTCGCCGCCCGACTGGCGGACGCGGTGGGCGCCACCGCCGCCGGTGAGGCGGCCGAGCGGGCCTGGCTGCGCAACGCCAACAGGGCCTGCGGCACGCCCTGGCTGCGGCTGTGGCGGTGGTGCGGGAGCCGGCGCCTGGCACCCACCGGACGCCTCGTGCTGCGCAACCAGCAGGACGAGGAGGCCACCGCGCGGCAGCGTGTCGAACACGCGGTGCGCACGGTGGCCGACCAGGCCTCCGCCGGCATGCCGGCGCCCTGGGCGCAGGCCGTGCGCGAGGCCGCCGTACGCGGTGCGCAGGGGCTGCCCGAGGCGCTGGACCAGCTGGCGGCGCGGGCCGGACTGCCCCCGGGGCGGCCCCCGCGCCCCGGCTGGTGGCCGCTCGCGGTCCTCGTCCAGGCGGCGATGACGATCCTTCAGGTGGCCGGCGGCCTGTGGCTGGTCGGCCAGATCGCCGGGGTGACGGCGCCGAACCTGGGTTTGCCCGTGCTGATCATGCTCGCCGGCATCGTGGGCGGACCGCTCGTGGAGTGGAGCTGCCGGATCGCGGCGCGCGGGCCCGCACGGCGGTACGGCCAGGAGGCCGAGCGCCGCCTGCGGGAGGCGGCCTCGGGGTGCGGCCGGGCTCGGGTGCTCGATCCGGTGGCCGCGGAGCTCCTGCGGTACCGGGAGGTGCGGGAGCAGTACGCGCTGGTGAGGGGAGCGGGCGTCGGATAGAGGCCGGGCAGGCAAAGGTCGGACAGTTGGGGGGCTTCGCCCGCAAGGGTGAGGGAGTTTTCCACCGGCAGGCGGTGGTCCACAGGGCTCGGCGGGCTCGGCCCGGACGGAGGCAGTCTGGTTCCGCGGCGATCGCGACGTAGGCGGTCGCCGCGGCAGACGCAGCCGTACGGGACGGGCCCGTACGCGTGTCCGCCCGGACCGAGCGGCCGGGCGAGGGAGGGGTTTCGACGATGAACGAGACGATCGTCTGCACCGTGGGCAACGTGGCGACGCAGCCGGTGCACCGGGAGCTGCCCTCGGGCGCCTCGGCGCGGTTCCGGCTGGCGGTGACCTCGCGCTACTGGGACCGGGAGAAGAGCGCCTGGACGGACGGCCACACCAACTTCTTCACGGTGTGGGCCAACCGCCAGCTCGCCGCCAACGCGGTGGCGTCGCTGACCGTGGGCGACCCCGTCATCGTGCAGGGCCGGCTGAAGGTGCGCACCGAGACCCGCGAAGGCACCAGCCGGACCTCGGCGGACATCGACGCCCTGGCGATCGGTCACGACCTGGCGCGGGGCACGTCGGCCTTCCGACGCACCGTCAGGACGGACCACCGGCCCGCGAGTCCGCCGCCACAGCCGGAGCCCACGTGGGAGACGGCCCCGGCGGACACGGAGTCCCCGCGGCCGCCGGAGCCGGCCGCGGCGGTGTGCTGAGGTGATCTTGGCGATAACGATTGCGATTCGGATCTGCGATCTGACGATATGACAGCGAAGTCCCGGTCCGAGGGCTCCATAGGATGCCGGACACAGCTCTCTGGGCTTGTCTCTGGGCTTGAAGATTCTGCTGGTGGGACCACACCCCCACGTCAACGGGTCCTGCTCGAAGGGGAATTCTGTGTGTGCTTGGTACTCTGCGCCGTCCGCGCGCAGGCGGGGGGCGGCCCGGCTCGCCGCCGCCACCCTGGTCTCCGGATTCGTCGCGGCGGGTGTGCTGGCCGCCGCCGGACCGGCCGCCGCCGACGGTCTGCCGCAGAGTCCGGGTGGCGCGACCGCCACCATCGGCGGCCTGAAGACCTACGGCACCGCCGTCATCCATGACGACGGCGGTGACCACCAGGTCTCCGCGGGCCTGTTCGAGATGTCCGTCGACGGCGGCGGGACCCTGCAGACGTACTGCGTCGACGTGCACAACCCCACGCAGCGGGACGCCAAGTACCGCGAGACGTCCTGGAGCGGCACCTCGCTGGTCACCAACAAGAACGCCGGGAAGATCCGCTGGATCCTGCAGAACTCCTACCCGCAGGTCAACGATCTCGCGGCGCTCGCCGCCAAGGCCGGCGTCGGAAGCCTCACCGAGCAGGACGCGGCGACCGGCACCCAGGTGGCCATCTGGCGCTACTCCGACGGAGCGGACGTCGACGCGGTCGAGCCGCGGGCCGAGAAGCTCGCCGACTACCTGGAGAAGAGCGCACGCGCCCTGCCCGAACCGCGGGCCTCGCTCACCCTCGACCCGCCCGCCGTCTCCGGTCACCCGGGCGAGCGGCTCGGCCCGGTGACGGTGCACACCAACGCGAGCAGCGTGACCCTGACCCCTCCCGCGGGCGCCGCCACCAGCGGCGTGCGGATCGTCGGCAAGGACGGCAAGGAGATCACGTCCGCCAGGGACGGCAGCCAGGTTTTCTTCGACGTGCCGGAGGACGCCGGGGACGGCTCGGCGACGCTGACCGCACAGGCCTCCACCACGGTGCCGGTCGGCCGCGCCTTCACCTCCGACAGCCGCAGCCAGACCCAGATCCTGGCCGGCTCCAGCGAGTCCACGGTCGCCGCCACCAGCGGCGCGACCTGGGCCGTCGGGGGTGCGATACCCGCCCTGTCCGCGGTGAAGAACTGCGCCAAGGGCGGCCTGGACATCACCGTGGCCAACAAGGGCGACGAGCCGTTCACCTTCGAGCTGATGGACACCCGCTACACCATCGCCGCGGGCGCGTCCGAGACGATCACCGTCCCGCTCCAGGAGGACCAGGCCTACGACTTCACGATCACGGATCCCGGCGGCCACGCGCAGCGCTTCACCGGCGTCCTGGACTGCCGGATCCAGGGCGGCCCGAGCGGCGCTGTGACCCAGACCGTCGGCGAGCCCAGCCCCGTCACGGCGGGTGGCGGCACCTCGCCCGACCCCAACCTCGCCGAGACCGGCGGCACCAGCACCACCCCGCTGATCGCCGCCACCGGCCTCAGCCTGCTGGTTCTGGGCGCCACGGCCCTGAGCATCGTCCACAAGAGGAAGAGCGCCGGGAACTGACCTAGCGTGGAGGACACCGAGCGGATGCCCGGCACCGGCCGTTGAACGGGATGTGACATGACCGTGCGCGCGAGCAGGACAGACTCCGACACAGCGCCTGCCGGCGCACCGGGTCCGATCACGAAGCCCCACGGCGCCCGCGCCGCGGCCGAACGGGTCCTTTCCGGTGATGCGGTGACCGTCTCCCTGGGCGGTCTCCGCATCGAACTGCCGCCGCGGGACCAGCTCGCCTACCTCGTGGGCCTCGGCCTGCTCACGGCGTTCGACGTCATCGAATGGCCGGTCGCGCTCGCCATCGCCGTCGGGCACGAACTGGCCCGCAGCAGCCGCGGCAAAACCCTGCGCGAGTTCGGCGACGCCCTGGAACAGGCCTGAGCGCACGCTCGACGTTCGGGGGACGGCCGGATAGTGATCACGCTGTGACCTGTGCGTACTCTGCATGGAAGCCGTGATCACTACGGTTCGACCGTGCCAGTGAACGACGATGTGCCCACGGATCACGACCGTCGGGACGACGACAAGCGCAACGTGACGCTCGACGACGACTTCGTCACCAGCGCCACGGCGAATGAGGGCTCCGCGGAAGAGGGCTCCGCGCCCGCCCCGAAGCGGGTGTGGCCCCGGAACACCGCGCTGGCCGTGGCGGCGGCCGTGGCGACCTTCCTCGTCCTGAGGTACACGGGCTCGTCGGCCGACGAAGCCGCGGCGCCCGAGTCGACCGCCTCCGCCCACGCGCCGTCGGCGGCCGCTGCGGCTCTCCTGCCGTGGCACGGCCGATGATCCCGCCGGCCGAGGCGTTTCCGGATAGCCACAAGGTCTCCGAGAACGTCGCACGTTACGAGACCGCGGCCCGCACACCGGAGTAGCACCCACCCGAAACCACCCCGCCGCCCCTCGGGCTCCGCGCGCCGGACAGTGCGAGTCGTAGCAGTGGTGCCGCCGCGACAGCGCCCAGGGCACTCGGCAGCGACCGACCGTGACAGACGAGCCACCGCCGTCACCAGCGAAAGCCCAGGTCAGCGCCCTCAGGGCTAACGGGTTTCCGCGTAGGGGTGGCGGTACGGCAAGATGGGGTGTATCTGCCCTTGCCTGATTTCAAGCTGCCGGACGGTTTCTCTTGGCTGAGTTCATTTACACCATGCGCAAGGCGCGCAAGGCGCACGGCGACAAGGTGATTCTCGATGACGTCACCCTGAGCTTCTACCCAGGGGCGAAGATCGGTGTCGTCGGTCCGAACGGCGCCGGCAAGTCGACCGTGCTGAAGATCATGGCGGGGCTGGAGCAGCCGTCCAACGGTGACGCGTTCCTGTCACCCGGCTACACCGTCGGCATCCTGCTGCAGGAGCCTCCGCTGACCGAGGACAAGACGGTCCTGGAGAACGTCCAGGAGGGCGTCGCCGAGATCAAGGGCAAGCTCGACCGGTTCAACGAGATCGCCGAGCAGATGGCCACCGACTACTCGGACGCGCTGCTGGAGGAGATGGGCAAGCTCCAGGAGGAGCTCGACCACGCCAACGCCTGGGACCTCGACGCCCAGCTCGAGCAGGCCATGGACGCCCTGGGCTGCCCGCCCGGCGACTGGGCCGTCACCAAGCTCTCCGGTGGTGAGCGCCGCCGCGTCGCGCTGTGCAAGCTGCTGCTCGAACAGCCCGACCTGCTGCTCCTCGACGAGCCCACCAACCACCTCGACGCCGAGTCGGTGAACTGGCTGGAGCAGCACCTGGCCAAGTACGAGGGCACCGTCGTGGCGGTCACCCACGACCGGTACTTCCTGGACAACGTCGCCGGCTGGATCTGCGAGGTGGACCGCGGCCGCCTCCACGGCTACGAGGGCAACTACTCCAAGTACCTGGAGACCAAGGCCACCCGCCTCAAGGTCGAGGGCCAGAAGGACGCCAAGCGGCAGAAGCGGCTCAAGGAAGAGCTTGAGTGGGTGCGGTCGAACGCCAAGGGGCGGCAGGCCAAGTCCAAGGCGCGTCTGGCCCGCTACGAGGAGATGGCCGCCGAGGCCGACAAGATGCGGAAGCTGGACTTCGAGGAGATCCAGATCCCGCCGGGCCCCCGCCTGGGCAGCATCGTCGTCGAGGTCAACAACCTCAACAAGGCCTTCGGCGAGAAGGTCCTCATCGACGACCTCTCGTTCACGCTGCCGCGCAACGGCATCGTCGGCGTCATCGGCCCGAACGGCGCGGGCAAGACCACGCTGTTCAAGATGATCCAGGGCCTGGAGGAGCCGGACTCCGGCAGCATCAAGGTCGGCGACACCGTCAAGATCTCCTACGTCGACCAGAGCCGCGAGAACATCGACCCGAAGAGGACGCTGTGGGCCGTCGTCTCCGACGAGCTGGACTACATCAACGTCGGCCAGGTCGAGATGCCGTCCCGGGCGTACGTGTCCGCGTTCGGCTTCAAGGGCCCGGACCAGCAGAAGCCCGCCGGCGTGCTCTCCGGCGGTGAGCGCAACCGCCTCAACCTGGCGCTCACCCTGAAGCAGGGCGGCAACCTGCTGCTCCTCGACGAGCCGACCAACGACCTCGACGTCGAGACCCTGTCCAGCCTGGAGAACGCGCTCCTCGAGTTCCCCGGCTGCGCCGTCGTGGTCTCCCACGACCGGTGGTTCCTGGACCGCGTGGCGACGCACATCCTCGCCTACGAGGGCGACTCCAAGTGGTTCTGGTTCGAGGGCAACTTCGAGTCGTACGAGAAGAACAAGATCGAGCGGCTCGGCCCGGACGCCGCCCGGCCGCACCGTGCCACCTACAAGAAGCTGACCCGGGGCTGATCGAAGCAGATGCGCCACATCTACCGCTGCCCGTTGCGCTGGGCGGACATGGACGCGTACGGCCACGTCAACAACGTGGTGTTCCTCCGCTATCTGGAGGAGGCACGCATCGACTTCCTGTTCCGTCCGGACAAGGATTTCCAGCAGGGGTCAGTGGTGGCGCGTCACGAGATCGACTACAAGCGCCAGCTCGTCCACCGGCACGCGCCGGTGGACATCGAGCTGTGGGTCACCGAGATCAGGGCGGCGTCCTTCACCCTCACCTACGAGGTCAAGGACGGCGACCAGGTCTACGTCCGCGCCTCGACGGTGATCGTGCCGTTCGACTTCGAGGCGCAGCGTCCGCGGCGGATCACCGCGGAGGAGCGCGAGTTCCTCGAGGAGTACACCGACGGCGCCGGCGCCGGTGACGACGCCGCGGACAAGGGCGACAAGGAGGAGGCCGTCGCCGTATGACGGACCTCCGCCTCGCCGACGCGACGGAGGCGGCCGACCTCGCCGCCTTCCTCTCCCGGCTCCTGCACTACGACCGTTCCGCCGCGGTGCGCCTCCAGGCGGCAGGCACGGCGCTCGCCGTCTTCGGACGGCCGGCGTCCTTCGAGGTGCTGGCGGTGCGCGCGGTGCGGCTCGCCGAGCCGTACCGGAACGAGCCTGACGCCGTCCTCGACGTGACCGTCTCCGCCGGTGAACTGCTGGAGTCCGTCGACGAGTCGGCGGCCACGGCCGCCGTTCCCGCGCCGGTGACCGGTCCGCCGTGGGCGGGCGTGCTGCCGCCGCGCGGCGGCTGGCGGACGGAGCCGGGGCTGCCCCCGGCCGGGGCGCTGGGCGCTACGGTGGCCGCCGCCGTCGCCGAGTTCCGCTCCCGTACACGGGAGTTGGCGCAGGAGCATCGCACGCGCGCCGAACTCGACCGGATCGGGCGGGAGATCTGGTCCCGGCTGGTCGGCGAGACCCAACTGCCCGTGCGCGCCCTACACGCGGCGCAGTCGCTGCGGTTCCTCAGGCCCCCCGCGGCCGTCGGTGGGAAGAACCCCGCGAGGCCCTCGGCGGTCGTTGGTGGGGAGGACTCCGTGAGGCCCCCGGCAGTCGTTGGCGGGGAGGGTCCCGCGAAGCCCTCCGCGGACTCTGGCGGGGAAGACCTCGCGCTGCTGTCGTCGGGTACGTGGCTGAGGCTGCGGACGCCCTACGGGTCGATCGCGGTACGGCGGGTGGACGCCGGGCTCGGCGCTCTGGGCGTCAGCGTCCGCTGAACGCGGCGGCTCAGCTCCCCTGCCCCTCGCTCTCGTCCGGCCGCACCGCGATGTGGTCGGGCTCCAGCTCCAGCGCCACGCGGTCGCGCATGCCCAGCGCCCGGGTGTACTCCGCGGGCAGTTGCAGACGGCCGGCCCGGTCGAGCATGGCGTACTCGCGGCTCACCAGCATCTCGTCACCGGTCGCCGCGTCCACCTCGCTGCGGCGCAGCACCTCGGTGGAGGTGCGGCCGTCGCGGATGGCGACCGTGCGGCGCACCTCGCCGGCGACCGCCTGGTCGTGGGTGACGATGACGATGGTCGTGCCCAGACGCTCGTTGGCGGTGCGGAAGGCGGTGAAGATCTGCTCGCCGGTGTGGGAGTCCAGTTCGCCGGTGGGCTCGTCGGCGAGCAGCACCGCGGGGTTGTTGGCGAGGGCCACCGCGATCGCCACGCGCTGCTGCTGGCCGCCCGACATCTGGTGCGGGCGGCGGTCCCGGCACTCGCCCACCTCCAGCAGCTGAAGGAGCTCCACGGCTCGTTCGGCCCTGGCGCGGCGGCTTCGCTCACGGGATCCGGACAACTGCATGGGCAGGGCGACGTTCTGCGCCGCCGTCAGGTACGGCAGCAGGTTGCGGGAGGTCTGCTGCCAGACGAAGCCGACGACCTCGCGGCGGTACTGGAGGCGGTCCTTCGCCGTCATGGCGAGCAGGTCGCGTCCCGCGACCCGGGCCGCGCCCGCCGTGGGGGTGTCCAGGCCGGCGAGGATGTTCATCAGGGTGGACTTGCCGCTGCCGGAAGCGCCGACCAGGGCCATCAGTTCGCCCTCGCGGACCAGCAGGTCCAGGCCCTGGAGGGCCTGGACCTCCACGCCGTCGGCGGTGAAGATGCGGACCAGGCGGTCGCAGCTGATCAACGCGTCGTGGCCGTAGGCCGGGCGGGTGCGGTTCGCGGTGGCGCGCTCGGCCAGGTCGGCCAGGGTGGGGTTCGTCGTCATCGGGGCTCTCCTGCGCGGCGGCTACGGCGGCTACGGTGGCTACGGCAGCTGTGGCGGTTGTGGCGGTCCGGTCGGTTCATCTCGCGTCCCCCACCCTCAACTCCCGTACGGATCCCCTGCGTCCCGTCCACCACGCCTGGCCCATGGCGATCCCGACGGTCAGCAGCAGCACCGCCGCCGCCGGCAGGGCCAGCGAGAGCGGGTCCGTCCGCAGCGCGTTCTCGCCGACGGACGCCCCCGTCGACGGCAGTGCGATGGTCGTCAGGTCGACACCGGGGGAGAGGAGCAGCACGGTCGCCCAGCCCGTCAGGGCTCCGCCCGCCGCGGCGAGCAGCGCCTGGGGCAGGGACTCCAGGACGAGCAGGCGGCGGCCCTGCGCGCGGGTGAGGCCCATCGTGCGCAGGCGGGCGAGCAGTGCGGCACGCTCCGGCGCGGCGCGCAGCAGGGCGAGCAGCAGGGCCAGGACGGCGTAGCCGGCCCCGGCGGCCACCGCCACGGCGTAGACGCGCTCGGCACCGGACTGGAGGGGCGAGTCGACGTACTGCGCCCGCTCCTCGGAACGCAGGTGCGTGGACACCGACTTGCCCACCGTCCGGCGCAGGGTGCCGCCGTCCAGGTGGCCGCCGGTCAGGAGCAGCACGTTCGTACGGGCCGCCTCGCGGTGCAGCCCGGCCCGGTCCACGACCAGGAAGCCGGTGCCGACCACGGCCGGGGTCCGGTCCCGTACGGCGACGATCCGGACGGTGACCTCGGTCACGTCGCCCAGTATCACGGTGAAGGGCTGGGTGCCGTACAGCTCGGCGATCGAGGGGGAGGCCAGCGCCGGCAGCGGGGCCCGGGCGCCGTCGGCCGGTCGCCGCAGTAGTTGCTGCTCGGGGAAGACGCCGAGGCCGGTGCTCCCGGCCAGGGAGGCGTAGGACGCCGGGTCGACGCCCGCCAGGGAGACCGGGGTCAGGCCCGTTCCCGCCTTGGCCAGGGAATCGACGCTCGCTTCGGTGACCCCCTGTACGCCCGGTGTCCGGCGGACCCGGTCGGCCAGGTCGGCCGGCAGGGCGTCGATGTCCTCGACGCGGGCGTCGGCGCCGACCGCGAGGAGGGCCGCCTGGTCGCGGGCCTCGGCCACGCCCGCCAGCACCGAACCGCCGAAGGCGGCGGTGGTGAGCGCGGTCAGCAGCGCCAGCAGGGGCAGCACCGCCGGGACGGAGGAACGACCCGCGCGCGTCAGGGACAGATGGCCCACCGCCCCGCGCAGCCGGCCGGCCGGACGCATCAGCCAGCGCAGCGGCAACGGGTACAGACGGACCAGCACCAGGGCCGCGATCACACCCACCAGCACCGGAGCCAGGGACACCAGTTGGTCCCCTGCCCCGCCGGCACCGTCCGACGGCCCCGAGACCCCGCGCCTGCGCAGCGCCTCCACCGCTCCCGCCGCGATCAGCAGCAGCGTCAGCTCGGCGACCGTACGGCGCCGCGAGGGACGTACGGACACCGTGTCCTCTCGCGGTCCGTGGACGCGGACCGCGCGGTGCGCGACCAGCGCGCGTACGGGCAGCGCGGCGCAGGCGACGGCGGTGACCGCCGCGGCCGCGAGGACCGCGTGGCCCAGGCGGCCCTCGGGGACGGCGAGCAGGGCCGCACCGAGACCGACCGCCCCGGCGGGCACGGCGACCACCGCCGTCTCGGCGAGCAGCCGGAGGGTCAGGCCGGTCAGGGAGGCGCCGCGGGCGCGCAGCAGGGTCAGTTCGGAGCGGCGGCGGTCGGCGGCCAGGCCGCCGGCCATCAGCAGGACGACTGCGGCGACCGCCGCGCTGCCGAAGGCGGCGACCGCGACCAGCGAGCCGATGCCGGACCTGAGGTGGCCGTAGGAGACGAGCACGTCGTCGAGGTCGGTACTCATCTCCGTGGTCGGGTCGGTGACCGAGCGTACCCGGCTCAGGCCCGGCCCGGACTTCAGGGCGGCGACGGCGGAGTTCAGGCCGTCGAGGTCGCGGGCGTGCAGGGCACGGGTGTCGGGGGCCACCTGCCAGTAGCGGACCGGCTGCCCCTCGGTGCCCAGCATGGCGGGCGCCGCCTCCGGCGGGAACAGCAGGGCGCCGAGCCAGAACTTCGGCGAGAGGGGGTCGGCCGGGTGCACGGGGACCAGATCCGGGGTGCGCATCAGGGGCTCCGTCGCCCAGTACGCGCCGTCGGGCTCGCGCGGCGTCAGGATGCCGGTGATCCGCACCGCCAGCGGGGGGCGGGACACGGCGGGTACGTGGATGACCGAGCCGACCTCGATGTGCAGGCTCCTGGCCGTCTCGGTGGTCACGGCCGCCTCCACCTCCTCGGTCGCCGCCGTCACCTCGTCCTTCGCCCGCGGCAGCCGGCCCGCGCGCACCGAGGAGTGCGCGCCCAGTCCGCTCTGCGCGACCATGCGTACCTTCGGGGAGATCCCGCTGGGCCGCGCGAGCCAGGCGTCGGGGACGCTGAGGTCGACGCTGGTCACCACCCCGTACGCCGACTGGCCGCGGTCGGCGACGAGCGGCCGCCGGACCGAGCCGAGGACGGCGGCGTGCTGACGGCCCATGACCGGTGGGCGCAGCGCCTGTTCGCGTTCCCGCTGTGTGAACTGGAAGCCGAGCTGCGGGGCGTACATCAACAGGGTGGTGCGATTCATGGTCGCCCGGTCGAGGGCCCGGACCAGGCCGGCGTCCTCGTACCGGTTGAGCGCGCGCGGGAACGCGGCCGCCAGGCACGCGGTCAGCGCGACCAGCAGGGCGAGGGCGGCCGCGGCACCCGGCGCGGTGCGCAGGCGTACCCGGACCCAGGCGGGAGTGACAGCGTTCAGCTCACTCACCTCCGCGGTCTCGAAGGGACAGCGCCGGGTCGGGCCGGCGCAGGGTCAGCACCGCCGTGACGACGAGCGGCGCGGCGGCGACGGCCGCAAGCAGCAGGGCCACCCGGGCGACCGGCAGTTCGACCAGGACGGTCGGCATCGGTTTCGTGGCCTGCCCGGTCAGGACGATCAGCGGGATCACGGCCCGGGTCAGCACGGTGCCCAGGGCGACACCGACCGCCAGCGCCAGGGCCAGCAGTACGCCCTGCTCGGCGGCCAGCGTCCGGGCCAGCCGGCGGCGCGGGGCGCCCAGGGCGCGCAGCACGGCGAACTCGGCGTCCCGTTCCCTGAGCGCTCCGGCCGCGCTCACCGCGAAACCGACCGCCGCCAGCGCCGCGGCGACCACGGCCGCCGCGGTGAACGCGGCCGCGGGTCCGGCGCCGAACGGGTCGTCACGCAGCTGGGCGGCGATCTCCTCCCGCACGATCACCTGCGTCGCGGCGATGTCGGGCTGCGCCCGCAGGGCCGCGGCCACACTCGCCGTTTCGTCGGCGTCGGCGCGCAGCCACCACTCGGTGGGCGCCGCGCTGTCGCCGTAACGCGCCTGGAGCAGCCGGTTCACCGACCGCAGGTCCATCAGCACGCCTCCGCCGTCGTGCGCGGTGGCACCGCTCTGGTCGGCACCGGCCGTGGTCGGCAGTTCCCGTACCGCGTGGACGATCCGGACCGGAACGTTCCGGCCGCCGAACATCACGTCCACCCGCTGCCCCTCGTGTGCGCCCGTGGAGGCCAGGAAGCGGTCGGTCGCCAGGGCGGCGATCTCCGGTTGCGCGGGCTGCGCGACCTGGAGCCGCAGGGTCAGCGTGGCCGTCGTCCAGCGGTCGTCGCGCGACACGTAGCCGGTGCCGTAGGCGACGGTCAGCGGGCGGGAGGACGTCACGGCGGGTGCGGTCGGCGTGTTGTCCCCGGTGAGGGTGGGGTCGGAGCCGGTGGTGGCCGAGGTCGCCTTCCAGGCCGTCGGCAGGCTCAGGCGCCGTTCCGTCCCGTCGGCACCGGTCGCGGTCGCCTCGGAGACGCTGAGGCGGTGCTGCTCGGCGTGTTCGACGGGCTGGGACAGGATCACGTCCAGGCCGGTGAGGACCAGTGGGCCCGCGGTGGCGGGGAGGTCCAGGTCCAGCGGGTGGGGGCGGCCGTCGGCGGGCAGCGCGCCGAGCGGCAGCCGGTACGGGACCCCGTAGCGGTCCTCGACGGTGGCGCGCACGTCCGTCGAAGTCCCGGCACCGGCGCCGCGAATGCCGGCCGTCAGTCGCAGCCGGGCCGTCCCGGCGGGCATTTTCATACCCGCCGTCGGGCTCTTGGGCGCCAGCTCCGCCAGCAACGGCCGTACGGGCTCGGACGCCAGGTCGGGGCGCATCAGCATCGTGTCCGCCGCGCTCGCGGTGTCCAGCGCGAGCACGGTCGCGGTGCGGTCGCCGGACAACGGCAGCGTGGTGCGGACGGCGGAGGTGGCGGAGCGCACGTGCGGGAGGGCCGCGTACTGGTCGGTGCGACCGAGCTCGCCTTCCCCGGCGGCCAGCACGCGCACCGGCGCACCCGCCTCGAAGTCGGCCTGGTCGTCCTGCGAACGGTCCCAGGAAGCGCCCTGACCGATCGCCAGCATGCCCAGCGCGATGGCGAGGACGAGCAGCAGCACCGGCCCGGCCCCGCGCATCGGGCGGCGGCTGAACTGCCAGCCCGCCAGCGCGGCCACCAGTCCGCGGCCTCCGGTCGCGCGGCGCTCGGCCAGCCGGGCCACCGGCGGCAGCAGCCGCAGAGTGAGCACCGTTCCGGCCAGCAGGGCCAGCGCGGGCGCGGTGACCAGCAGCGGGTCGATGCCGAGCGCGCCGGTGAGGTTGCCGCCGACCGCGCCGGAGGGCTGCCGGTTCAGCTGCCAGTACGCCACACCTGCCACCGCCAGCAGCCCCAGGTCCGCGCCGGCGCGCAGCGGCGCGGGCAGCGTACGGGCCCGCGAGCCGGTCGTGAACGACGAGGTCAGCGCGGGCAGCGTCACCGCCATCGCGCAGCCCAGCGCCACGGCCGCCGCCACCAGCCAGACCCCGGGCCGCCCGATCGCGGACACGTCCGGGTGCAGTCCGATCCGGGCCAGGGCGCCCTGCCCGGCCAGCAGCCCGGTCAGGGGCCCCGCCAGCAGGGGTGCGCAGGCCACGGCGGGCACAGCGAGCAGCAGCGCCTCCGTGGCAGCGAGGCGCGCGATCCGGGCACGGGAGCCGCCGCGGGCCCGCAGCAGGCGGGTCTCCCCGGCGCGCTCGGTGCTCAGCAGCCGGGCCACCAGCAGCAGCGCGTACCCGGCGAGCAACGCCAGCTGGAGCACGGCGATCAGCAGGGTGGAGCGGGCCACGAGCAGGGAGCGGTCGATCCGGTCGAGGACCTCGGGCAGCGAGGACGTCACCTCCGGTGAGTCGCTCACCGCCTTGGACTTCCGCAGGGACGCGGCACTCTCGCGCACCGCGTCCCGCAGCGCCCCGATCCGCCCGGTCGTCAGCGTGGAGAAGTCCGCCGACGCCTGCCACGCGGTCTGTCCCGCGCTCACCCGGCCGCCGGAGACGACGGCGGGGTCGGTCAGCAGCGGCCCGTACATCGTGAAGCCGACCTTGCGGACGCCGCGGCCGCCCAGCTCGTCCAACTGCCAGTACGGCGCGTCGGCGTGGGCGGGGCGGTAGAGCCCGGTGATCCGCACCTGGGCCTTTTTGCCGTCGAGGCGGTCGGTGAGGGTGAGCCGGGCGCCGGGCTTCAGCCCGAGGCGCTGCGCGGCGGTCTGCGGCAGCGCGACCTCGAGGTCACCCGTCGCCGTCTCGCGGGGCAGGCGTCCGGAGACGAGCCGCACCTGCGTGGGGTCCATCGCCGCGAAGTAGGTCAGGTCCGGGTCGCCGGAGCGTTCCGCCGGGGGCCGCAGGGACAGGGGCAGACCGTAGGGGCCGGAGCGCACCAGGGTGCGCACGGTGACCGGCAGCCCGTCGAAGGACGCGCGGGTCTGCTCGCGTACGGCGGCGTCGGCCGACGCGCGCGCCTCGGACGGTGTGTAGGCGCGGACCACCAGGGTGGCGTCGGCGGTGTTGCGCGGGTCCCGCAGGGAGTGGCGCAGTGCCGCGTCGCCGATCGCGCCGGAGTAGGCGGTGAGCGTCGCCAGTACCGCCGTGGTCAGCAGGACCGTGAGCAACGCCGCGGCCAGCAGCAGCCGGTGCGCCCGTGCCCGCAGCAGGACGAATCCCATGAACCCCGCCACCCGGCTCCCCCTGCCGTTGTCCAGACCTTTTCGGTGATGTTGTCAGAGGGGACACGGCCCGGGTAAGCGTTGGTGGGTCGACTTTGACCGGATCGTGATCGTAATCCGGCGCCGAACGACCGGAATCCGGTACTCAGGTGCTCAGCGGCGGCTCAGTCGGGCGTGTTCACCATCGACGCCGCCGCGTACGTCAGGTAGTTCCACAGCGTCTGCTCGTGCTCCTGGGACAGACCGAGCTCGTCGACGGCCACCCGCATGTGCCGGAGCCAGGCGTCGTGCGCCGCCCGGTCGACCCGGAAGGGCGCGTGCCGCATCCGCAGCCGCGGGTGGCCGCGCCGCTCGCCGTACGTCGTCGGACCGCCCCAGTACTGGATCAGGAACAGCCTCAGCCGCTCCTCGGCCGGTCCCAGATCCTCCTCGGGATACATCTCCCGCAACTCGGGGTCCCCGGCCACCCCCTCGTAGAAACGGTGGACCAGCCGGCGGAAGGTCTCCTCCCCGCCGACCTGCTCGTAGAAGGTCTGCTCCTGAAGCGTGCCGCGCCGAATCTCATTCACCCGTCCATGCTCTCAGACGGCAGGACGAGGACCGGAGGCCTAGGTCCTGCCGCCCGAGCGGACCCTAGTGCTGGGACCGGAAAGGTTCACCGGCTCACCTTTCCGGTCACAGCACTAGCCGCGCCTGACCGTGATCGTCGTCCACGCGCCCACGTGCACGCGGTCGCCGTCCTGGAGGGGGATCGGCACGAAGGGCTGGATGGGGTCCTCCGAGCCGTTGACCGTGGTGCCGTTGGTCGAGTTCTGGTCGACCACCGCCCAGCTGCCGTCGGGCTGCTGGACCAGCACCGCGTGCTGGTGGGAGACGCCCGGGTCCTCCGGCGGGACCGCCAGGTCGATGTCGGGGGTGTCGCCGGTGGAGTGCCGGCGGCGGCCGATGGTGACCTGGTTGCCGCTGAGCGTGCGCTGCTGCTCGGGCGAGTACGCGGGCAGGTTCAGGCCCGTGGCCTCGGGGCCGGAGCGCTGCATCATCGCCAGGAAGTAGTCGCGGTCCGGACCGATCGTCGCCGTCCAGGTCGCGGGCTGCTGCGGCTGCTGCGGGAAGGCCGGTCCCGGCGGAGCCTGGGTGGCACCCGGCTGCGGGTAGCCGTAGCCGGGTGCCTGACCGGGACCGGGGTGGCCCGGGGCGCCCGGACCGGACGGACCGGCGGACGACGGCGGGGAGATCACCCAGTCGTCGTCACCGCCGTGCTGCGGCCGGCCCGTCTCCTGCGGGAACGCGGGCGGAGCCGGCGGGCCGGGCTGCTGGAACGCCTGCGGGGCACCACCGGGCGCTCCGGGGGCACCGGGCGGCGGCGGAACCGGCCGGGACGGGTCGGTGCCGAAGTTGGGCGGCCCGGGGCGGCCGGGGGGCTCGGTGCCGAAGTTCGGCGGGCCGGGGCGGCCGGGGGGCTCGGTGCCGTAGGGCGGGGCGTGCGGGATCGGTTCGGCGGGCCGGTTCATCTGGGAGGGCCGGGAGCCCTGGTACTCGAACGAGTCGCCGCCGTAGGCCGGGCCGGGCGGCTGCGGGAAGCGCGGGCCGGAAGCGGGGCCGGACGCCGGCGGAGCGGCCGGCGTGTACGAGGTCGCCGTGTTCGTCAGGAAGTTCCACCGGCACTCCTCGCAGAACGGCGCGCCGCCCTCGCGGGGCGTACGGCACTGCGGGCACAGCTCCGGCTGGGGGTCCGGTACGGCGGACAGGTGCGGGCGCCCGCCGGGCATGCCGGGCGCACCCGGCTGTCCGGGGCCGCCGGGCCCCGGCGCGGGCGGGAAGCCGTAGCCGCCGACCGGGGGTGGCGGCGGAGGCGGAGGCACGGCACCGGCCATGCGGTGACCGCACACCTCGCACCAGTCGTCGGATCCCGACTGGTGTCCGTTCGGGCAGGTCGGCATGTCGGCGCTTCCCCCTCTCCTGTTCCGGCCGGTGCGGCCGGATTTCTCCAACCCCGAGGGGCCGGGCTCGTCGTCTTCCGCGGTCGTCCCGCGTTACCTCTTCACACGAACGGTCTTGGTGGACCGGGTCTCGAGCGTCATCTCGTCCGCCTCTTCGACCTTCGCTTTGAGTCGCACAGTACCCGTCGCGGCGTCGACCACGTCCACCACCTTCGCAAGCAGTTTCGCAGTATCCGCGTTCCCCGAGGCACCGGCGAGCTGAACCGCCCGGCCCAGTTTGGCGGTTGCTCCGTCGAAATCGCCCGCTTTGCGAAGGTCGAGGCCCTGTTGGATGGCCTGTGCCAGTTCGGCCTGCCCGGTGTAGTGGGCCACCTGCGGATGGATCGAGGTGGAGGCGGCCATGTCGTCGGTCCACACGGCCCGTACCAGGCCCTGGGCGCCGAGGTTCTGCACCGTCCCGTCGGGTGTGGGCACCACCAGCGAGACCCGGGCGGCGAGCATCTCCTGTCCGATGCCGGCCGCGGGCACCTCCACGCAGACGTGGTAGTCGCGGGACTCGTCCCCCCAGGAGCCGGTGGGATAGTCCCCGGCGCGCGGGCCCGCCTCGGTTCGGCGTTCGGTCAACTCCTCCACGGACGGGGCGACTTGCTTGACGAACTTGATGGTCGTGCCCACCGGCGTCCACACCCGCAGCCGGACGTCCGCGACCTCCTTGCCCATCGCCGTCTCCATCATCCGCGTGAAGTCGGCGGCCAGGCCCGCCGGGTCGGCGACGATGTCGGCGGTGCCGAGCAGCGCGGAGGCGATCTGTGTGACTTCTTTCACTTCCCAGTCGGTGCCCACGCCCCGCGCGTCACACGTGAAGCGTCCGGCGCAGTCGTCGAGCGCCTGCCTGAGGTCCTCGGGCGACTCGTGCTCGTTGCGGCCGTCGGTGAGCAGGATGCCGTGCCGGATGGCGACGTCGGCCGAGGACAGCAGCCGGTCGGCCAGCCGCAGCCAGGTGCCGATGGCCGTGCCGCCGCTCGCGCTGAGCCTGCGCAGCGCCTGCTTGGCCTGGTCGCGGGTGGTCGCGTCGGCGACCGCGAGCCGGCCGCCGCCCGGGTAGACCTCCTTGGCCACGTGCGTGCCGCCGATCACCGCGAAGTGCACGCCGTCGCGCAGGGTGTCGATCGCGGCGGCCGTGGCGTCCCGGGCGTTGCGCATCTTGGTCGGCGGGTAGTCCATGGAACCCGAGCAGTCGACCATGATCGCCACCGCGGCGGACGGTCCCTCCCCGGGCGGGTACAGGTGCGGTGCCGTGACCGCGCTGCCGATCGTGCCGCCGCCGGTCGCGGTGACCGTGGCGATCGCGTTGACCTCCCGGCCGCCCTCCGGCAGGTACTCGTTCTGATACACGTCCACCGAGAACTGCGGCACGCTGGACTTCGAGAAATTCGCCATGTCTTCCCAGATCCCCCTCTGGACCCCGCGAACGGGGGCGACGACTGTGAAGGGACCGGCCCCCGCCGGTCCTCGGAGCTTCCCCGCGCCGGGGACTCGGCCGGGGTGTCCGTCACACGCCCCGGCGTACGTCCCTCAGGCCGATCCTGCCCCCTGCGGCGCGGCCGGGAACGGCACGACGGCCACTGTTACGTTGTCGTGGCCCCCGCCGTCCAGGGCGTGGCCGACCAGGACCCGGGCGCTGTGCAGCGGGCGCACGGCGGCGTCGAGGGGGACGGCGTCGGCCATTTCCTGTGCCGTCTCGGCGTAGTTCCACAGCCCGTCCGTGCACACCACGACCACTCCCGGCCGGTCCGGCTTGAACGAGGCGGTGTGCGGCTCCAGTTCGTAGGCGTCCGCGCCGAGCCAGCCGGTGATCGCGTGGGCGCGCTGGTCGGCGTACGCCTCCGCCTCGGACATCAGGCCTGCGGAGACCATCTGCGCGGCCCACGAGTCGTCCTCGGTGAGCCGGGCCGGGGGCGCGGTGCGGTCCACCGGCACCCAGTAGGCGCGGCTGTCGCCGACCCAGCCGACGACCAGCAGTCCGGGGGTGACCACCGCGCCGACGAACGTGCAGGCCGGCGCGTTCTGGTGGGCGGAGTGCCGGCCGGCCGGCGCGGGCTGTCCGGCGAGCGCGTCGACGGCCTGCGCGGCGGCCACGATCGCGTCGTGCATGGCCTGCTGGGGGTGGGTGCCCCGGTGCAGTGCGGCCAGCAGTGACTCGCTCGCCGCTCGTGAGGCGGCCAGGGAGGCCTCGTCGGGGCGGGTCGCGGAGGACACGCCGTCGCAGACGACCGCCGCGAGGGCGGGCGAGCCGTCGGGCAGCGTGGCGCGGCCGAGGGCGAAGGCGTCCTCGTTGCGGTGGTGGCGCAGGCCGCGGTCGCTGACGGCGGCGATCGGGCCCGACTCCTCTTCCATGTGGTCGCGTTCGCGCGGCTGGGCGTGCCCGCAGTTCTCGCAGTAGCCGTCGCTGTCGACGCGGCCGGCCCGGCAGGCCACGCACGTCGCGGCGGCCTCGCCCGAGGCGCCCTCGCGCGCGGCGTCGGCGTCCGCGTCCGCGTCGGCGTCGGCGGGCACGCGCGGATCCGGCGCCTGCAACGGGTACTCGTCTGGCTCCGCCGGCCGGTCGAGCCGCACGCCCGAGGCAGGCGCCTCGGAGAGCGGCGGCTGCCCCTGACTCTGGCCCTGGCCCTGCCGCGGCTGTCCTTGCGGCTGCGGCTGCGGCTGGGGCTGCGGTTGCGCCGAGGCCTGCGGCTGCGGTTGCGGCGGCTGGGCGGTCGGCTGTGGCTGGGCCGCCGCCTGGGCCTGGGCGGATGGCTGTGGTTGGGGCTGCGGCTGCGGCTGGGGATGCGGCTTGGCCGCCGCCTCCGGCTGCCGTGCGGACTGCTCCGCCGGGTGCGGCTGCGGCACCGCCGCCCGGGCCCGCTCCTGAGCCTGAGCCCGGGCCCGGGCCTGCGGCTGCCGTGCCGGTGCAGGCAGCGGGGAGCCGCTGGAGTCCGTGCCCGGCAGGTCCGTCGGCAGGTGCAGCCGCGGTGGGGCCTCGGAGGCGTCCGGGTGCGGTGCGCGCGGCCACACGGCGTCGTCGGCACGCTCACCGGGGCCGGCCGGGCGCGGCACCGCGCCGCGGTCCATGGTGAGCGTCGGCGCTTCGCCCGGTCCCGCGGCGGCCGCGGACAGGTCGTACCCGCACGCGCCGCAGAAGCGGTCACCCGTTTCGAGCGGCTCCGCACAGCTCGGGCACTTCGGCAGCGCGGCCTGCTGGTGCATCTGCGACATCAACTACACCCACGTCCGGGGGCGGTAACGGTTGGCACGTTCCACCAGGTCGATCCTCTCCTCGCCACCGGGCGCCAGCCGGGCCAGCGTGCGGTACGAACGCTCCAGGCCGAAGCGGAGTCCCCGCTCGTCCAGGTCGCTGCCGAGCAGCACCCGTTGGGCGGCCGGGTCGGTGGCCCGGCCCCCGGAGAGTATCCAGTCCAGGGCACAGCCTAGGACCTCCGCCGACAACCGTTCGCGCCGTGCCGGGTCCAGACCGTAGGCCTGGAGCGCCTCGACCTGCCCGGAGGCGGCCGTCAGATCGTCCAGGAACGGCGTGTCGGACGCCGCCGCCGTACGGTGCCGCAGACGTGCCCGTACGGCCGCCACGCGCGCCGCCGTGTAGTGGATGGAGGACTCCGGAACGGACTCCAGGGTCCGTACCGCGCCGTGCCGGTCGCCGGTGGCGAGCCGCACGCGGGCCAGGCCGAACGCGGCGCTGACCTGGCTCGGATCGGTCGACCACACCAGGCGGTAGTACTCGGCGGCGTTGTCGAGCTGGCCGAGCACCTCGGCGCACAGGCCGAGCGCCAGCTTCGGCGCGACCTCACCGGGGAAGGCGTCGTAGACCGCGTCGAAGGCGAGGGCCGCGTCCTCGTGGTCGCCGGTGACCAGGGCGGCCAGGCCCCGGTACCAGACGACCCGCCAGTCGTCCGGGTGCTGCTGCTCCAGTTGGCGCAGTACCTCCAGCGCCGTGGCCGGTTCACCGGTCTCCAGGCGGGCGCGGACCTGGCGCAGCCGGGTCTCGGCCGACTGCGTGGGCGCCGCCGCGAGCGCGTGCGCCAGTTCCCCGGGCGCGGACGTCAACAGACCCGCCAGGAAACCCGCGTTCGGGTCACCCGGGTCGACGTGCGGGACCGGCAGGGCGAGCGCTGCGGCCTGCGTGTCGACGGGCTTGACGAGCGCCGGGGGAGCCGGGGCGTTCGGCGTGTTCGGAGTTCCGTGGCCGTGCGCGGTACCGGACGTGAGGGCCGGGGCCGAACCGCGCGAGCGCGTCGCCCGCGCCCCCAGCCGGGACACGTCCCCGTCCAGCTTCGGGAACAACTCCGTGTCCGTCACCCGGAGTTCCGGGCCGAACAGGGTCGAAAGGGCCGGCCGTGCCCGGCCGGTCTGCAGGGACACGACCTCCCGCAGCACGCCCGTGAGCTGCTCGGACATCTCCTGCGCCGAGGCGAACCGGCGGGCCGGGTCGGGGTCGGTGGCACGGACCAGCAGCCGGTAGAAGGACTCGTACCGGCGGAAGACGTCGATGTTGTCGGGGTCGGGCAGGGAGTCCGCGAAGACGTTCGTGTAGCCCTGGAAGTCGAAGGTGAGGACGGCGAGCGTCCGTCCCACCGTGTACAGGTCGCTGGCCACCGAAGGGCCGACCTCGGCGACTTCGGGCGACTGGTAGCCGACCGTGCCGTAGATGGCCGACTCGTCGTCGTCCATACGGCGCACCGCGCCCATGTCGATCAGCTTGAGCTGGTCCTCGGTCTGGATCGCGTTGTCGACCTTGAAGTCGCAGTACAGCAGGTTGCGGCCATGCAGATGGCCGAGCGCCTCCAGAGCCTCGATGCCGTACGCGCAGGCCTGTTCCACCGGCAGCGGATCGCGTCTGCCCTCCGGGGTGCGGCGGGAGTTGGCGATCTCCTTCAGCGACTTGCCGCCGACGTACTCCATCACGATGTAGCCGTCGAGGGAGCCGGTGCGCTGGTCGAGGTGCTCGACGAAGTTGTAGATCCGCACGATGTTGGCGTGCTCGATCTCGGCCAGGAACCGCCGCTCGGAGATCGCCGCCTCCATCGCGTCCTGGTCGCCGGTGTCCAGCAGGCCCTTGAGCACCACCCAGCGGTCGGACACGGCCCGGTCCACGGCGAGGTAGATCCAGCCCAGGCCGCCGTGCGCCAGACAGTCCACGACCTCGTACTGGCCGTGGACGATGTCCCCGGCCCTCAGCTTGGGCACGAAGGAGTACGGGTGCCCGCACTTGGTGCAGAAGCCCTCCGTACGGCCCGGGCGGTCCCCCCGGGCGCGCCCGACCGGCCCCCCGCAGTCCGAGCGCGAGCAGAATCGCTTGCGTTCCGGCACCTCGGGGTTCTCGAGCACCATCGAACGCGGGTCGGGCCGCGGCACCTGCGGCACCTGCACCAGGCCCGCGCCCAGCCGGCTGCGGCTGGAGGAGCCCGACGCGGAGCCGGAGCTGCGCACCGACACCGAGCGGCCGGTCACCTTGCCCGACAGAGAGCGCGAGAGCCGTCCCGACACCGAGCGGTGGGACCGTGAGGAACCCGTCGACTGCGACGACGTACGCGAACTGCGGGCGCTGGAGGACGAACGGCCGCTGCCCGCCGAGCCCCGCGAGCCCCTGCCGCCGACGGCCACCCCGGTGGGCGGCGACCCCACCGAGCCTTCCCCGAGCTCTCGGCTGCGATCGAGCAGGGGAGACCCCGATGCCGACACGACCGGCGCCAGACCACATGTGTCGCAGTACAGCTCGCCGCCGCCGACGTCCTCGTACGTCCCGCCGCAGTCCGGCCGCTGACAGGTCTGCCCCGCCTGACTCATGACTCCCCCTGCCGTCCCTCGGACCCGCCCTGATCCGGCACCCGGGAGCCGCCGAGCAGCTCGGCCGCCGCCTGCTGGTAGCGCCGCACGGCCTGTTCGGCCACCCGCAGGTCGCAGGGCGCGCTCCACAGCATGCGGCGGGCCGCGTCGTACCGCTCGACCAGCAGCGGGTCCTCCGCCAGGCCGTGCCGGGCGACCTTCGCCTTGTACGCGTCCAGCCGCCCGCGCAGCTCGGCACGGACCGCCAGCGGCGCGGTGACCGCCGTCAACGACTCACGGGCACGCTGGAGTTCGTCATCCGCCTTCTGCTCCAGCGATTCCAGCAGCGGCGACAGCCGGTGCCACCGGGCCTGCCTGCGGTACTCGGCGGCCGTCGCCAGCTGCTCCTGAAGGACGGTCGGCGGACCGCTGACCACCGGCACCTCCGTGGCGGCGATCTTCGCCAGCACCTCGCCGCGCGCGGTGCGCGCCTCGGCGAGCGTGCGGTCCGCGCGCGAGAGCACGTCCCGCAGTCTGATCAGCCGCTGCTCGGCGTCCTGCCGGACCCCGAGCACGGCCTCGATCTCCCGGCGCACCTCGTCCAGGGCCCGCGCCTGACGGTCGTACACCGTGGTGTCCGGCCGTCCGCCGCCCGGGGCCGAACTGCCCTGCGCGGGCACCCAGAAGGCGAGCGGATCGGAGATCACCTCCGCGCGCAGCCGCGTCAGTGTGCGTGTGACGTGCTCCAGATCGTCGCCCGCCGGGTGCTCGCCGGGGCGGACGCCGACCGAGTGCGCGAGCCGGCGGGTGCGCTGGAGTTCCGCGGCCAGCAGATCGATCCGCGCGGGCAGCGCCGACCAGACCGCGTCGGCGGCGACCACCATGTCCAGGCCGGTCGCGTACAGCTCGTTCATCCGCTCCACCAGCGCGGCCAGGGAGAAACTCTGGCTCAGCCGGCCCGGCCCGGGCAGCGCGGGCGCGGCGGCCGCGCCGGGGACGGTGACGGACTCGCCGCGCAGCAGCTCGGTCAGCTCCGCCAGGTCCTCGCGGCTGGACCAGCGGCGGCGGGCACGGATCTCACGGGCGGCGCGCAGGGCGCCGCTGTAGGCGTCGAAGTACGCCCACAGCAGCGTGATCGACGCCTCGGTGGCCGCCCAGCGTTCCTTGGTGACACCGGTCAGCTCGGCGCCCTCCAGGAGTCTGCGGCCCGCGTGGTCCTGAAGGGCGAGCAGCGAGGTCTCGATGGCCTCGTGCTCCGCGCCGAGCCGCGCCAGCGCACGGTCCACCTCGTCCCGGTCCATCACCGGCCCGGCGGGGTCCGTGACGCCCATCGATCACCTCTCGCTGCTGCGTGTCGCCTGTGTCCTGTCGGGTGGTACCGGTCCGTCGCCCGCGCCCCGGCCGGTGGCCGGTCACCGGTAGACCGGCGTCGGCGCTGTGGCCGACGGTGAGTCCTTACCCAACGTGGCGGACAACCACCTGCCGTACGACGCCTTCCAGCCCCCGTCCTTGCGGTAGTTCTCCAGTGTCCGGTTGACCTGGCGGACCAGATCGTCCGGACCGAGCTTCATGGCCACACCGTAGAACTCCTTGGTGAAGGAGGCGCCCTTCAGGGCCACCGTGGGGTCCTGCGCGGCCTGGCTGGCGGCGAGCGCGCCGTCGGTCACCACCGCGTCCACCTCGCCGAGTTGGAGCCGCACCAGGCAGTCCAGCTGGTTGGGGACGGTGGTGGTGATGTCGGTTGACGCGGGGAGGCTGCCGTTCTTCGTGTCCGCGGACAGGTGGTCGTAGGCCGTGGAGCCGGTCGCCGAGCAGATCTTCTTCCCGGCGAGGGAGTCGTCGTAGCCGGTGATGTCCGAGGTCCTGGGGGCCAGGACCTGCTGGCCGGTCAGGAAGTAGGGGGCGGAGAACGCCACCTGCTTCAGGCGGTCGCAGGTGACGGTCATGGTGCGCACCACCATGTCCACCCGGCCGCTCTGGATCGCGGGTATCCGCTCGTTGGTGGGGATGGCCCTGAACTGGACCTTGTCCGCGTCGCCGAGGATGTCCTCGGCGATGCGGTGCACGAGGTCGATGTCGAAGCCCTCCAGCGCGCCGGAGGCGTTGTTCGGGTTGCGGTAGCCCCAGCGGTAGCTGTTCTGGTCGACGCCGACCGACAGGTAGCCACGCGAGCGGATGGCCTTCAGCGTGGGGCCGTCGGCGCTCGACGGGGCCGGGCTCAGGTTCTGGGCCTGGCTGTCCTCGCAGTTGTCCGCCTTGGACTGGGTGCCCCGCGCGGCGCGCGGACCGCTCATGGCGGTGCCGCCCGCGCCGTCGGGCTGGGTGCGGGGCAGCAGCAGGACGAACGCCAGCGCCAGGGCGCAGACGGCCGCCATCGCGCCGACACCGCCCCAGCCCTTCAGGCCGGCCCGCAGACGTCGTGCTCGCATCGCCACGCCCCCTCTCACCGCTGCCACGCTCCCTTTCACCGGTACTCCGAAAGCCTGCGCCCCATGCCCAGCAGCGCGCCGGCCGCGCCGAGCACCGCGAGCACCGCGGAGCCGACGGGCAGGCCCGTCATGGCGGCCCGGCCGTCCTCCGCGGCCTGCTGGAACCTGCCCCTTTCGTGGGTGAGCGCCGAGGCGAGGGAGGCGTCGACGCTGTCGAAGCACTCGCCCGTGGACTCCGCCCGGTCCTTGGCGGTGGTGCCGATGACCAGGTCGCGTGCCGTCTGGTAGTCGCCGGAGTCGTTGGCCTGGCTGGCCTGTTCGTGCCGGGACTTCCAGACCTTCGTCGACTCGCTCGCCGTGCTCACCGGCTTCCTGCCGGCCGGGTCCTCGGCGAGGGCGCCGGCCCGGGCCAGCGTCCGGGTGAGGGCGTCGATCTCCTGGTCGTACGCCCAGTCGTAGGCGTCCATGATCGAGCCGTCCTTCAGCGTCTTGGTCTCCGCGCCGCGGCTGACGAGGGTCAGGTTCTCGTCGCTGCGGGCCTTGAGGGAGGCGATACGGGCGTCGTGCAGCACGTTCAGCGAGCGCACGCCGTGCGTGTAGGAGCCGTTGAGCCCCGCGCGCGCGACGCTGTGGCCGATCACCAGCCACAGCAGGACGACCGTGGTGGCGGCGGTGGCGGCGACCAGGCCGTGGTTCAGCACCCGGTTCGTCCGCCGGTAGTTGCGCCGCTGGGCCCAGGCGAGGGCTGCCAGGGCGACCACGCCGAGGGCGATCGCGGCCCACGGGTACGGTGTCGCGTCCCCGTAGTCGGAGCGCAGCCGCTGGTTCTCCTTCTGGTACAGGTCCTCGGCCGCCGGGAGCATCTCGGTCTGCATGGTGTCGTTGGCGGCGCGCAGGTACGCGCCGCCCACCGGGAAGCCCTGGCGGTTGTTGGCGCGGGCGGACTCGACCAGGCCCTTGTAGCGCGGCAGGAGTTCGTTGAGCTTGGTGATGGTCTTCGCGGAGGGGCTGCCGGGGGCGGAGTTGGCGGCGGCGGTGACCAGCTTGGCGGCGGCCGTGCGGACGTCGGACTCGTAGCGCTCGCGGGTGGCCGCCGTCTCCTGGAGGCCGGCCAGGTAGCCGCTGGTCGCCATGGTGTTGGCGTCGGCGAGCGAGCGGTAGATGTCCGCGGCGTCGGAGCTGAGCGGCTGGCTGCGGTGGAGGACGTCGTCGGCGGCCGAGGCGCGGTCGGTGGTCTGCAGGGCGGTGACCGCGCCGAAGGCCACGACGAGGAGCGCGAGGACGGCGCCGATGATGCGGAGGCGGCCGGGCTCCGTGGTGGCGGCGCCGCGCAGGCGCTCGGCACCCTCGGCGAAGGCGGTGCGGCGCGGCGGCGCGGCGGGCCGGGCGGCGGGAGCAGGCGCCGCGGGCTGCGGTGGCACCGCCGGCAGCGTGGGCAGGCCCGGGCCCGCCGGTGCCGAACTGCTCGTCGGCGGTTGTGTCACTGTTGACCTCCCCCGTGGTCATCCGTCGCCGCAAGTATCGCTGCCGGGACCGGCATCCGCAGACGCCTTCACCGGATCTCGCCCGGCCGCGGCGCGCTCGCCCCGTACCACCCCTTGCCCATGAATACGCGGGGGGAACCAGTTCGGTTCCCCCCGCGCCCGCCCGCGCTTCCCTCGTGCCTCCCCCGCACGGGCGCGCCGCCGCTCACCGCTCGAAGTGGGCCCGCACCCTTTCCCGGGCCGCCGCCGGGGCTCCCACGTGGTCCAGGCCCAGGAGGGCCGCGCCCAGGACCGGACGGGCCGTGACGACCCGCGGGACCGCCTTGGGCGCGCGGGCGGCGAGGAGGGCGCGGACGGCGTCGTCGAGCCGGGGGTGGCGGGCGGCGAGGACACTGCCGCCGAGGAGGACCGGGGTCTCCTCGTCGAGCAGCCCGAGGCGGGTCAGGGCGACCGTGGCCATGACCACCACCTCCTCGGCCTGGCGGTCGACGATCGTGCGGGCGACCGGATCGCCCTCGTCGGCCGTGGCGAAGAGGACCGGGGCCAGTTCGTGGCGGCGGTGGTGGTCGACGTGTCCCAGGTGCAGCGCCTCGATGAGGGCGTACACGGAGTCGAGGCCGAAGTGGGCGGGGAGGCCGCGGGACAGGGCCGTGGGCGCTCCGCGGCCGTCCTCCGCACGGGCCGCGTACCACAGGGCCTCCTCCGCCAGGCCCCAGCCGCCGCCCCAGTCGCCGGAGACGCGGCCGAGGGCGGGGAAGCGGGCGGTGCGGCCGTCCGGGAGCATGCCGACGCAGTTGATGCCCGCGCCGCAGACGACCGCGACACCGCGCGGTTCGGACACGCCCGCGCGCAGGATCGCGAACGTGTCGTTGCGGACCTCCACGGTCGTGCCCCACGCGCGCGCGTGCAGGGCGGACGCCAACTGCTCCTCCTCCACGGGCAGATCGGCGTTGGCCAGGCATGCCGCGACATGGTCCGCGGCGGTGACGCCGGCCTGCGCGTACGTCCGCCGGACCGTTTCCTCCAGGGAGTCCACCGCGGCCTTGACGCCCACGGACGGCGGCCGGAACCCGCCGCCGCGGGCCGTGGCGAGGACGTGCCCGTCGGCCGCCACGACCGCGACGTCGGTCTTGCTGTTGCCCGCGTCGATCGCGAGGACGCTTGCGGTCAGGCCCACGCGAGGTACTCCCGGTTGTGCGCGACCAGTTGGTCGGTGAGGGTCTCGGCGTAGGCGTACTGGCCGATCAGGGGATGCGAGAGGAGGGCGCGGAAGACCCGGTCCCGGCCGCCGCGCAGGGCCGCGTCCAGGGCCAGGTCCTCGTACGCGGTGACGTCCGCCATCAGGCCCGCGTACAGCGGGTCGACGGGGGAGACCGGGAGGGGGACCGGGCCCTTGGTGCCCACCGCCGCCTGCACCTCGATCACCGCGTCGTCCGGGAGGAAGGGCAGGGTGCCCCTGTTGTACGCGTTCACCACCTGGTACGGGTTGCCCGCTCCGCCCAGCAGGGCCGCCGCCAGGTCCACGGCCGCTTCCGAGTAGTAGGCGCCGCCCCGCCGGGCGAGCAGGGCCGGCTTCTCCACCAGGGCCGGGTCGCCGTACATCGTCAGCAGCTCGCGCTCCATCGCGGCCACTTCGGCCGCCCGGGACGGCTTGGTGCGCAGTTCCTCCACGACCTCGTCGTGCGCGTAGTAGTAGCGCAGGTAGTAGGAGGGGACCACGCCCAGGCGGTCCAGGAGCGGGCGGGGCAGGCGCAGGTCGCCGGCGATCGTCCCGCCGTGCTCGGCCAGCAGCCGGGGGAGCACGTCCTCGCCCTCCGGGCCGCCCAGGCGCACCCCCGTCTCCCAGGTGAGGTGGTTCAGGCCCACGTGGTCCAGGTGGACGTCGGCGGGCGCGAGGTCGAGCATCGCCGCGAACTTGCGCTGGAGGCCGATCGCCACGTTGCACAGGCCGACCGCGCGGTGGCCGGCCTGGAGCAGGGCACGGGTGACGATGCCGACCGGGTTGGTGAAGTCGATGATCCAGGCGTTCGGGTTGGCGCGGCGGACCCGGTCGGCGATGTCCAGCACCACCGGGACCGTGCGCAGCGCCTTGGCCAGACCGCCCGCGCCGGTGGTCTCCTGGCCGACGCAGCCGCACTCCAGGGGCCAGGTCTCGTCCTGCTGCCGGGCCGCCTGGCCGCCGACGCGCAACTGGAGCAGCACCGCGTCGGCGCCGTCGATGCCCGCGTCCAGGTCGGAGGTGGTGACGACACGGCCCGGGTGGCCCTGGTGGGCGAAGATGCGGCGGGCCAGTCCGCCCACCAGCTCCAGCCGGTCCGTCGCCGGGTCCACCAGCACGAGTTCCTCGACGGGCAGGGTGTCCCTCAGCCGCGCGAAACCGTCGACGAGTTCGGGTGTGTAGGTCGAACCGCCGCCGACCACGGTGAGTTTCATAGCTTGTCTAACCCTTCACTCCGGTGAGCGTGACACCCTCGACGAACGCCTTCTGGGCGAAGAAGAACACGAGGATCACTGGGGCCATGACCAGAACGGTCGCGGCCATGGTGAGGTTCCAGTCGGTGTGGTGGGCGCCCTTGAAGGACTCGAGGCCGTAGGACAGGGTCCAGGCGCCCGGGTTCTCGGAGGCGTAGATCTGCGGCCCGAAGTAGTCGTTCCAGGCGTAGAAGAACTGGAAGAGGGCGACGGCCGCGATGCCCGGCCTGGCCATGGGGACGACGACCTTCAGCAGGGTGCGCAGCTCGCCGCAGCCGTCCACCCGCGCCGCGTCCAGGTACTCGTTCGGGATGGTCAGCAGGAACTGCCGCAGCAGGAAGATGGAGAACGCGTCACCGAACGCCATCGGGATGATCAGCGGCCACAGCGTGCCGGACAGGTCCAGTTGCTTGGCCCAGAACAGGTACATCGGGATGATGACCACCTGCGGGGGCAGCATCATCATCGAGATCACCAGCATGAGGGACAGGTTGCGGCCCCGGAAGCGGAACTTGGCCAGCGCGTACGCCACGGGCAGCGAGGACGCCACGGTCAGGACGGTGCCCAGACCGGCGTAGAGCAGCGTGTTCCGCCACCAGGTGAGGAAGCCCGGGGTGGCGAAGACCTTCTGGTAGTTGCCCCATTCCCAGGTGTGCGGGATCAGGTCGCGGCTGAGCGCCTGGCTGTCGCTCATCAGCGAGGTCAGGAAGACGAAGACGAAGGGGAGGGTGAAGAAGAGGGCCGCCGCCACGCCGAGCGCGTGGACCGCGATCCACTCCAGCACCGCCCTGCGGCGGGCCGTGCGCTCGGCGGGGGAGACCGGCCCCCGCCGTCGGGTCCCCGGCTCCACCGGCGTGTCCAGTACGTGGGTCATCGTCAGTCACCTGCCTGGATCAGACCGCCCCGGCGCCGCATCAGGAACGCGGTGAACACCATCGACAGGACGAACAGCACCAGCGCCACCACACAGGCCGGGCCGTATTCGAAGCGCTGGAAGCCGAGGTTGTACACGAGTTGGGGGAGGGTGAGCGTGGACCTGTCCGGGTAGCCGGGCTCGAACTGGGTGCCCGAGCCCTGGATCACGCCCGAGGCGACCTTCCCGGCGATCAGCGGCTCGGTGTAGTACTGCATCGTCTGGATCACCCCGGTGACCACCGCGAACATCACGATCGGCGAGATGTTCGGCAGCGTGACGTACCGGAAGCGCTGCCAGGGCGAGGCGCCGTCCAGCTCCGCGGCCTCGTACTGCTCCGTGGGCACGTCGAGCAGCGCGGCCATGAAGATGACCATCAGGTCGCCGATGCCCCACAGGGCGAGCATCGTCAGGGCCGGCTTGGACCAGGCGGGGTCGTTGAACCAGCCGGGGGCGGAGATCCCGACCCGCTCCAGGAGGGAGTTGACCGGGCCCGTCCCGGGGTTGAGGAGGAAGGCGAAGGCCATGGTCGCCGCCACCGGCGGGGCCAGGTAGGGCAGATAGAACAGGGTGCGGAAGACCCCCGTGCCCGTCTTGATCCTGGTGATGAGCAGGCCCACGCCGAGCCCGAAGACGACCCGCAGGCTGACCATCACCAGCACCAGCCACAGCGTGTTGCGCAGGGCCGGCCAGAACAGGGGGTAGTTCTCGAAGACGTACGTCCAGTTCTGCGTCCCGCGCCACGTGGGCGGCTGGAAGCCGTCGTAGTGCATGAACGAGAAGTAGACGGTGGAGATCAGCGGGTACGCGAAGAAGACCGCGAAGCCGATCAGCCACGGCGACATGAAGGCGAGGGTCCTCAGCGCCGAACGGCGGCGCCTGGACGCCAGGGTGACGGTGGTCATGCGCGCCTACTTCGCCTGCGCGATGTCCGTGTCGATCTGCTGGGCCGTCCTGGCCAGGCCCGCCCTGAGATCCTTCGCCTTGCCGCTCTCGTAGTCGTAGCCGAACTGCTGGATCGTCACCAGGTACTGGCCGCCGTTGACCGACGCGGGCGTGGTGGTCGAGTTCGGGTCGGCGGCGATGTCCAGGAACGTCCGGAAGCGCGGGTCGTACTTCAGCTTCGGGGACTTCAGCGCGTCCAGCGTGGAGGGCACGTTGTGGATGTCGTTGGCGAAGCCGACCACCGCGTCGGTGTCCGTGGTGATGTACTTCACCAGTTCCCAGGCCGCGTTCTGCTTCTTGCTGGTGGCGGCGATACCGGCGATGGTGCCGGTGAGGTAGCCCTTGCCGTACTGGTCGGCCCGGTCGTCGGGGACGGGCAGCGGGGCGACGCCGATCTCGAACGCCGGCTTGGCCTCCTCGGCCATGCCCAGCCGCCACTCGCCGTCGAGCTGCATGGCCACCTGGCCGGTGTGGAAGGGGTGCTTGGGGCCCCACTCGTCGCCGAGCGTGGCGCGGTACTTCTCCAGCTTCTGGAAGCCGCCGAGCTCGTCGACGAGCCGCTTCTGAAGGGTGAAGCCCTCTTCGAACGCGGGGTCCTTGGCGAGGTTCGACCTGCCGCTGGAGTCGAAGTACGTCGGCGAGAACTGCGCGAAGTAGTGCTCGGTCTGCGTCTCCCAGCCGTGGTAGTTCGGCATGAAGCCCAGCTGCTGGTAGCCGTCGCCCCGGGTGATCGTCAGCTTCTTGGCGTCGGCCTCGAACTCGGACCAGGTCTTCGGGGGAGCCTTGATGCCCGCCTTGGCGAAGGCGTCCTTGTTGTAGTAGAGGCCGTACGCGTCGCCCAGCAGCGGCGCCGTGCAGCGGTTGCCGTCGAACTGGGTGTACTCGTTCATCGCCTTCGGGAACGTCTTCTCCGGGTCGATGCCCGCCTTCTTGAAGAACGGGTTCAGGTCGATCAGCGCGCCGGAGGAGCAGAACTTTCCGACGTTGTTGGTGGTGAAGGAGGAGATCACGTCGGGCGCCTTGTCGCCGCCGGTGCGCAGCGCCTGGTTGATCTTGTCGTCGGTCACGTTGCCGACGACGTTCACGTGGATGTTGGGGTGCGCCTTCTCGAAGCCGGCGACCAGCGACGTGACGGCCTTGACCTCGCTCGGGTCGCTCCAGCCGTGCCAGAAGTTGACGGTCGTCTCCTTGGACGCGTCGTCGTTCGCGCCGGAGCCCGAGCTGTCGGGCTGACCTGTGCAGGCGGTGGCGAGCAGTGCCATGGCGGCGGAGGCAGCGAGGGCGAGGGCCGCTTTCCGGGACACTTCGGGCATGGCTGGATCTCCCTGGGACGGGCGGGCGGTGAGGGAAGGGGCGGAGCGGGTACGGCAGCCGGTACGGCGGTCAGCGGGAGGTGTCGAAGACCTCGTCGCGGGTGGTCGCGAGTGCGCTCTCCAACGCGCCGCGCAGTACGGGGTGTTCACGGACGTCGCCGACCACCAGGCGCGGCCGGGAGGCGGCCAGCTCCTCCAGTTCGGCCTGGACCAGGGCGCGCAGCACCTCGCCGCCGGCGGTGAGCGAGGCGCCGCTGAGGACGACGAGTTCGGGGTCGAGGACGGAGACGAGGGAGGCGAGACCGGTCGCGAGCCGGGTCGCGTACGTCGTCAGGAGCGTGCGGTGGGGGCCGGTGGCGTGGTCGGCGGCGCGGGCGACCAGGGTGGCGGCGGCCTCGGGGTAGGGACCGGAGGGCACGTCCTCGATGCCGAGTTCGCGGGCGAGCCGGGGGACGGCCTGCGAGCCGGCCAGTTCCTGGTAGCCGCCGCTGTTGGCCCGGGTCACCTGGCGGACCAGCGGGGTGCCCGGCACCGGCAGGAAGCCGACCTCGCCGGCACCGCCGGTCCAGCCGCGGTGCAGCCGGCCGCCGAGCACCAGCGCGGCGCCGAGGCCCTCCTGGTTCCACAGCAGCACGAAGTCCCGGTGGCCGCGGGCCGCGCCGAGCCGCTGCTCGGCCATGGCCACGAGGTTGACGTCGTTCTCGTACTCCACCGGCATCGGCAGGGCGGCGGCGAGCTCGTCGAGCAGGGTGGGGGAGTGCCAGCCGGGCAGGTGGGAGGCGTAGCGCAGCCGGCCGGTGCCGGGGTCGAAGGCGCCGGGGGTGCCGATGACCAGCCGGCGCACGTCGCCGCGGCCCAGCCCGGCCGCCTGCACCGCGCCGTCGAGGGCGTCGGTGACCTGCCGTACGACGGGCGACGGGGGTCCCCCCTGCTCGGGCCGGGCCGAGGGCCTGGGGGAGGAACGCCGAACCGGGGTCGGCAACTCGTACTCGCCGACGGTGCGGCCGGTGATGTCGGCGACGGCGGCCCGGATGCGGACGGGGTTGACGTCCAGTCCCGCGGCGTGGGCGGCGGCCGGATTGACCGCGTACAGCTGGGCGTTGGGGCCCGGTCGTCCCTCGCTGGTCCCCGTGGCGAGGACCAGCCCGGCGGCCTCCAGGCGGGCAAGCAGCTGGGAGGCGGTCGGCTTGGACAGGCCGGTCAGCTTGCCGATCCGGGTGCGCGACAGCGGTCCGTGCTCCAGCAGGAGGTCCAGGGCGGCGCGGTCGTTCATGGCGCGCAGGAGCCGTGGGGTGCCCGGTGTGCCCGGCGAGCCGGCGGTTCCTGGCATGCGTGTCGTCACCTGCCCTCCCCTGAGGACCACTGTTAGGAAAGTTTCCTGTTCGAGTGGCAGGAAGGTATGCCCGGGGGGAAGCGGCCGTCAAGAGAGACGGAGCGGCCGTCTGAAGAGAACGCCCCCGCGGCGACGGAGTCGTTGCCGCGGGGGCGGTGAGAGGCGCGCGATCGGGAGCCCGGTCCGGTCAGTCCTTGAGGAACGGTGCCGTATCCAGCGTGGGGTACGGCGCGGGGAGGAGCAGGCTTCCTGGCCTCCTCGCGGGCGCCCTGGCCCTACTTCGACAGCGTCGGCGGGGGGATCGGCGAGGCCGCCAGGGACTGCGGCGAGGTGGCGCTGGCGAACGCCGAGGGAGCCGACATGCTCGCCGTCGGGTCGACTGCCGGGGCCCCGTCCTCCGGGGCCGTCGCGTCGCCCACGATGCGGATGTCGGCCGCGTCGAAGGCCTGCTTGACCCGCCAGCGCAGCTCCCGTTCGACGGTCACCGACTTGCCCGGCATGGTCTTGGCCGTGACGTGGACGACCATGGAGTCGATCAGCACGCTGTCCAGGCCGAGCACCTCGATCGGGCTCCACAGGAGCTCGTTCCAGGGCTCCTCCTTGCTCATCCGCTCGGCGACCTCGTCGAGGGTGGCCTTCACCCTGTCCAGGTCCTCGTCCGCCTTGACGGTGACGTCGACGCCGGCCGTCGCCCAGCCCTGGGAGAGGTTGCCGATGCGCTTGACCTCGCCGTTGCGGACGTACCAGATCTCGCCGTTCGCGCCGCGCAGCTTGGTCACGCGCAGGCCGACCTCGATCACCTCGCCGACGGCGATGCCCGCGTCGATGGAGTCGCCGACGCCGTACTGGTCCTCCAGGATCATGAACACGCCGGAGAGGAAGTCGGTGACCAGGTTGCGGGCGCCGAAGCCGATCGCCACACCGGCCACACCGGCCGAGGCCAGCAGGGGGGCCAGGTTGATCTCGAAGGTGGACAGCACCATCAGCGCCGCGGTGCCCAGGATCAGGAAGCTCGTCACCGAACGCAGCACCGACCCGATCGCCTGCGAGCGCTGCCGGCGGCGCTCGGCGTTGACCAGCAGTCCGCCCAGCGCGGTGCCGTCCACGGCCTGGGCGGTGCGGGCCATGCGGTCGATGACCTTGGTGATCGCCCGCCGGACCAGCACGCGCAGCACCGTCGCGATCAGCAGGATCAGCAGGATCTTCAGGCCGATGGCGAGCCAGGTGGACCAGTTCTGTTCGACCCAGCTGGCCGCGTTCGTCGCGCTCTCGTGGGCGTCCTGGAGCGTGGGGACCGTCAGGGCCGGCGACTCGGAGGGCGGCGGCGACGGCGACGGACCGGCGGCCAGTGGGACGGCGGGCAGGGACACAGCGGGTACCTCCAGGTGCATCCGCCCTCCGGCACGGGTCAGTATCGACGGGGTCACGAGGAGATCACCGGACGGGCAGAACCACCACACTAACGGGGCAGGGTGTGTGGGTTCCCGTGAAGTTCCAGGAAGGACGCGCGGGGGGACGGTGACCACCGGTCTCTGAACAGGCTGTGTGAAGGGGCCGGGGTGCGGGGGATGAATGGGGTGTGGTCGAAAACACTCCCAGCCCGTTACCGGGACATGGTGGCGCGTTCACCAGGCATGAGGGGAAACTGACTGCAGGCAGCCCCGGCGCGAGCCACGCGCCGCCGGCGTACAAGGAGGCATCCGTGCCGCATGTCCTGGTCCTCAACGCGTCGTACGAGCCGCTCGGCGTCGTACCGCTCCGCCGCGCGCTCATCCTCGTCCTGGAGAACAAGGCAGTCTGCCTCGAGGAGTCCGGCGCCTATCTGCACAGCGCGACTGTTACCGTCCCCGCACCCAGCGTGGTCCGGCTCAAGCGTTTCGTGCGGGTTCCCTACCGGGGGCCCGTTCCTCTGACCCGAAGGGCGCTGTTCGCGCGTGACGGGGGCCGGTGCATGTACTGCGGTGGCATCGCCACCAGCGTCGACCACGTCATCCCGCGCTCACGCGGGGGCAAGCACGTCTGGGACAACGTGGTGGCCTCCTGCCGCCGCTGCAACCATGTCAAGGCCGACCGCCACCTGGTCGAGCTCGGCTGGCGCCTGCGCCACAAGCCGGCCCCGCCCACGGGCCTGGCCTGGCGCATCATCGGCACCGGGCATAGGGACCCGCGCTGGCTGCCCTACCTGCAGCCGTACGGCGCGGACGACGCGATGGCCCGGATCGACGGCATCTCCGCCTGACGATTCCGGGCCTTCGCATTGGCCGACGGGTGCGACGCCCGGCCTGCGTCCTGTACGTGTACGCAGGCCGGGCGTCACACCCGGCGTCGGCTGTTCCGGTCCCGGGGGTCCCCCGCACCCCCGGGACCGGACGTTTACGCGTACCGCAGCTCCGCCGGGCGGACCGAGTGCCGGAGCAGTGGCAGGGAGGCGGCCGTGGCCAGCAGGCAGGTGGCGTACACGGCGGCCGGGACCAGGAGCGCCGTGTACGGCACGGTTCCGGTGGTGAGGAGGCCGTACCAGAGGCCGATCGCCAGGCCGCCCGTGCCGGCCACGAGAACGGCCGGGGCCAGGGGCAGGGCGGTCTCCAGCAGGAGGGCTCGGGCCAGCACCCGCCGGGGCACTCCGGCGGCCACCTGCGCGGCCAGCGCGCGGCGACGGGTGGTGACCGACTCGGCGGTGCCGACGGCGAGCGCCGTGAGGACGATCACCAGGGCGACGGCGATGGCCGCGGCGGTGAGGTTCAGCCCGGTCGTGTAGAACGACATGTCCGTCCCGAGCGTGTGCCTTTGGCGCATCTCCTCCAACGTGGCGAGCAGGGCCTGCCGTACGCCCGTGAACCCGGTCCCGACGACCGTCACCAGCAGCACCGCCGCATGCGTACGGGCCGCTGCCCACGGGTCGTCCCGCAGCCGTTCCGCCGCGATCAGCACCGCCGGGGAGCCGGTCCGGGCCGCGAGCAGCCGGCCGGTCAGCCGGGACAGGGCGCCCGTGAGCCACACCGCGCCCGCTCCGACGGCGAGGACCGCCGCCAGGACGATGACCGGGCCCCTCGCCAGGCCCGTGTTCCGGGAGTCGGCGGACGTACCGGCCACCGCCCCCAGCGCCACCACGCCCACGACCAGCAGTCCGCCCACGAACAGCAGCGCCGGACCACGCCCCGAGCGCGTACGGCTCCGCCGCACCCATCCCAGCGGCGAGGCCACCACGCGGCGCAGCGCCAGCACCCCGGCCGCCACGCCCAGCACCGGTACCACGACCGCGACCAGCGCCATCCCGGCCCAGGCCGACGTGGTCGGCCGCTCCCACACGGCCACCAGCACCGCCGCCGCCCCGGCCGTGGCGAGCGCCGAGCCCAGCAGGCAGGCGAGCCCGGTCTCCAGCGCCGCGATCTGCCGCACCCGGCCCGGCTCCGCGCCCGCCAGCCGCAGCACGGCCGTCCGCCGGTCGCGGTGGACCGCGCCGATCCGGGCGCACTGCCCGAGGAAGCCGAGCACGGGCACCAGCAGGAGCAGCAGCGTGACGATCACGCCGGAGCGCTCGCCGGGCTGGTCGAGCAGGCCGTTGCCGAAGGAGAAGCGGTACTGCCCGCGTACCGTGGCCAGGACGGCGGCCGCCAGTCCCAGCCCCGTCGCGCACATCGCCCCCACCGCGGTCAGGGCGATCCGCCACCACTCCCGCCGGTCCGAGCCCCGCACGAGCAGCCAGGCCAGCCGCAGATCGGTCCTCATACGAGCACCTCCGACGCGACCGTCACGCCGTCCTGGAGCCGCACCTCGCGGTCGGCGTACGCCGCCGTCTGGGCGTCGTGCGTGATCAGCAGCACCGCCGCACCCGCCTCCCGGGCGGCTCCGACCAGGGCCGTCATCACCTGTTCGCTCGCCAGGGAGTCCAGCGCCCCCGTCGGCTCGTCCGCGAACACCACCTTCGGGCCGGTCACCAACGCCCGTGCCAGGGCCACGCGTTGTGCCTGGCCCCCGCTCAACTCCCCGGGGCGGGCGGCTTCCTGCTCCCGCACCCCGAACCGCTCCAGCCATACCCCCGCCTGCTCCCGGGCCGCCCCCCGCGCGGCCCCGGCCAGCATCAGCGGCAGTGCGACGTTGTCCACCACGGTCAGCTCGGGGATCAGCTGCCCGAACTGGAACACCACCCCGAAGTCGGTGCGGCGCAGCTCGCTCAGGCGCTGCTCCCCCATCCTGTCGACGCGTTCCCCGCGGTACGTCACCGAGCCGTCGTCCGGCCGGACGATGCCCGCCAGGCAGTGCAGCAGCGTGGACTTCCCACTGCCGCTCGCGCCGGTCACGGCGACGATCTCGCCCTCGCGCAGTTCCAGGCACGCCCCGCGCAGCGCCGGGGTCCTGTCATGGGACTTGACGAGGTCTCGGGCCACCACAAGGGGCGCCGGAGGGTTGCTCATGCTCGGTCGACCTCCACGGTCAGAGCGGTCAGGGTGGTCAGCCGGGCCTGCGTGGTGGTCATCCAGCGCAGGTCGGCGTCGAGATGGTTGAGGGCGTAGTCCGCCGAGAGCACGGTCGCCAGATCGGCGCCCGGGGCGGTCTTGACCGCCGTCAGCTCCCGCATCCGCTCCATGTGCGCGGCGCGTTGCGCGAGCAGGTGGGCGGCGGGGTCGCCGCCGGTGAGGATCGCCACGACGACCTTCGCGAAGATCTCGTTCGCCACGAAGGGCGCGGGAGGCGTGACCTGCCCGGCCCAGGCGCCCACCTCCCGGGAGCCCTCGGCCGTGAGGCGGTACAGCGTGCGTTCCGGGCCGCCGTCGGAGTCGGTGCCCTCCACCTGGGCCAGTTCGTCGCGAACCAGCCGCTGCAAGGTCGTGTAGACCTGCCCGTAGGCCAGCGGGCGGGCCTGCGGGAAGTGTTCGTCGTGGCGTCGCTTCAGGTCGTAGCCATGGCTCGGCCCTCCGGCGAGCAGGCCCAGCAGGATGTGACGGGTGCTCATGCGACTCAGTATGTACTACGTACATGTACTGAGTGAATAGTGATCGGCGAGAAACGTCCGCGGGGTGCGATCGCGCGCGGTACGGCGGGCTCGGTTACCGGTTCGGTTCGGTTCGCGGTCCGGTTCGCGGCTCAGTCCGCGACTGCGTATGCCTCCACCGACCACAGCGAATAGCCGTACTGGGTGGCCCGCTTGTCGCCCTGTACGCGGATGTAGCGGACGTCCCGCGCGTCCATGCGCAGCGTCTCGCGGCCGCCGGTGCTGTCGCGGACGGTGGTGGCGGTGCGCCAGCGCCGGCCGTCGGCGGAGACCTGGATGCGGTAGGCGGAGGGGTGGGCGTCCTGCCAGTGGAGGGCGACCTTGCCCAGGTGCACCGGGTGTGGGAGCTCCACCTGCCACCAGGCGCCGTCGTCGACGGGGGAGGACCAGCGGGTGTCCGGGTTGCCGTCGATCGCGGCGGACGCCGGGAAGTCGGGGGTCTCGTCGGCGGAGGAGCTCGCCGTGCCGGTGCGCGCCAGGTCGGGTCCTGCGGTGCGCGGGAAGGCGCGGACGGTGAGGGTGCGGGTCACTCCGGCGAAGGTCACGCGGATGTCGTAGGCGCGCGAGGGCGAGGACGGTGGCACGCTCACCTCGACCGGGACGTCCACGGTGGTGCCGCGGGGCACGGTGACCGAGGTGGTGGGGACACGGACCGTGACGCCCTCGGGAGCCTTCACGGTGACCTTGCCCCGCACGTCGGCGGGGCGGCCGGAGGACAGCCGGGCGGTCAGCCGCTCCGTGCCGCCGATCTCCGCGTCGGCCTCGGCGCGCGGCAGCTCCAGGTCCGCGACCGGGGTGTCCGCGAACCAGGGGACCAGGTGGCGCACCCGGGAGGGGTAGGCGCCGGTGACGCGGACGGCGTCGACGCGGGTGCCGGCCGGCGGGGGAGCGGGCTGCACGAGGGCCGGCGGGCGCGTCCAGAGGTCCGGAGCCGGGGAGACGGGCGGCCAGAGGGCCGGCGGGTGCGTCACCGGGCCGCCCGGGGACGGGGACTGCGCGGTGGAGATCTCCGTCGCGCCCCGCTCGGCCAGTGTTCCCGCGCGGAGCCAGCCCTGGCCGGGGACGTGGACCTCGACGCTACCGGTGGTTCCGGGGTCGCTGAGGACGGTCACGGCGGTGAGGGCACGGGCGTGCGGGAAGCGGATCGTGCGGCCGTCCGGCGCCCCGTCCGGGTCCGCGGCCGGCTCGTGCGCCAGGCCCGCCCAGGTCTCGTACTCCTGCCGTGCCCGGTCGAGGAAGGGGTCCAGTACGCCCTTGCCGACCGTCACGTCGGCCTGCTTGATCCCGGCCCGCAGGCGGTCCAGCGTCCGGTACGCGGTCCAGGCGCCCGTCGCGTCGCCCGAGCGCTGCGCGCGGAGCATGTCGAGCGCCGCCTCGCCGGCCTGGCCGTAACGGGCCAACTGCGCCGACCACGGAGCGACTTCGGCCGCCAGGGTGCCATCGCCCCCCAGCCCTCGGGGCAGGTCGCGCAGCGTCGTGAAGGCGGCGCGCAGCTGCTGCTCGGCACGCTCGTTCGCGCCCCGGTCCGTCGTCGTACGGGCCTGCCACACGGCCGCGATCAGCGGGCGCAGATACGCCGACTCGGTGCCGCCGAGCACCGAGGACGCGTCGTTGCCGGCCAGCGCCGACAGCGCCTCGTGACGCCGTGCGTCGCCCCCCGCGAGGTCGGCTATGGCCGCCTGCCAGGACTCGTCGGGGCGGTAGTCGCGGGGGTTCCAGGCGTAGTCGGCCGCCGTGAACAGCGGGATGCGGGAGGCCTCCGCCTGCTCCATCGCGTTGGCCAGCAGGGCGGCCGAGCCGTTGGCGACGGCCGGTTCGCGCCCGGTGTACGCGCCGAGGAAGATGCGGTCCTCGGCGTAGTCGTTGACCGGGTAGTTGTCCATGGTGACCAGCGGGTGCCCGAACGCGGCGCGGGCGTCGGCCAGTTCGTCGCCCGTGATGGTCCGCGGTACCACGCCCACCCCGGTCCAGGCGACCTGGACCGACGCGTCAAGCGCGGACGCCAGCGCCCGCCGGTAGGGTGTCGTGCCGTCCTCGTAGAACTCCGTCGGCATCAACGACAGCGGCGCCGCGCCCGGGTGCCGCTCCGCCAGGTGACGGGCGACCTCGTTCGCCACCCGCGCCTGCGCCCGTGCCGCCGCGTCCGGGCCGGAACCAAAACGGGCCGGGTCCGCGCCGCAGTGCCACTCGCTGTAGCTGACGTTCTGGAACTGGAGCTGGAAGTTCCGGAATCCGAGCGCCCACATCGCGTCCACCTTGCGCGTCAGCGCCCGTACGTCGTCGTCCGAGGCGAAGCACAGCGACTGGCCCGGCGCCACCGCCCAGCCGAGCGTGACGTGGTTGGCGCGCGCCCGGTCGGCCAGCTCCCGGAAGGCGGCCCGCTGCGCGGCCGGGTACGGCTCACGCCAGCGCTCCTGGCGGTACAGGTCGTCGCCCGGGGCGTACAGGTAACGGTTCTGCTTGGTGCGGCCCATGAAGTCCAGCTGGGCGAGCCGCTGCTGCTGCGTCCACGCGGTGCCGTAGAAGCCCTCGGTGGTGCCGCGCACGGCGGTGCCGGGCCAGTCCCGGACGGTCACGCCGGGGACGGTCCCGTCGGGGCGCAGCAACTGCCGCAGCGTCTGCACGGCGTGGAAGAGGCCGTCCTTCCCGGCGCCGCTGAGCGTCAGGGAGCCGCCGCCGGTGGTGATCTGGTAACCGCCGGAGGGCAGCGCGTGCCGCGGGTCGCTGTGCGCCCGCTCGGTGTACGCGCGCACCACCAGGGAGCCCGCCGGAACCGGGTCCGAGCCGGCGAGGTCCGTGACCGTCCGGGCCCCGGCCTCGAACAGCAGCGAGCGCAGCGCGCTCAGGGCGTACGGGTCCGCCTCCGCGTCGGTGACCAGGGCGACGGCCCGGTCGGCGACCGTCACCGCGCCGCCGGTCGTCCGCAGGGACTGCGGGCGCGGCCACACCGCGAGGTCGGAGGAGGAGGTGGCGGGGTGCTCCGGGTTCGTGGCCGGGAGGCCGGTGCCGGGGTCGGGGGCGGACGGCGCCGCGACGGCCGCGGGCGTGGCTCCCAGTGTTCCGGCCACGACGGCGAACGCGAGTGCGGCCGTGCTCTTCCCGTGCCCCCTACCGCGCCGAAGCCGCACGGCCCCTCCTCGTCGATCGGCCTTGGCCGGGCGGAGCCGAAGGCGGTGTCGAAGACTCTCGACCACACCATCCCCGGCGGAAGGTGTCAACGAGAGTGGCCGTTGTGCCGAGATTGCCCCAACCTGGTGAAGGTGAATGTGACCGGCGGCACGCGGGTCGTCTTCCTACGTCTGCCGTGGCGTGCACTGGGTAGGGCTGCGGTAATCCCCTTGATGCCGTACTCGACAAGGAGGCCCCCGTGGCCGCACCGGCGCACCTTCTGCTCTCGGCCCTGTCCCAACACGTGGCGGAGCCGCCCGCCGACCACCTGCCGCCCGCCGACGACCTGCCGTCCACCACCGGACTGCCGTCCCCCGCCGGACTGCCGCCCGAGCGTCGGCTGCCCGCCGACCCCGGCCTGAGCGTGTTCAGCGCGGAGGGAACCCGCGCCGACGTCCCGCTGACCAGCGAGCCGCCGCTGCCCGACGCCGAGCCCCTCACCAGCGAGCCGCCGCTCGCCGAGACGGCCCCCCTGACCAGCGAGTCGGTCGCCGAGTCGACCGAACAGGACCCCTGTCGCGCGGAGCTGTAGATGACGGAACCGCGGCCGGACGAACCTCCCGGACCTTCCGGACCTCTCGGTGACGAGCTGACCCGGCTCGCCGCGCTGCACGGCGTGGCCACCTCCTACAGCCCCTCCCCGGGCCGCACGGTCACCGCCTCCGCCACCGCGGTCGTCGCAGCCCTGGCCGCCCTGGACGTCGACGCGAGCACCCCCGCGGCCGCCCGCGCCGCGCTCACCATCCGCGAACGGGAACGGGACGAACGGCTGCTGCCGCCGACGGTCGTGTGCTGGCTGGGCCCCGTGCCTGACGCCCTCGTGGGCGGCGACCCGGCGGCAGAGGCGGACGCCGGGCTGCCGCCGGCCGCCCTCGCCGGGCTGCCGCCCGGCAGCCGGCTGGACGTCGGGACGGAGCAGGGCGGGACCCGCACGTGGGTGCACGGAGTGGACCGGACCGGCGGCGCGGAGGGCCTTCCGCCGGGCGTCCACCGGCTGACCGCCACCGCCCCCGACGGCCGCACCGCGCGGGCGCATCTGATCGCCGCCCCGCCCCGGCTGCCCACCCCGGCGGGACGCTCGTACGGGCTGCTCGTCCAGCTGTACTCCCTGCTCTCCCACCGTTCCTGGGGCATGGGCGACCTCGGCGACCTCGCCGAGCTGAGCGGCTGGGCCGGACGGGCGCTGGGCGCCGGGTTCGTCCAGGTCAACCCGCTGCACGCGGCCGTACCCGGACCGCCCGCCGACCCGTCCCCCTACCGTCCCTCCTCGCGCCGCTTCCCCGACCCGGTGCACCTGCGCGTCGAGGACGTCCCGGAGTTCGCGTACGCCGAGGACCGCGAGCGGCTGCGGGCCCTGCGGGAGCGGGCCGGCCGGCTGCGCGCCGCCGTACTGGACGAGGGCGCGCTGATCGACCGGGACGCGGTGTGGGAGCTCAAGCGGGAGGCGCTGGAGCTGGTGCGGCGGGTACCGCTCGGGCCCGGCCGCCGCGCCGCCTACGCCGACTTCCTCGCCGAGCAGGGCCGGGCCCTGGAGGACCACGCCACCTGGTACGCCCTCGCCGAGGTGCACGGCTCGGACTGGAGCCGGTGGCCCGAGGGGCTGCGGGACCCGCGCTCGGCGGAGACCACCCGCGCCCGCGCCGAGCTGAGGGACCGCGTCGACTTCCACTCCTGGCTCGCCTGGCTCACCGACGCCCAGCTCACCGCCGCCCAACGCACCGCCCGCGAGGCGGGCATGGGCATCGGGATCGTGCACGACCTCGCCGTGGGCGTGCATCCCGGCGGGGCCGACGCCTGGGCGCAGCGGGACCACTTCGCGGCGGGCATGTCGGTCGGCGCCCCGCCGGACGCCTTCAACGCGCGCGGCCAGGACTGGGGTCTGCCGCCCTGGCGCCCCGACCGGCTCGCCGCCTTTGGCTACGCGCCCTTCCGGCGGCTGCTGCGCGCCCTGTTCCGCTACGCGGGCGCCCTGCGCATCGACCACGTCATGGGCCTGTTCCGGCTGTGGTGGATCCCGCGGGGCCTGCCGCCCACCGAGGGCACGTACGTCCGCTACGACGCCGAGGCCATGCTCGCCGTGCTGGTCCTCGAGGCCTCGCGGGCGGGGGCCGTGGTGATCGGCGAGGACCTGGGGACGGTGGAGCCCGGGGTGCGGGAGACCCTGGACCGGCGCGGGGTGCTCGGCACCTCGGTGCTGTGGTTCGAACGGGACTGGGAGGGCTCGGGTCGCCCGCTGCCCCCCGAACGCTGGCGCGCGGACTGCCTGGCCACCGCCACCACCCACGACCTGCCGTCCACCGCGGCCCGCCTCACCGGCGAACACGTCGCACTGCGCCACCGCCTCGGCCTGCTCACCCGCCCGCCGGCGGAGGAGCGCGCGGAGGCGGCCGCGGACACGGACGAGTGGCTGGCGCTGCTGGCGGAACTGGGACTGCTGCGGGACGCGGGCGGCGGTGCCGGCGCCGCCTCGGAGGAGGCCGGGATCCAGGCCGTCCACCGCTTCCTGCTGCGCACCCCGGCCCGCATGATCGGCCTGTGGCTGCCGGACGCGGTCGGCGACCGGCGTCCGCAGAACCTGCCCGGCACCTGGGACCAGTACCCGAACTGGCGCCTGCCGGTCGCGGATGCCGAGGGCCGTCCGGTGACCCTGGAGGACCTTGCCGCCTCCCCTCGGCTGCATGCCCTGACGGACGTGCTGCGCACGGACGCGCGCACCGCGCCGGGCGACGCGGGCTGACCTGCCGGGCCGCTCACGCCGGTGCTCGGGCGCGGATACGGTACCCCGCGCGCGCGACCGGTTCCGGCGTTCGCTACGTTTGCACCGTGGACAAGAAGAACGCCCTGCGCGCCGGCGCTCTGGCCGCCGGTACGACGCTGATGATGCTGCTCATGTCGTCTCCCGCGCTCGCGCTGACCCGCGACGACGGCGACGACCCCGGCCCGGGCCTGAGCGTCATCCAGACGCTGGGTCTGTTCGTCGGTCTCCCCCTCCTGCTGTTCCTGGTCATCACCGGCCTGGTCATGGCCCTGGACAAGTCCAAGGACCGGAAGCCGCGCGTGAGCCAGGACGTGGACGTCAAGGCCAAGGCCGACGCCAAGGCCTGACCGAGTTCTCCTCCCCCATGGGCCCGCCCCCGAGGCGGCCCGCCGCACGCTCACCCGAGGGCGCCGACCCCGTCGCACGTACGCGCACTGCCGTACGTGGGCGAGGTGGGCGCCCTCGGCGTGTTCCGGGGGCGTGCGTTCGTCAGGGGTGCGGTGCGGTCAGGTACCGCTGCACGGTGGGTGCGAGCCACGCCAGGATCTCCTCGCGTGCCAGGGCGACGGTCGACGGCACCCGCAGCACGTAGCGGGTGAGCGCGAGCCCCAGCAGCTGCGACGCGCACAGCGCGGCCCGAGCCGGGACCTGCTCGGGGTCGGGGCACACCTGCCGGGCCATCGGCAGCAACTGGTCCTGGAACACCCGCTGCATCCGCTCGGCCCCGGCCGTGTTCGTGACGCCGACCCGCAGGATCGCCGTGAGTTCCCCGTTGGCCTCCCAGAAGTCGAGGAAGTGCGACACCAGCGTCCGTCCGGCCTCGTCGCGGGGCAGCGCGGCCAGGTCGGGAAGCTGTAGATCAAGAGTGACGGCCGCCGCGAACAGGCCCTCCTTGTTGCCGTAGTACCGCATGACCATCGACGGGTCGATGTGCGCGTCCTTGGCGATGGCCCGGATGGTGGCCCGCTCGTACCCGTCGGCGGCGAAGCGCTCGCGGGCGGCGTCGAGGATGGCGGCACGGGTCGCGTCGGAGCGGCGGACGGGTGTGGGCGCCGCCGCGGACGTTCTGGGAGTGATGGGGGCACTGTCACGCATGCCAACAAACGTAGGCCAACAGGTGTTGACACGTCCACTCTGCCGCACTACGTTTGCCAACAAGCGTTGGTCAACGGCTGTTGGCCAACAGGTGTTGGACCCGGGAGGTCCCCATGACCGGCACAACTGGAACTGGAAACCGCACCCCCGTGATCGTCGTCGGCGCCGGCCCCACCGGGCTGCTCCTGGCCGGTGACCTCGCCGCCGCCGGCGTCCCCGTCACCCTCGTCGAGAAGCGGCCGCACCGCGTCAGCAACCTGTCCCGCGCCTTCGCCCTGCACGCCCGCACCCTCGAACAGCTCGACGCCCGCGACCTCGCCGACGGCCTGGAGGCCGTCGGCCGCCCCCTGACCCGGCTCCGGCTCTTCGGCCGGCTCGGCATCGACCTCTCCGCCCTGCCCTCCCGGTTCAACCATGTGCTCATCCTTCCGCAGTACGAGGTGGAGGGGGCCCTGGAGGGGCGTGCGGTCAAGGCCGGGGTGGACTTCCGGTACGAGACCGAGCTGACCGGCCTGACCCAGGACGCGGACGGCGTCACGGTCCAGGTCCGCGGGCCCGGCGGCCGTGCGGAGTCGCTGCGGGCGGCGTACGCCGTCGGCACGGACGGGATGCGCAGCCGCGTGCGGCAGGCGGTCGGGCTGCCCTTCCCGGGGCGCTCGGTGATCCGCTCCGTCGTCCTCGCGGACGTACGCCTCGCCCAGCCGCCCGAGACCCTGCTGACTGTCAACGCCGCCGCTGACGCCTTCGCCTTCCTCGCTCCCTTCGGCGACGGCTACTACCGCGCCATCGGCTGGCGCCGCGGCACCGAGGCCGCCGCCGGCGCGCCCGTCGGCCTGGAGGAGATCCGGGAGATCACGCGGCTCGCCCTGGGCACCGACTTCGGCATGCACGACGCCCGCTGGATGTCCCGCTTCCACAGCGACGAGCGTCAGGCGCCCGCCTACCGCGTCGGCCGGGTCCTCCTCGCCGGCGACGCCGCCCACGTCCACAGCCCGGCCGGCGGGCAGGGCATGAACACCGGTCTGCAGGACGCGGCCAACCTCAGCTGGAAGCTCGCCCAGGTCGTCACCCGGCACGCCCCCGAGGCACTCCTGGACACCTACCAGGCCGAACGTCACCCCGTCGGCAGGTCCGTACTCCGCAGCAGCGGCGGCATCATCCGCCTCGCCATGGCCCACCGCCCCTGGAGCCTGGCCCTGCGCGCCGCGCTCGCCACCGTCCTCGACAAGGTGGGCCCCGTCCGCCGCAGGGCGGCGGCCCAGATCACCGGCATCGGCTACCGGTACCCCGCTCCTCGAGGCGCCCACCGGCTCGTCGGCACCCGCGTCCCGGACGTCGCCCTGGCCGGTGGCGGCCGGCTCCACGAGGCCCTGCGCGGCGGCCGGTTCGTGCTCATCGCGCCGGGCGCGCACCAGGTCGGGCAGGACAGGGCCGGCCGGCTGACCGCGGCGCGCTGGGCGAGTGGGCGCCGCACGGCGGTGCTGGTGCGCCCCGACGGCTACGTGGCCTGGGCGGCGGACTCGGCCGACCCGGCCGCGATCGACGCCGCGCTCGCCGCCCATGTGGGCTGAGCGGTCCACTCGACGACCTCGGCGGGCCTGCGCAGGAACGCCGGCTTCGAGCCAGTCCCCGCCGGTATCTCCATGAGCGGGCAGGGCGGTCGGCCCGCCCGCTCGGCGTCCGGGGTGAGGACCGTGCCGCCGTCTGGTACGGCCGGCCCCCGCGCCGAGAGCTTCGTGAGCGGCACGGCAGGCCCGCGCCTTTCCTGTTTCCCCGCGAGAGCGGAACAGGGGGCGCCCGGTCGAGCACCGGGCGCCCCCTGTCACCGCAGGGTCGGTGTTACGACCGCGCCGCCGCGTCCGCCGCCTGGGCCTTCAGGGCGCGCTCGACGCCCGACCGCGACTCCGCGACCAGCCGGCGCAGGGCGGCGTTCGGCCCGGCCGAGGCCTGCCACGCGTCGGTCTTGCGCAGGGTGTCCTCGGACACCTGGACCGACGGGTACAGTCCGACCGCGATCTGCTGGGCGATCTCGTACGACCGGGACTCCCAGATGTCCTCGACCACCTCGAAGTACCGGTCGGCGTACGGTGCGAGCAGCTCCCGCTGGTCGGTCTGGACGAAGCCTTCGATGACCGCCTCCTGGACGGCGTTCGGCAGCTTGTCGGAGTCGATGACCGACGCCCACGCCTCGGCCTTGGCCTCCGTCGTCGGACGGGCCGCCCGCGCGGTGGCCGCGTGCCGCTCACCGGCCGCGGTCCTGTCGCGCTCGTACTCGCCCGCGATCTCCGCCTCGTCGAACCGCCCGACGGCCGCCAGCCGCTCCACGAACGCCCAGCGCAGCTCCGTGTCCACGACCAGGCCCTCGACGGTGTGCGAGCCGTCCAGCAGGGACTCGAGCAGGTCCAGCTGCTCCGGCGTGCGCGCGGTCGCCGCGAAGGCGCGCGCCCACGCCAGCTGGTGGTCGCTGCCCGCGTCCGCCGCGCGCAGGTGCGCCAGCGTGGCGTCCGTCCAGCGGGTGAGCAGGGCCTCCCGGGCGGCCGGGTCGGAGTACAGGTCGACGGCCAGCTTCACCTGGCGGTGCAGCGACTGCACGACGCCGATGTCGGACTCCTTGCCGATCCCGGACAGCACCAGCGACAGGTAGTCGCGGGTCGCCAGCTCCCCGTCCCGGGTCATGTCCCAGGCCGACGCCCAGCACAGAGCGCGCGGCAGCGAGGACTCGAAGTCGCCCAGGTGCTCGGTGACGACGGCCAGCGACGCCTCGTCCAGGCGCACCTTGGCGTACGACAGGTCGTCGTCGTTGAGCAGGACGACCGCCGGACGGCGCCGGCCGGCCAGCTGCGGCACGGCGGTCAGCTCGCCGTCCACGTCCAGCTCGATCCGGCCGTCCGCGGCGCGCACCAGCTTGCCGCTCGCCGCGTCGAGGTCGTACAGGCCGACCGCGATGCGGTGCGGGCGCAGGGTCGCCTCGCCCTTGGCGCCGGCGGGCAGGGCGGGGGCCTCCTGGCGGATCGCGAAGGAGGTGATGACGCCCGCCCCGTCCTCACCGTCTGTCTCGATCTCCGGACGCAGGACGTTGATCCCGGCCGTCTCCAGCCACTTCTTCGACCAGGTCTTCAGATCGCGTCCGGAGGTCTCCTCCAGCGCGCCCAGCAGGTCGGACAGGCGCGTGTTGCCGTACGCGTGCCGCTTGAAGTACGCCTGCACGCCCCGGAAGAACTCGTCCATGCCGACGTACGCCACCAGCTGCTTGAGCACGCTGGCGCCCTTGGCGTAGGTGATGCCGTCGAAGTTGACGAGCACGTCGTCCAGGTCGCGGATGTCCGCCATGATCGGGTGGGTGGAGGGCAGCTGGTCCTGCCGGTACGCCCAGGTCTTCATCTGGTTGGCGAACGTGGTCCACGAGTGCGGCCACTTCGAGCCGGGGGCGTACGCCATGCAGGCGGCCTCGGCGTAGGTGGCGAACGACTCGTTCAGCCACAGGTCGTTCCACCACTCCATGGTGACCAGGTCGCCGAACCACATGTGGGCCAGCTCGTGCAGGATCGTGGTGGCCCGCGCCTCGTACGCCGCGTCGGTCACCTTGGACCGGAAGACGTACTGGTCGCGGATGGTCACCGCGCCCGCGTTCTCCATCGCGCCCGCGTTGAACTCGGGCACGAAGAGCTGGTCGTACTTCTCGAACGGGTAGGCGTAGTCGAACTTCTCCTGGAACCAGTCGAAGCCCTGCCGGGTCACCTCGAAGATCGCGTCCGCGTCGAGGAACTCGGCCAGCGAGGGCCGGCAGTAGATGCCGAGCGGGACCGACTGCCCGTCCTTCTCGTACACGCTGTGCACGCTGTGGTACGGCCCGACGATCAGCGCCGTGATGTACGTCGAGATGCGCGGCGTCGGCTCGAACACCCAGACGTTGTTCTCGGGCTCGGGGGTCGGCGAGTTGGACACGACCGTCCAGCCCTCGGGCGCCTTGACCGTGAACTGGAAGGTGGCCTTCAGGTCCGGCTGCTCGAAGGAGGCGAAGACCCGGCGGGCGTCCGGGACCTCGAACTGGGTGTAGAGGTAGGCCTGGTCGTCGACCGGGTCGACGAAGCGGTGCAGGCCCTCACCGGTGTTGGTGTACGCGCAGTCGGCGACGACCCGCAGCACGTTGCGGCCCTGGAGCAGGCCAGGCAGGGCGATCCTGGAGTCCTCGAAGACCTCGGCGGGGTCCAGGGACTCGCCGTTGAGGGTCACCTCGTGGACGGCCGGGGCCACCAGGTCGATGAAGGAGGCGGTGCTTCCGCCGTTCTCGGCTTCGCTCGAGCGGGAGGTGCCCCCACCCGCGACGTCGAAGCGCACCGTGGTCACGGACCTGTAGGTGCCGCCCTCCTGCGCGCCGGAGAGGTCGAGATCGATCTCGTACGAGTCAACGGTGAGCAGCTTCGCCCGCTGCTGCGCCTCTTCGCGAGTCAGGTTTGTGCCAGGCACGCGGTCATCTCCTCGTGATGTGTGGATTGCGCCATCCTTCCACGTGACGCGCGCGGAGCGCGACGACCGGAATGCGCCGGTGGCCGGGTCGGCGGGGCGCGAGCCTGGACGCATGACGACACTGAGGGAAACGACGGGACACGGCGCGCGTGCCATCGCACCGGCCACGCTGGCGCAGCTGCGGGAGCGGGACGACGCCGGACGCCCGGCGGCCCCGTTCACCGACGAGGAGGGCGGCGCGCCCCTGCGCTGCTGTCTGCGCAGGAGCGTGCCGGGGGAGCGGATCGCGCTGGTCACCTACGCCCCGCTGCGACGCTGGGCGGCCCGGACGGGCGCCACCCCGGGGGCGTACGACGAACAAGGGCCGGTTTTCGTCCACGCGCGGGAGTGCGCGGGGTCGGTCGGCGAAGGCCACCCGTTCACCAACGCCCACCGTGTGGTCCGGCGCTACGGCGCCGACGGGCGCATCCTGGGCGGGCGGCTGGCCCAGGAGGGCTCCGCGCGGTTCGACGCGGCCTTCGCGGAAGCGTTCGACGACCCGGCCGTGGCGCTCGTCCACGTCCGGGCCGTCGAGTACGGCTGCTTCCTCTACGAGGTGCGCAGGACCGGTGACCGGTGACCGGCCTTCGGGCCGACCGGCCTTCGGGCCGACCGGTCCTCGAGCCGGCTAGCCCTTGAGCTCCGCCGCCACCAGCTCCGCGATCTGCACCGCGTTCAGGGCCGCGCCCTTGCGGAGGTTGTCGTTGGAGATGAACAGGGCCAGGCCGTTGTCCACCGTCTCGTCGCGGCGGATGCGGCCGACGTACGACGGGTCCTGGCCGGCCGCCTGGAGCGGCGTCGGGATGTCCGAGAGGGCGACACCGGGGGCGCCGGCCAGCAGCTCGGTCGCGCGCTCCACGTCGATCGGGCGCGCGAAACGGGCGTTGACCTGGAGGGAGTGGCCGGAGAAGACGGGCACGCGCACGCAGGTGCCGGACACCTTCAGCTCCGGGATCTCCAGGATCTTGCGGGACTCGTTGCGGAGCTTCTGCTCCTCGTCGGTCTCGTTCAGGCCGTCGTCGACGAGGTTGCCCGCGAAGGGGAGCACGTTGAAGGCGATCGGGCGCTTGTAGACGGACGGCTCGGGGAAGTCCACGGCCGCGCCGTCGTGGGTCAGCCTGTCGGCCTCCGCGACGACCTTCTGGGTCTGGCCGTGCAGCTCGGCGACGCCCGCGAGGCCCGATCCGGACACCGCCTGGTAGGTGGCGACGACCAGCGCCTCGAGACCCGCCTCCGCGTGCAGCGGCTTGAGGACCGGCATCGCGGCCATCGTCGTGCAGTTCGGGTTCGCGATGATGCCCTTGGGGCGGTCGGCGATCGCGTGCGGGTTCACCTCGGACACCACCAGCGGGACGTCCGGGTCCCTGCGCCACGCCGAGGAGTTGTCGATCACCACGGCGCCCTGCGCGGCGACCTTCTCGGCCAGCGCCTTCGAGGTCGCGCCGCCCGCCGAGAACAGCACGATGTCCAAGCCGCTGTAGTCCGCGGTGGCCGCGTCCTCCACCGTGACCCCGTCGAGGACCGTTCCCGCCGAGCGGGCCGAGGCGAACAGGCGAAGCTCGGTGACCGGGAAATCGCGCTCCGTGAGGATGCCGCGCATGACCGTGCCGACCTGACCGGTGGCTCCGACGATTCCGATCCTCACGGGGACTCCTTCTGCTCACTTCACTGGTTCCGCGTACGCGGTACGCGGACGACGCTTCCATCATGCGTCTGTCCCGGGCCGGTCTGTCCAATCATCGCCACGTAGTGGGACGGACCGGGACGGGGCGGTGCGGGACGGCCCGGTGGCTGGGCTCCGCGGCGAACGCTCCGCCGCACACGCAAGGGGCGGGCTCCGAGTGGAGCCCGCCCCGCCGTCACGTACCGGAGGTGGAGACCGCCGTTACGGGACGACCTTGCCGATCTTCACGCTGCCGACGCCCGCGACGGTGTCCCGGGTGTTCAGCACCTGGACCTCGCCGAAGAACTCGCGGCCCGCGGGGGCCGACGCGTTCGCGACGACCTCGGCGGTGATCTGCGCCGTGCCGTTCGGGGCGAGCGAGTACACCTTCGACTCGTCGACCTTCACCGAGCCCAGCGCCGCCGAGTAGTACACGTCCCGGTAGTCGTAGGCCGTGGTGCCGGCCGGCACCGAGTAGGCGTCGACCAGGACGGTGTAGGTGCCCGCGGCGGGCTTGGCGATGGAGACGGACTCCTCCGAGCCGCCCGCCGCCGAGTAGGCGACGCGCGTGCCGGCGGCGTTGTACACGTAGAGGTCCAGGTCGGCCCCGGCGTCCGAGACGTTGCCGATGGCGATGTCGAGGCGCTCGGCACCCGCGGGCACGTCGACGGTCAGGTACTGCTCCTCGCCGTCACGGATGGTGGGACGGTCCGACTTCGCCGAGCCCAGCGAGCCGCCCTTCAGCTTGGCGTCCAGCCCGGCGAGCTTGTTCGTCAGCGTCCAGGTCACGGGGGCCGGCGTACCGGCCTTCGCCTCCTCGACCGTCTGCACCGCGGGGTCGAAGTCCAGTCCGTACACCGCCGCGTTCAGCGTGAACGGGTTGTCCAGCAGCGGCGAGGTGCGACGCGCCTCGACCTCGATCTCCCAGACGCCCGGCATCGGGCTGGCGTACGAACGCACGTCCGGACGGCAGGTGTTGGCCGGGTTGTAGTTCGGGTAGCAGCTCGGGGTCGAGGTGTCGTCCACCGGGGTGCCGTAGGGGTGGATCGCGATGAAGCGGGTCTGGCTCTGGCCCTTGAGCCCGCTCATCGAGACCTCGAGGGTCTTCGCGCCCTGCGGGACCGTCACGAAGTACGACAGCGTGCTGTTGCGCTGCGCGACACCGGAGACCGAGTAGGCGTACGACGGCTTGGCGATCTCCGTGGAGACCACCACGGTCAGCATGATCTGCTTGTCCACGCCCTCGGTGCCGCGGTCGTCGACCTCGAGGATCGCGCTGTGCACACCGGCGGAGCCGGGCTTCGCCTCGATCTTGACCGTCACCGGCTTGTTCAGCGGCAGCGAGACCTCGGGCGAACCGACGATCTTGAAGGTGCCGTCGCCGTTCTGCAGGCTCAGGTGGTGCTTGACCGAACCGGTCTGGCCCGTCGTGCGGGTGACCTGGACCTCGTAGGTCTTCTTCTGGCCCTTCTTCAGACCGCCCTCGCGGTCGTACAGGCCGGTGCCGAAGTCGGGGGTCTCCAGTGCCCAGGACAGCGAGGTGCTGACCGGGGCCTTGACCGTGTACTCCTGCGCCGAGGCGCCCTTCTCGATCGACTTCCAGGCCTTGACGATGTCGATCAGGCCCGCGCCCTCGCTGTGCGGCTGCTCGCCCTTGATGTGCTGGGCGGTCGAGGTCAGCGCGGTGCGGAGCTTCGCCGGGGTGAGGTCGATGTGCTTCTGCTTGGCCGCGGAGAGGAGCAGCGCGGACGCGCCGGCCGCCTGCGGGGACGCCATCGAGGTGCCCTGGAGCATCGAGTAGCCGGCCGGCAGCGAGTAGCCGGCCTCGGCGACCGGGCCGCCGGGCAGCCAGGTCTGGGTGGTGTTGATGGCCGCGCCGGGCGCCGAGATGATCGGCGCGAAGCCGCCGTCCTCACGCGGACCGCGCGAGGAGAACGGCATCATGGAGTACTTGGTGTCCATGATGGAGCCGTAGTTGGCCGCCCAGGTCTCCTTGGAGATGCTCGCGCCGACCGAGAGGACCTTGTCGGCGAGGCCGGGGTCACCGATGGTGTTCAGGCCCGGGCCGCTGTTGCCCGCGGAGATCACGAGCTGCACGCCGTAGGTGTCGATGAGCCGCGTGTACAGCTTCGCGCGGGCGTTGTTGCCGTCGTTGAGCGCCGGCAGGCCGCCGATGGACATGTTGACGATGTCCACGCCGCGGTTGGCGACGAGGTCGATCATGCCCTCGGTGAGCGCGACGTTGGTGCAGCCGCCGTTCCAGTTGCAGGCCCGGGAGGAGACGATCTTCGCGCCCGGGGCGGCGCCGTTCATCTTGCCGCCGAACAGGCTGTTGGCGGCGGTGATGCCGGCGACGTGCGTGCCGTGCTCGGACTCGATCACACCGATGTTGACGAAGTCGGCCTTCTGACCGATCCAGGACCCGCCGTAGGGGTCCATCGCCACGTCCTTGCGGATCTCCACGACGAACGGCACGCGCAGGTCGGCGCCGGTGGCCGGGTCCTTCTTGTCCTGGCCGAAGTAACCGACCTGGTAGCCGTCCTTGTACGGCTTCATCGGGACGTCGTCCGTGAAGTCGTTGTTGTTGTTCAGGTCGACGCGGACGGTGCCGTTGGCCGGGTCGTACAGGACGCCCCACACGCTGGTGGTCTTGCCGTCGCGGTCCAGGTCGCCGTTGGCGTCGCCGCCCTTGGTCGCGGACTCGCTGAAGGTGTTGAACAGGAAGTTGCCGCTCGGCGCCTTCCAGGTCTTGCCGCCCGCGGTGAACTGGGGACCGGTGACGCCGGTGGTCATCGGCCGCCAGGTGCCGTCGCCGTCGACGATCGGGTCGGTGGCGGTGACCCAGTCGACGATCTTGCGCTCGCCGGTGGTGGTCTTCTGGAGCGCCGGGTGGCCGAGATCCACGCCGGAGTCGAGGATGCCGATGGTGATGCCCCGGCCGTCCGCCTTCGGGTTCTTCTTCACGAAGTCGACGGCGCCCGTCTCGAAGGACGGGTTGTACGGGTTCTCGGCGGGGGTGTTCTTGTCCGGCGCCGGGTAGGTGCCCTTCCCCTTGTCCTTGCCCTTGTCCTTGCCCTGGGCGGTGTCCGCCTCGGGCCTCGGGTCGTCGAGCGGGATGTCCTGCTTCAGGTCGATGGCCTGTACGGAGGACAGCTTCGTGGCGGCGTCGATCACCGAGTCCGCCTTGTCCGTCGGCACGGTGGCGCGGACGTAGCCGAGCTTGTCGTAGGTGCGGCCCACGGCGCCGCCCCTGACGGCGTCCAGCTGCTCGGCGACCTGCTCGGTCTTGCCGGGCTCGGTCGCGATCATCATGGTGACGTTCTTGGCGCCCTCGGCCTTGGCCTCGGCGAGCAGTTCGGCGCCGGCCGAACCGAACTTGTGGTGGCGCGCCGACTTGGCGGTCGGGTCGGCGGACGCGGGGCCGTCCTGGGCGACGGCCAGGGGTATCGGGCCGGCCACGGAGAGCGCGGCCACCACGCCGGCGGCCATGGCGATGCGGGCCAGGCGTCTCGCGCCCGTGATCGGTGCGCGCTGGGGGTCGGGGGTCATCGGCATCCCTTGCAGGTAAAGGAACCAAGCGAGGTGCGATCGAGGTCGATCGCGATCGTCCGGATTTCGGGGTCGGATGATCGCTCAGCTTTACCCAAGGGAAAGATGTTTGACGAGACTTGGTCTTGTCGGGATGGAAGCATGGCGTACTTCCGCCATGCGCCACGAGAGGCATAGAGGCCCAAACCGTGCCACTTCCCTCGACGGCGCGGGGCCCCAACCGCCCCTGCCGGCACGGGCGTTCACTCCGTCGCGCCCGGACCTGCCCGACGTGCCCCCGTGGGCGCCCGGCCGCTACCGGGGAAGCACTGCCACGGATGCGGCAGGATCGCGGTCGGCGGCTGCCATCAGGGCGGTGCGGACGACGATCGCCTGCTGGTCCAGGGACTCCCGAAGCTTCCTGGGGCTGATGTGGACGACCGTGATGCCCAGCCGCTCCAGGTGCTCGCGCCTGCGGGCGTGTTCGGAGCACGGGGACCCGTCGTCGGGCCGGCCGCCCGGGCGGGGTGCGCGGGTGTCCAGCTCCAGCGCGACCGCCTGCTGTGGCCAGTAGGCGTCCACGCCGCCGAGACGGGGCCCGCCCGGCAGGCGGAGGTCCACGTTCCAGACCGGGTCCGGCAGGCCGTGCTCACGCACCATCCGGTACAGCCGGCCCTCCGCGAGCGCCCGCCCCTCCGCCAGCAGCAGGTCCACCGCGTCCACCACGTACGGCCGGCCAAGCAGCCCGGCCCCGGCCAACTCGCGGACCACGGCGGACGGCTCGCAGTACCCGCCACGCACCGCCTCCGTCAGCAGCCGCTGTACCGTGCCCGCGTCGGACAGGCCGGCCACCGCGTCCGCCAGGGCGCGCGGCACCGGCGCGACCGGCAGACCCGTGACCGCCTCGGCGGCGGGCAGCCCGGCCGCCCGGACGATCCGCGCGCAGCCGGCCGAGCGCAGCCGCCGGCCGCGCTCCACCAGGACGTCGATCTCCTCCAGCGCCGGCAGGCCGGGAGACGTGGCGAAGCCGTGCAGGGTGAGCGCCGCCAGACCGGTCACCATCACGTCCGCGTACACCGGGCGCTGCGGATCCCCGGCGGTCGGCTGCGCCGGCACCCCGGCGGCCGTGCGCGGAAGGGGCCCGCGCGCCGCGTACAGGAGGACCGCGTGCAGCCGTTCCTCACTCGTCGGTGGGCCGGGATGGAGCAGGAACACCCCCGGCAGGAGCTGCCGCCAGGGCCCGCCGGCGCGGCACCGCACGGCCGCCTCGGCCGCCGACACTCCGTGCTCGCGCAGCTGAGCGGCGGTCAGGACCCGGCGGGGCGCCTCGGCCAGATGGTGCAGGGGGCGGGGGGAGAGCGGGGTTTCGTGGTTCATGTCCGGCACGTTCCCCGCCCCGTGTCCGGCCTTCAACCGCTGTTACAGGCCCGTCGACAAACCTGGACAAGCCCGCCCTGAAGGACGGTTGTTCGGATGCCGGAAACCCCTGATCCCCACGCGGGTGGACCAGGGGTTACGGCGAGCCGGGCACGCATCTTGTAACAGCTGAGGCGCGCCCGACCGTTGGCCAGAACTACGGCTCAGGCAGCGGAGGTTCCGGCCGCCGCGTCGCACGCCTGTCCGCGCAGTGCCCGGGCCAGGTCGTCCCGGGCCTCCAGCACCAGGCGGCGCAGGGCGGGAGCGGCTCCCTCGTGCGCGGAGAGCCACGCGTCGGCCGCCTCCACCGTCCCCGGCGAGTCCTGCAACGCCGGGAAAAGACCCTGCACGACATCCATGCCGATCTGGATGGACCGCTCGGTCCACACCCGCTCGATCGCCTCGAAGTACCTCGACGCGTACGGCGCGAGCAGCTCCCGCTGGGAGGCCTGCCCGAAGCCCGCGATCGTCGCCTCCACCAGCGCGTTCGACAACGCGTCGGAGTCCACCACCTGCTCCCAGGCCCGCGCCTTGACGTCGGCGGAGGGCCGCGCGGCCAGGCAGCGCACCTGGTGCCGCTTGCCGGAGGCGGTGTCGTCCCGGGCGAGTTCGGCGGCGAGCGCCTTCTCGTCCGCCACCCCGTGCGCCGCCAGCGGTTCCAGGAACGCCCAGCGCAGCTCCTGGTCGACGTCCAGGCCGGCGATCTCCTCCGTGCCGTCCAGCAGCGACTTCAGCAGCTCCAGGTCGCCCGGCGCGGAGGCCGTCGTGGCGAAGAAGCGCGCCCACGCGAGCTGGTGCTCGCTGCCCGGCTCGGCCTGCCGCAACTCGGCCAGCGCGCCCTCGGCCAGCGCCCGCCCGCCGGTCTCCCGCCACTGCGGCGCCGCGTAGTGCACCAGCGCCGACTCCGCCCAGGCGTGCAGCATCTGGAGCACACCGATGTCGGTCTCCCGGCCGGCGAAGCGCAGCACCAGGTCGACGAAGTCCCGCGCCGGCAGCAGCGCGTCCCGGGTCAGGTTCCACAGCGCCGACCAGCACAGCGCACGGGCCAGAGGGTCGGTCAGGGCGCCCAGGTGCTCCCGCAGGACCGCCAGCGAGGTCTCGTCGAAGCGGATCTTGCAGTAGGTCAGGTCGTCGTCGTTGACCAGCACCAGATCGGGCGCGTCCGCACCCGCCAGCTCGGACACCACCGTACGGGCGCCGGCCACGTCGGTCTCGGCACGCGCGTACCGCTCCAGCGCCCCCACCTCGGACCGCTGGTACAGGCCCACCGCCACCCGGTGCGGGCGCAGCTCGGGGTGGTCCGCCGGGGCGATGGCAGAGGCCTCCTGCACCACCGCCAGCTCCTCGATCCGGCCGTCGGCGCCCAGCACCACCTGCGGGGTCAGCGAGTTGACCCCGGCCGTCTGGAGCCACGACCGCGCCCACGCGCCCATGTCCCGGCCGCTGGTCTCCTCCAGCACCGCGAGCAGGTCGCCCAGCCGGGTGTTGCCGTAGGCGTGCCGCTTGAAGTAGCGCCGCGCGCCCTCCAGGAACGCGTCCTGGCCGACGTACGCCACCAGCTGCTTGAGCACCGAGGCGCCCTTGGCGTAGGTGATGCCGTCGAAGTTCAGTTTGGCGTCCTGCAGGTCACGGATGTCCGCGGTGACCGGGTGCGTGGAGGGCAGCTGGTCCGCGCGGTACGCCCAGGCCTTGCGGCGGTTGGCGAAGGTGATCCAGCCGTCCGTGAAGCGGGTCGCGCCGACCAGCGAGAAGGAGCCCATGAAGTCAGCGAAGGACTCCTTCAGCCACAGGTCGTCCCACCACTCCATGGTGACCAGGTCGCCGAACCACATGTGCGCCATCTCGTGCAGGATCACGTTGGCCCGGGCCTCGTAGGAGGCCTGCGTCACCTTCCCGCGGAAGATGTACTCCTCCCGGAAGGTGACCAGACCCGGGTTCTCCATGGCGCCGAGGTTGTACTCGGGCACGAACGCCTGGTCGTACTTGCCGAACGGGTACGGGTAGTCGAAGTAGTCGTGGAAGAAGTCCAGGCCCTGCTTGGTGACCAGGAAGACGTCGTCGGCGTCGAAGTGCCTGGCGAGTCCCTTGCGGCACAGCGCGCCCAGCGGGATCTCCAGCCGCGTGCCGTCCTCGAACACCCGCTCGTAGGAGTCCGTGACGTAGTGGTACGGGCCCGCGACCACGCAGGTGATGTACGTCGAGATCGGCTTGGTCTCGGCGAACCGCCACACCCCGTCCTGGACCTCGCCCGCCCCGTTGCTCCACACCGTCCAGCCCTCCGGCGCCCGCACCTCGAAGCGGTACGGCGCCTTGAGGTCGGGCTGCTCGAAGTTGGCGAAGACCCGGCGGGAGTCGGCGGGCTCGTACTGCGTGTAGAGGTAGACCTCGCCGTCCTCCGGGTCGACGAAGCGGTGCAGGCCCTCGCCGGTGCGCGAGTAGGCGCACTGCGCGTCCACGACGAGCTCGTTGTCGGCGGCCAGGTCCTCCAGGAGGATCCGGGAGCCGTCGAAGACCTCGCTGGGGTCGAGGTCCCTGCCGTTGAGCGAGACGGCGGTGACGCTCGGCGCGAGCAGGTCGGCGAAGCTCGACGCGCCCGGCTCGTTGCAGCGGAACCGGATCGTCGTCACGGACCGGAACGTCCGCGGACCGTCCCCGGTGTCCTCGCCCACCGCGGACCGTACGTCCAGGGACACCTCGTATCCGTCGACGGACAGCAGGGCGGCCCGCTCCCGGGCCTCGTCGCGGGACAGATTCTCACCGGGCACAGGCGGCACTCCCTCGGATGGTTTCACGATGTGGACAGCACCGATCCTGCCATGCGGGTTTGCCGCGCGGCAGCCGGGAATGCCGTACGCGATCGTTGATGTTGGCACTTCAACGACCCCTTACCGAGGAGAGCCATGTCCGAGACCGCCTCCGCCGCGACCCCGTCGTCCGGCAAGACTCCCGTCGACTTCTGGTTCGACCCGCTGTGTCCCTGGGCCTGGATCACGTCCCGGTGGGTGCTGGAAGTGGAGAAGGTGCGGGACATCGAGGTCCGCTGGCACATCATGAGCCTCGCGGTGCTCAACGAGCCGAGGCTGGACGAGCTGCCCGAGGAGTACCGGGAGCTGCTGACCACCAAGGCGTGGGCGCCGGTCCGGGTGGTCACCGCGGCCTGGCAGAAGCACGGCCATGACGTCCTCGGCCCGTTGTACACCGCGCTCGGTACCCGCTTCCACAACCGCGGCGAGGGCCCCACCCGCGAGGCCCTGGTCGCCGCGCTCGAGGAGGTGGGCCTGCCCGCCGACCTGATCGAGTACGCCGACCAGGAGGACTTCGAGTTCGACGCCGAGCTGCGCGCCTCGCACAAGGAGGGCATCGAGAAGGTCGGCCAGGACGTCGGCACCCCGGTCATCGCGGTGCCCGGCCCGGACGGCGAGCAGCTCGCCTTCTTCGGCCCGGTCGTCACCCCCACCCCCAAGGGCGAGCAGGCCGCCCGGCTCTGGGACGGCACCCTCGCGGTCGCCTCCGTCCCGGGCTTCTACGAGATCAAGCGCACCCGCACGGTGGGACCGGACTTCAGCAACCTGTGACCCGACAGGTCCGCGACCTTCGACCCGTCACCCTCTGAGCCGTCCGGTCACCCTCTGAGGCGTTCCGATCGGCGAAAGCCCCCGCGAGTCGCCTTCTCGCGGGGGCTTTCTCCTGCCCGTGGGGGCTTTCTCTCCGCTCCGGGGCGACGCCCGGCGCCGGGTCAGCTCCGGGTGCGCGTGCGCTGCCGGACGTACCCGATCGCCGCCAGGAAGATCGTCATGCCGCCCGTCGAGTACAGCTGCACCCGGGTGCCGGACTCACCGGCCATGAGGACGAAGACCGCCGCCATACCGGCCAGGGCCACCCAGGTCAGCCACGGGAACGCCCACATCCGGACCGCCAGCTTCTCCGGCGCCTCCTGCTCCAGCCTGCGGCGCAGGCGCAGCTGCGAGACGGCGATGAAGATCCAGACGACGAGGATCACCGCGCCGATCATGTTCAGCAGCCAGGGGAAGACGTCGCTCGGCCGCCAGTAGCTCAGCAGCACGCAGACGAAACCGAAGACGGAGCTGGCGAGCACCGCCGGCCGGGGCACCCCGCCGGACACCTTCGCCAGCGCCTTCGGGCCCTGACCGCGCTCGACCAGCGAGTACGCGATGCGCGAGGAGCCGTAGATGTTGGCGTTCATCGCACTCAGCAGCGCGACCAGCACCACCACGTTCATCAGCTGGCCGGCCCCGGGGATGCCGAGGTGGTCCAGCGCGGCCACGTACGGGCCCCTCCCGACGACCTCCTCGGAGTCCCAGGGGACGAGCGTGACGATCACCGCCATGGAACCGACGTAGAACAGCGCGATGCGCCACATCGCCGTGCGCACGGCACTCGCCACACCGCGCACCGGGTTCTCCGACTCGGCCGCCGCGATGGTGACCGTCTCCAGGCCGCCGTAGGCGAAGACGGAGGCGAGCAGGCCGACGACCAGGCCGTGGCCGCCGTGCGGCAGGAAGTCGGTGAGGTTCGAGGCGCCCGGGGAGTGCGTGCCGGGCAGCACGCCCGCGACGGCCAGCACGCCGAGGACCAGGAACAGGGCGATCGCGCCGACCTTCAGCGCGGCGAACCAGAACTCGAACTCGCCGAAGTTCTTCACCGCGGCCAGGTTCGTGCCGCAGAACACCACCATGAACAGCGCCACCCACACCCACTCCGGCGTGCCCGGCAGCCACCCCGTGACGATCTTCGCGGCGCCCATGCCCTCCAGACCGACCGCGGTGCACAGCAGCACCCAGAACGACCAGCCCGCGGTGAAACCGGCCCACGGGCCGAACGCCCGCTCGGCGTGCGCGGAGAACGAGCCCGACGACGGATACGCGGCCGACATCTCCCCCAGCATCCGCATGACCAGCATCACGAGCGTGCCGGACAGGGCGTAGGCGACGACGATCGAGGGTCCGGCGGCGGCGATGCCCGCGCCGGAGCCGACGAACAGGCCGGCGCCGATCACACCGCCGAGGGCGATCATCGACAGGTGGCGCTGCTTCAGACCGTGGGACAGGGAGGCGTCGTCCGCCCGCGGGGGCGTTTCGACACGGGTGCTGCTTGGCATGGGCGGCTCGTCCGGTGGGGGGCGGATTCGAAAGCCCCCACAGTCTGGGCGGCCGCCGCACCGCGAAGGATCGGCCGCTCACCATCCGGACGCGCTCCGTGCACAGCGTGAGACGGCGACTACCCCGCGCCGGGTGGCCGCGGCCGCGGCGCGGTGCGAGGTGCCGTGCATGATCGAGCAGCCGGGCCGTTTGGCGGGATCCTACAGTCGCGCTTCCCTCGGCGAGCGGGGCGGAAACCGCGTCAACTCAGTGACAGGCGTCACGCCCCACCGGGTCTACGGCCGCTCCTTTGTGTGGAACCGACCAAGCGTCCGTTCCCCCCTTGTCGGGCGCTGACGGTGATCGTCGCGCCGCCGCTGGGATAGCGTCACGCTGTCCCGAACCGTCCTCACCCCGCGGAGTCCCCATGAGCACCGCTGCCGCCGCCCCCGCCCGTACCGGGGTCGTCCTCGCCGACCTGCTGCCCTCCTCCCGTGTCCGGGACGCGGCCCTCGTGGTGGGCGGCGCCGCGCTCACCGGACTCGCCGCCCAGATCTCGCTGCCCGTGCCGCACTCCCCGGTGCCGGTGACCGGCCAGACCTTCGCGGCGCTGCTCGTGGGCACCACGCTGGGCGCCGGCCGCGGTTTCCTCTCCCTGGCGCTGTACGCGCTCCTGGGCGCGGCGGGTATGCCGTGGTTCGCCGGCGGCGCCTCGGGCGTGGGCTCCGTCTCCTTCGGCTACGTGGTCGGCATGCTGCTCGCCGCCACCGTCGTGGGCGCCCTGGCCCGCCGCGGCGGCGACCGTAACGTCTGGCGCACGGCCGGCACGATGGTGCTGGGCCAGGCGGTCATCTACGCGGTCGGCGTGCCCTACCTGGCCCTGGCCACCGGCATGTCCGCGTCCGCCGCGCTCGCCGCCGGCCTCGTCCCGTTCCTGATCGGCGACGCCCTCAAGGCCGCCCTGGCGATGGGCCTGCTCCCCACCGCCTGGAAGCTGGCCGGCAAGTGACCGTCCGCTTCGCCAAGTCGTAGTCCCCACCGGAAGAGGCCCGGGGGGGGGGGGGGGATTGGGTCGGATCTTCTCCCGCTCCCTTTTTTCTTTCCTTCCTTTTTTCCC
>NZ_JBQRUW010000005.1:0-36572 GCF_052663305.1 Streptomyces cyslabdanicus
AAAAAAGAAAAACCCCCCCGTGGTTATACCCCCACCACCCCCCCCCCCCCCGGGCCTCTTCCGGTGGTCCGGGCGTCGTCAGCCGACCGGGACCTTGTCCATCTCCTCGGCGGCCGGGCCCGTGTCCGCCGTACGGCCGCGTCCGAGCTTGTGCCGGACGAGGGAGATCGCCAGCACGATCGCCGCGACCAGCAGCGACAGCAGCACCGTCTCGCGGCCGTCGTGCTCGGTGTCGGTCAGCATGTAGACGAAGATGAAGACGATCAGCGCGGCGGCCGCCCACGTCAGATACGGGTACAGCCACATCTTCACGACCAGCTTCTCCGGCGCCTCCCGCTGGATGATTTTCCGCATCCGCAGCTGCGAGAAGCAGATCACCAGCCAGACGAACAGGGCGACCGCGCCGGAGGAGTTGACGAGGAAGAGGAACACCGAGTCCGGGAACCGGTAGTTGAAGAACACCGCGACGAAGCCGAACACGACCGACGAGACGATCGCGGCCATCGGCACACCGCGGCGGGTGGTCCGCGCGAACGCCTTCGGCGCGTCCCCGCGCTCGCCGAGCGAGAAGGCCATCCGGGAGGCGGTGTAGAGGCCGGAGTTGAGGCAGGAGAGCACCGAGGTCAGCACGATGAAGTTCATGATCTGACCGGCGTGCGCGATGCCGAGGGAGTCGAGGGCGGCCACGTAGGAGCCCTTCTCGGCGATCGACTTGTCGTTCCAGGGGAGCAGGGCGACCACGACGAGGACGGAACCGAGGTAGAAGACGCCGATGCGCCAGATGATGCTGTTGGTCGACTTGGTGACGGCGCGCTGCGGGTCCTCCGACTCGCCCGCCGCGAGGGTGGCGATCTCGCTGCCCATGAAGGAGAAGACGACGAGCAGGACACCGGTGAGGATGGCGCCGGGCCCGTGCGGCAGGAACCCGCCGTGGGCGGTGAGGTTGCTGAGCCCCGCCTTGTCGCTGTGCACGCCGGGCAGCACGCCGAAGATCGCGAGCGCGCCGACGACGATGAACGCGCCGATCGCCACGACCTTGATCCCGGCGAACCAGAACTCGAACTCGCCGTAGGAGCCGACGGACACCAGGTTGGTGGCGGTCAGCACCACCATGACGATGAGGGCCCAGCCCCACTGGGGCACGGCCGGTACCCAGCCGGAGAGGATCTTGGCGCCCGCCGTCGCCTCCACGGCCAGCACGACGACCCAGAAGAACCAGTAGAGCCAGCCGATGGAGAACCCGGCCCAGCTCCCGAGCGCGCGGTCGGCGTGCGCGGAGAAGGAGCCGGAGGTGGGGTTGGCGGCGGACATCTCGCCCAGCATGCGCATCACGAGGACGACGAGCGTGCCGACGAGGGCGTAGGAGAGAAGAATGCCCGGCCCGGCGGTGGCGATGGCCGAGCTGGAACCGACGAAGAGACCGGCGCCGATGACGCCGCCGATGGCGATCATCGACAGATGGCGGTTCTTGAGACCGGCCTGGAGTCCCGAAGTCATGGGGGGAATTCCTTTGCTCTGGTGGAGCGGTTCCCCGTACGAGCGGCGTACGAGATGGTCCAGTGAAACGGAGGCAATGGAATCCGTGAACCTTCGAAATGTAATTGTTACTTGAGGTTTCTTTGAGCTTTGAAAGATTAGTCACTTTCTTCTTGCGGATGTGATAATGCACTGACCCCGGCGCTGCCGTCCGCATTCCGCCATGTCACACTCGGACCATGCGCGTGTATCTCGGCTCCGACCATGCGGGCTTCGAACTCAAGAACCACCTCGTCGAGTGGCTCAAGGCGGCGGGTCACGAGCCCGTCGACTGCGGACCGCACATCTACGACGCCCAGGACGACTACCCGCCCTTCTGCCTGCGCGCGGCGGAGCGCACGGCCGCGGACCCCGACTCCCTCGGCATCGTGATCGGCGGCTCCGGCAACGGCGAGCAGATCGCGGCGAACAAGGTCAAGGGCGTGCGCGCGGCTCTCGCCTGGAGCGAGGAGACGGCCTCCCTCGGCCGCCAGCACAACAACGCGAACGTCGTCGCGGTGGGTGCGCGCATGCACACCACGGAGGAGGCGACGAAGTTCGTCGAGACCTTCCTCGGCACCCCCTTCTCCGGTGACGAGCGCCACATCCGCCGCATCGACATGCTCACGGCCTACGAATCGACGGGCGACCTCCCCCCGATCCCGGCCCACCACCCCCAGCAGTAGCCGCCCCCACCACCGCCACAGGCCGGGGCCCCGGCAGAGCACTGCCGGCGGTCTCCCGGCCAGGGGCGCAGGGGACGGAGTCCCCGCGGGGCCTGGGGCTGAGCCCCAGGCCTGGGTGTCCTTTCACCCACCGAGACGGGCGGGCGGGCAAAAAACCGCAAGAAAGGGACACCCGTGCCAGAGGGGCACACCATCCACCGCCTCGCACAGGACTACGCCACCCACTTCTCCGGCCGGCAGGCCCACGTCACCAGCCCCCAGGGCAAGTTCTCCACCTCCGCCACCCTGCTCACCGGAGCGGAGCTCACCCGCACGGAAGCCCACGGCAAACACCTCTTCCTCCGCTTCCGCGACGGCGACTGGATCCACATCCACCTCGGCCTCTTCGGCAAGGTCACCTTCGGCGACGCCCCCGCACCCCCGCCCACGGACACCGTCCGCCTCCGCCTCGCCAACGCCACCTCGTACGTCGACCTGCGCGGCCCCACCACCTGCGCCCTGATCACCGACGCCGAGAAGCAGGCCGTCCACGACCGCCTCGGCCCCGACCCCCTGCGCCCCGACGCCGACCCCGACCGGGCCTACGCCCGCGTCCGCCGCAGCCGTACGACCGTCGCCGCCCTGTTGATGGACCAGAAGGTCGTCGCGGGCGTCGGCAACGTCTACCGCGCCGAGGTGCTCTTCCGGCACCGCGTCGACCCCTACCGCTCGGGCAGGGACCTCACTCCGGCCGAGTGGGACGCCATCTGGGCCGACCTCGTCGCCCTCATGCGCGAGGGCGTCCGCAACAACCGCATCGACACCGTCCGCCCCGAGCACACCCCCGAGGCCATGGGCCGTCCGCCCCGCGTCGACGACCACGGCGGCGAGGTGTACGTCTACCGCCGGGCCGCCCTGCCCTGCCACGTCTGCGGCACGGACATCCGCACCGCCGACCTCGCCGCCCGCAACCTCTTCTGGTGCCCCACCTGCCAGCAGCCCGCCAAGGCCGGATGAGACGCCCGGCTCAGAAGAAGGCCGGATGAGACGCCCGGCTCAGAACCCGTGCGGCAGCCACGGCGCCACCGCCGAGCCGAACGCCACCGACGCCTGAGCCAGCGCCCCGCTCCGCAGCTCCCGCACCCGTCCGGCCGCCGCGAGCCCGGCCAGCGGCACGCCGCCGAGGTACACCGCCCCCAACTCCCGTACGGACAAGGAGAGTTCCGCCGCGTCCGAGGTCCGCTCGCAGGACGCGCCCTTCGCGTCCCCGGTCAGCCGCCACCGCCCGGCGTTCCAGGGGCAGAAGTCGTCCGCCACCTCCACCACCACGTCCACCGGCGTCTGGTAGGTCCGCGCGGCCAGTGCCGCCCCCACGTCCACGAGCCGCACGTACAGCGCGTCCCGCAGCCGCGGCCGGCACCGCCGGATGTCGGACACCAGGTACTGCCAGGCGTCGTCGACCGGCCGCTCCCGCACGACCAGCGTCGAGGTCAGATCGATGCCGAACAGGAAGCGCCACAGCGCGGCGTCGCTCGCCGGGTCCAGCGCGGCCAGGTCGCTCAGGTACACCGTGCCCTCGTGCCCGCCGGTCCCCCAGCCCGGCTTGACCCGGTAGCGGGCGTACCCCGTGACCTCGCCGGCCCGCTCGGCGACCACGCACTGCAGCGGCGAGGCGCCGTTCCGCGCGCTCTCCGGGTCGATCAGCGCCACCCGCCCCCAGCCGGGCTGCCGGGCCAGCATCCCGGGCCGGCCGGGCACCAGCCGCGCGTAGACCGCCTCGCAGTCGTCGAGCACGTCCGCGGGTGCCGCGTACCGCACGCGTATGTCGTCCGTGCCGGCCGGGACCGTCAGACCGGTCCGGTCGGTGTCGATCTCGGCGCCGAGCTCGAAGGCCGCCGCGCCGTAGCCGAAGCGGCCGTAGATCGCCGGCTCGGAGGCGGTCAGCACCGCCAGCGGCTCGCCCCACGAGCGCACGTCGTCCAACTGCCGCCGCATCATCGACGTCAGCACACCGCGTCGCCGGTGCGTGGCGGCCACGCTCACCATGGTGACGCCGGCCGCCGGCAGCAGGCCGCCGCCCGGCACGGTGATCCGGAAGCTGAACGCCCCCGCCGTGCCCACGCACGCGTCCCCGTCCCAGACACCCAGGGAACGGTCCACTTCGGTCAGGGAGTTCCACGCCTCCCGCTCCTCGTCCGGCTCCGGGACCCCGCCGAAGGCGCGGACCAGATTGTCGTACCAGTGGTCCCACTCGTCCCGCCGCAGCACCCTCGGCCTGGTTGCACGCTCAGTCGCCATGCGCCATGCCTACCAGCGCGCCACGGACCCTGCGAACGAATTTCGTCCAGGTGGCAGCGAGACGGCCGCCGGTGAAGTTCACTGTGAATCCGAGCCTCGGACGGGGGACAAGTGGGACCTCCCGTGCCAAGCGTCAGGTCGGATGGATAGGGTCCCCAACTAATGGCAGCAGGACGACAGCGGCGCGCGGAAGCCGAGACGTTCACGGCCCGGTTGAAGATGCAGTGGCACCGGGCCCGCGTCGGCGTGCGCAGAGCCGCCGTCGACTACTTCCGCGGGGACGGCTCGGACTGGATCGCGCTCGGCGGTCTGCTGCTGACCATCCCGCTGATCCTGGTGCTGACGCTCGCCAACTCGGTGTGGTTCTCGCCGGTCGCGCTGGTGCTGCCCATCGTCGCCGGCGGGCTGCTGCTGCGCCCGGCGAGCCTGCTCGGCCTGTACGCCACCGCGGCCACGGCGCTGATCGTGGAGTCGGTGCGGCTCGGCCCGTACACCGAGGGCCCGTCCCGGGTGACCCCGGGCGTGGTGCTCGTGGTCGCCGCCTGCGGCTTCTTCGGGCTGCTGATCGCCCAGTTCCGCAGCCGGGTCGGCGTGCCCTGGCGGCGCGGCGGCACCATGCTGTTCGACCTGCGCGAACGCATCCGCGTCCAGAGCAAGCTGCCGCAGCTGCCCGACAGCTGGCACCACGAGATGGCGCTGCGTCCGGCCGGCGGCCAGTCCTTCTCCGGCGACTTCGTGGTCGCGGCCCGGACGAACGGCGGCCGCACCCTGGAGGTCGTGCTCACGGACGTGTCCGGCAAGGGCATGGACGCGGGTTCGCGGGCGCTGCTGCTGTCGGGCGCGTTCGGCGGTCTGCTCGGCAGCCTGCCCCCGCACGCGTTCCTGCCCGCCGCCAACGGCTACCTGCTGCGCCAGGACTGGGACGAGGGCTTCGCGACCTCCATCCACCTGGTGCTCGACCTGGACTCCGGCGACTACGAGCTGTACTCCGCGGGCCACCCGCCGGGCCTCCAGCTCAGCGCGGGCAGCGGCCGCTGGGAGGAGAAGGCCGCCGAGGGCCCGCTCCTCGGCGTGTACGACGGCGCCCAGTTCGACCCGGTCAAGGGCTCCCTGCGCGCCGGGGACGTCCTGATGCTGTTCACCGACGGCCTGGTGGAGACGGCCGAACGCGACATCGTCGAGGGCATCGACCGCCTCACCGGCGAGGCCGACCGGTACGTCGCCGGCGGCTTCCACGGCGCCGCCTGGCACCTGATCGAGGCGGTGGCCAAGGACGTCAACGACGACCGTGCCCTGCTCCTGATCTGCCGCGAAGGCCCCACGGCCCTGGCGGCACGCTGACACACTGGGCACGTGACCGACACGCCCCGCACCCCGCGCACCCTGTCCCTGGCCGAGGCCGAGGCGGTCGCCCGGGCCGCCCACGAGGGGCAGACCGACAAGGCGGGCCGGCCCTACGCCGAGCACCTGCGAGCCGTCGCCGAGGGCGTGCGGGCCCGGGGCGGTGACACCGAGCAGATCGCGGCGGCCTGGCTGCACGACTCCGTGGAGGACGGCGTCCTGTCCGAACGATGGCTGCGCGAGGCCGCGCTGAGCCGTCGGACACAGGACATCGTGCGCGCGGTCACCAAGCGGGAGGGGGAGGACCCGGAGGCGTACGCGCGGCGGATCCTCGCCGTGCCCGGCGCGCTGCTGGTCAAGGAGGCGGACCTGGCGCACAACGCCGACCCGGTCCGCCTCGCGGTCCTCGACGAGACCACCCGCGACCGACTGACCGGGAAGTACGCGCGGATGCGCGCGCTCCTCGGCCTCCCGGACGGCTCTCTCAGGCGCTGACCGAGCCGGACTTCTCCCACTGCGCCCGCGGTGCCTCCCGGCGCTCGCGGGCCTGCTCGCCCGCGTCGTGCCGGAAGGCCCACTTCATCTCCGGCTCCATCACGCACCGGAAGACGCGCCGCACGGGCCGCGTGCACAGCAGGGTGATGACCGCCGCCGCCAGGACGGTGGCGAGGATCTCGCCGAGCGGGCCGTGCAGCCAGGCCTGGTCGAACCAGCCCCGGAATTCGGCGCCCTTGATGACGAAGCCGTGCAGCAGATAGCCGTACAACGTGCCCGTGCCGAGCGCCGTGAACCACATCCGGCGGCCCGGCACCCAGGCGAAGAAGCAGGCGGTCAGCACCAGCGAGCAGCCGAACAGCGCCAGTGTCATCACCGGGCCGACCCACCAGGGCGCGCCCAGATCCTGCGCGGCGTCGCGGTGGTAGAACCAGGAGGCGTTCATCCGAGGCACCGCCCACCAGGCGGTGACCAGCGCCGCCGCGAACACCGGCACCGACGCGATCCGCGCCGAACGGCGGCGCACCAGCCGGAAGTGCTCGGCCCGCAGCGACAGGCCCAGCACGAAGAACGGCAGGAACTGGAGCACCCGCTGCATGTCCAGGTCGTTGCCGATGGCCGGGCTGAGCGAGGCCAGCATGGCGATACCGAGCGCGAGCGGCAACGGCCGGCGCAGCAGCTTCCACAGCGGGGCGGTCAGCCGCCAGACGAACAGGGCGCACAGGAACCAGGTCAGGTACCAGGGGTCGAGGAGGCTGATGTCCTGGTCGGGGCTGTGGCCGGCGTAGCGCTTGAAGAGGGAGAGGGCGGTCTCGAAGACGACGTACGGCACCACGACACCGGTGACCAGCCGTTTGAGCCGGTCGGGCCGGGCGTCGAAACTGCGGGAGAAGTAACCGGAGATGATGATGAAAGCCGGCATGTGGAAGGCGTACACGAACATGTAGAGGCCTTGCAGGACGCGGCTGTCGCCCTTGAGTTGCGCCCAGGAGTGCCCCACTGCCACCAGCACGATCGCCAGGTATTTGGCGTTGTCGAAGAACGCGTCGCGCTGTTTGCCGGGTCTTCCGTCCGGCTCGCCCGATCCGTGCGGACTCGGCGCTGCCGGGGCCGGCGCCTGTGCCGGAGGGAGCGGTGTTCTGTTCTGGCCTGGGGAAGGGGCGGCGTGGAACATCTGAGGCACCCTAGTGCCGTCCTGGGGGTTCCGTAAAAGCGCCGCCGTTACGCGCCGCTATTCACCGCGGCTATCGCGAATTTGACGAAGTTCGCGGGCCTTGACGCGTGACGGTCGACACAGCCCGGGAGCCGTTCGCGCGGGCTGCGTCACCCCCCATGTCCGGACTCATCCCGATGAGTTGACACCCGAGTTCGTGTCTTGGGCAACAATTCGAATTCCTTGCGAACATCACGTGGATGACATGTAACCGATCGCCGTGAATTCCCGGTGGTGGCGGACGCGGCGACCGCCGTCGAAATGCCGTACGAAGCACGGCCCGAGAAGCACCCCGCCCCAGCGGGAAAGGTCCCCGGAACGAGGGACTTGGCCGATGATGCGTCAGCCGCCGCATGCGGGAGCCGGGTTGGTGGCACGATGGTTCCAGCGGGGTGCGCGGGGCTGGCTTCCGCGGGCCGGGAGAGCTACCGACCGAGGGTGTGATCAGTTGTGGCCATTTCACTGTCAGTGGTGCTGATGTTGGCGATCATCCTGGTGGTGCTGCTCCGAGGCGGATCCATCAAGGCCGGCCCGGCCATCGTCGCCGTACTCTTCGGCTTCTTCCTCGCCTCCACCGGAATGGCGCCGTCGATCGACCGCTTCCTGAACTCGATAGCGCACACGATCAACACGATGAGCTTCTGACAGCCGACAGCCGACAGCCGACAGCCGACAGCCGACAGCCGACAGCCGACAGCCGACAGCCGACAGCCGACAGCCGACAGCCGACAGCCGACAGCCGACAGCGGGCAGCGGGCAGTCGACAGGCGAGCGGCGTGCCGGAAACGATCAGGGCCAGGTCGGGGGACTGTTCCTCCGACCTGGCCCTGAGCCGTAAAGAGCGGGCGACGGGAATCGAACCCGCGTAGCCAGTTTGGAAGACTGGGGCTCTACCATTGAGCTACGCCCGCACGCAAGGCGCCGTCGGTCTGCCGACCGCGGCACACAAGGCATCGTAGCGGGTCGTGCGCCGTCGACGCACACTCCGTTCCCGCGAGGTGTCCCGCGAGGCCCCCGCGAGCCGCTTCCGCCTCGCCGCCCGGCACGGCCCGGCGCCGGCCCGTGCCGGGCGGCGCGATTCCGGCGGTCGCGGAATGCGACGACCGCACTGCCTGCGGGCATGTACCCTACGTGTCGCACCAGACGGGGTGTGGCGCAGCTTGGTAGCGCGTCCGCTTTGGGAGCGGAAGGCCGTGGGTTCAAATCCCGCCACCCCGACCATCCGCCGGCCGCCGGTCGGCGTCACCACGTGTGATCGCCTTTGGGGGCGCGGAGTGGCTGCGGTTACTATGCAAACTGCGCGCCCGTGTGTCCGGTCCTGCTGGGCCTGCGAACTCCTCCGGGCGGGGCGAAATCCGCCGGACCCATCTGGCCCCGGCAGAATCCAAGCAGTCAGCCACAAGGAGACCGAACCGTGAAGAGCGCCGTGGAGACCCTGAACCCGACCCGGGTTCGGCTCACTGTCGAGGTGCCCTTCGAGGAGCTCAAGGACAGCCTCGACGCGGCGTACAAGAAGATCAACCAGCAGGTCACGGTGAAGGGCTTCCGCAAGGGCAAGATCCCGGCCCGCGTCATCGACCAGCGGTTCGGCCGCGGTGCGGTTCTCGAGGAGGCCGTCAACGACGCGCTGCCGAAGTTCTACACCGAGGCGGTCAACGAGGCGGAGCTGAACCCGCTGGGCCAGCCCGAGGTCGACATCACCGAGCTGAAGGACGGCGAGACGCTGAACTTCACCGCCGAGGTCGACGTCCGCCCGGCCGTCGAGATCCCGGACTACTCCGGCATCGAGGTCGAGGTCGACGCCGTCGAGGTCACCGACGAGGACGTCGACAAGGCCGTCGAGCAGCTGCGTGAGCGCTTCGCCTCGACGACCCCGGTCGAGCGTGCCGCCGAGGACGGCGACGTGGTCACCATCGACCTGGAGGCCAAGGTCGAGGGCGAGGTCCTCGAGGACGGCGTCGCCAATGGTGTCTCCTACACCATCGGCTCCGGTGAGCTGCTCGACGGCATCGACGACGCCGTGAAGGGCCTGGAGGCCGGTGGCGAGGCCACCTTCACCTCCGAGCTCAAGGGCGGCTCCGCGGCCGGCAAGGAGGCCGAGGTCACCGTCAAGGTCACCCAGGTCGCCGCGCGTGAACTGCCCGAGCTGGACGACGACTTCGCGCAGCTCGCCTCCGAGTTCGACACCCTCGAGGAGCTGCGCGCGGACAGCCGCAAGCGCCTGGAGAACATGAAGCAGTACGACCAGGCCACGCAGGCCCAGGAGCGCGTCCTGGACAAGCTGCTCGAGCTGGTCGAGGTCCCGGTCCCCGAGAAGCTGCTCGAGGACGAGATCAACACCCGCAAGCACAACCTGGAGCACCACCAGCTCGGCCAGATGGGCCTCACCCTCGACAAGTACCTGGAGATCCAGGGCAAGACCGCCGAGGAGTTCGACACCGAGACCCACGACGCCGCGGTCAAGGGCATCAAGACCCAGTTCGTCCTCGACGAGCTGGTCAAGACGGAGAAGCTCAACGTCAACCAGGAGGAGCTCACCGAGCACCTCATGCGGCGCGCTGCCTCCTCCGGCATGTCCCCCGACCAGTTCGCGCAGGCGGTCGTTGAGCAGAACCAGGTTCCGATGCTGGTCGGCGAGGTCGCCCGCGGCAAGGCCCTGGCCGTCGTGGTCGAGGCCGCGACCGTGAAGGACACCAACGGCGAGATCGTCGACCTGGACGACGAAGAGGAAGCCGCCGAGGCCACCGAGACCGCCGAGACCGCCGAGGGCGAGGGCGAGGAGAAGGCCGAGGCCTGATCCGTACGGCATACGGATGCGCACGGAGGGCGGGCCCCGGGTACGTTGGTGACCTGGGGCCCGTTCGCTTTTCCGAAGACCGTTTCCGAGGACTTTTTCCGAGGACCGTGCGCTACGCCCCCGGCGAACACTCCCCTCAGCGGGATTCGCCGAAGGGGGCCGCGCGTTAGGGTCCATGAGTACGGGGGCAGGGGAGTCCCCAGCCCCTGGCAGGAACACGTGAGACGGCCCGGCGCCGTCGTAAGACGAGCAGGTGGATACGTGACGAATCTGATGCCCTCCGCCGCCGGCGAGCCTTCCATCGGTGGCGGCCTCGGCGACCAGGTCTACAACCGGCTGCTGGGCGAGCGGATCATCTTCCTCGGCCAGCCGGTCGACGACGACATCGCCAACAAGATCACCGCACAGCTGCTGCTCCTTGCCGCGGACCCGGACAAGGACATCTACCTGTACATCAACAGCCCCGGCGGCTCGATCACGGCCGGCATGGCGATCTACGACACCATGCAGTTCATCAAGAACGACGTGGTGACCATCGCCATGGGCCTCGCGGCCTCGATGGGACAGTTCCTGCTCAGCGCGGGCACTCCGGGCAAGCGCTTCGCGCTGCCGAACGCCGAGATCCTGATCCACCAGCCGTCCGCCGGTCTGGCCGGCTCGGCCTCGGACATCAAGATTCACGCCGAGCGGCTGCTGCACACCAAGAAGCGCATGGCCGAGCTCACCTCCTTCCACACCGGCCAGTCGGTCGAGCAGATCACCCGCGACTCCGACCGCGACCGCTGGTTCGACGCCCACGAGGCCAAGGAGTACGGCCTCATCGACGACGTCATCCCGACGGCCGCCGGCATGCCGGGCGGCGGCGGCACCGGGGCCTGAGCCGCTCCCAGGGGGCGCAGGAGGCCCCCTGAGCCGCTCCCGCGGAGTCCCGGCCCCGTGCGGGCGTCCGAGACCTCCCCGCGCAGCCCAGCCAGCCCCAGCCGACCGCCCAGCCCCTTTCCAGGAGACACCGTGAACGACTTCCCCGGCAGCGGCCTCTACGACCGTGCGCGTGCCGAGTACAACGGCCCCACGGCCGAGTCCCGCTACGTCATCCCGCGCTTCGTGGAGCGCACCTCCCAGGGCATCCGCGAGTACGACCCGTACGCGAAGCTCTTCGAGGAGCGCGTGATCTTCCTCGGCGTCCAGATCGACGACGCCTCCGCCAACGACGTCATGGCGCAGCTGCTGTGCCTGGAGTCGATGGACCCCGACCGGGACATCTCGGTCTACATCAACAGCCCCGGCGGCTCCTTCACGGCGCTGACGGCCATCTACGACACGATGCAGTTCGTGAAGCCCGACATCCAGACCGTGTGCATGGGCCAGGCCGCCTCCGCCGCCGCCATCCTGCTGGCCGCGGGCACGCCGGGCAAGCGCATGGCGCTGCCCAACGCCCGGGTGCTGATCCACCAGCCGTACAGCGAGACCGGCCGCGGTCAGGTCTCCGACCTGGAGATCGCCGCCAACGAGATCCTCCGGATGCGCGCGCAGCTGGAGGAGATGCTGGCCAAGCACTCCACCACGCCGATCGAGAAGATCCGTGAGGACATCGAGCGCGACAAGATCCTCACGGCCGAGGAGGCCCTGTCGTACGGGCTGGTCGACCAGATCATCTCGACCCGCAAGATGAACAACGCGTCCGTCCGCTGACGGGAGGCAGTATCGTCTGCCACTCCTTGGCACGGTGCACGTCAAAGCGAAACCGTGCCAAGGGGGGCCCGAACGAGGGGCCCGGCAAGGTACCGTCGACATAAGGCAGCACCAGGAGCCGCTGGACGTAGGCGTCTCCCAGGCGAAGGGGAAGCACACCGTGGCACGCATCGGTGACGGCGGCGATCTGCTCAAGTGCTCGTTCTGCGGCAAGAGCCAGAAGCAGGTCAAGAAGCTCATCGCAGGGCCCGGTGTGTACATCTGCGACGAGTGCATCGATCTCTGCAACGAGATCATCGAGGAGGAACTCGCGGAGGCCAGCGAGGTGCGCTGGGAGGAGCTGCCCAAGCCCCGCGAGATCTACGAGTTCCTGGACGGGTACGTCGTCGGCCAGGAGGCCGCGAAGAAAGCCCTGTCCGTCGCGGTGTACAACCACTACAAGCGCGTCCAGGCCGGCGAGAACGGCGGCGCGCAGGGCCGTGACGACGGCATCGAGCTCGCCAAGTCCAACATTCTGCTGCTGGGCCCCACGGGCTCCGGCAAGACCCTGCTGGCCCAGACGCTGGCCCGCATGCTGAACGTCCCGTTCGCCATCGCCGACGCGACGGCGCTGACGGAGGCGGGGTACGTCGGCGAGGACGTCGAGAACATCCTGCTGAAGCTGATCCAGGCGGCCGACTACGACGTCAAGAAGGCCGAGACCGGGATCATCTACATCGACGAGATCGACAAGGTCGCGCGGAAGAGTGAAAACCCCTCCATCACCCGTGACGTGTCGGGCGAGGGCGTCCAGCAGGCCCTGCTGAAGATCCTCGAGGGGACCACGGCCTCGGTCCCGCCCCAGGGCGGCCGCAAGCACCCCCACCAGGAGTTCATCCAGATCGACACGACGAACGTCCTGTTCATCGTGGGCGGCGCCTTCGCGGGCCTGGAGAAGATCATCGAGGGCCGGGCGGGTGCCAAGGGCATCGGCTTCGGCGCGACGATCCGCTCCAAGCGGGAGCTGGAGACCAAGGACCAGTTCGAGGACGTCATGCCCGAGGACCTGGTCAAGTTCGGCATGATCCCGGAGTTCATCGGCCGGCTGCCGGTGATCACCTCGGTCCACAACCTGGACCGCGAGGCGCTCCTGAAGATCCTGGTCGAGCCGCGCAACGCACTGGTCAAGCAGTACCAGCGCCTGTTCGAACTCGACGGCGTGGAGCTGGACTTCGAGCGCGAGGCCCTGGAGGCCATCGCCGACCAGGCCATCCTCCGCCAGACCGGCGCCCGCGGCCTGCGCGCCATCATGGAGGAAGTGCTCCAGGGCGTGATGTACGAGGTCCCGTCCCGCAAGGACGTGGCCCGCGTGGTCATCACGGCCGACGTCGTCCTCTCCAACGTCAACCCGACCCTGATCCCGCGCGACGCGCGCGGCCGGGGTCCGGGCGAGCAGAAGACGGCGTAACCGCCGCCGCGCGAACGAGTGGAACGAGTAAGGGGCCCCGGTCGATTCGACCGGGGCCCCTTCGTCCGTCAGGTTCGTCCGTGAGGCCGGCGTCAGGCCTTGACGCGGACCTCCTTGCGGAACTTGGCGGTGAGTTCGGCGTCGGCCGCCGGGTCGCCGGTCTTGCCCGACGCGATGTCGGCGATGTCCATCGGCATGACGACGCCGAGCGTGCTGTGGTCGCCCCAGATGCAGATCGTCATGTTCATCTCCTTCGGCTCACCCGCGCCGCCGGTGGAGTTGTCGACCTTGGCCTGCTGGCACTTGAGGACCGCGCCGTCGAGCGAGTCCGGCGTGTACGCCTTCGGCTCGCCGACCAGCGTCACGTCCTTTTCGTCGCCCTTCGTGGACTCGTCCTTCATGTGCGCGAACATCGCGTCGACGGTCTTCTCGGGATCGTCGATCGTGCCGTAGACGCCGCCGAACTTGATCATCTTCTGGCTCAGGGGGTTGTCCTTGTCCCCGGCCAGGTAGCCGGCGCTGACGTCCTTGGGGCCGTGCACACCCCACTTCTCGGCGTCCTTCATGTCGCTCTGCGAGAAGGAGTCGCTGTCGCTGTCGGACTTCTTGTACTCCGTCAGCACCGTCGCCGGCGTCGTCAGCTTGTGCGGGCCGTCGTTCTCGACGCTGGAGCCGCCGCCGCCCCCGCCGAACACGAAGTACGCGCCCACCGCGATCGCCGCGACGACCGCCACCGCGCCGATGATCAGGGCCGTCTTCTTGCCGCCGCCGCCACCGGCGGCCGGGGGCTGCGGGGCGGCGCCGTAGGGCTGCTGGCCGTACGGGGGCTGCTGGCCGTACGGGTTCGGCTGGGGCGGGACGCCCGGGGCGCCGGGCTGCTGCGGGTAGCCGTAGCCGGGCTGCGGCTGGGCGGGAGGGGCCTGCTGGGGGTAGCCGTAGCCGGGCTGGGGCGGTCCCTGCGGCGGCTGGCCGTAGGGACCAGGCTGGCCGTACGGCCCGGGCTGCTGGGGCTGCCCGCCGTACGGGCCCGGCTGGTTGTCGCTCATTTCCTGGGTTCCCCTCCAGATGCTTATGTGTCCCTGACATCCTGGCCCAGGTACGGCGATGCCATGTCATCGGGGTCGCCACCGTTACGAAACAAATGCGGTTCGGGACAGCGGCGTGACGCCTCTAAACTGACCCCGTGACCGAGAACGCTCAGCAGCAGCCACCAGCGCCCGACACCGAACTGCCGACCCAGTACGCGCCGGCCGACGTAGAGGGGCCGCTGTACGAGCGCTGGGTGGAGCGGGGTTACTTCGAGGCGGACGCGAAGAGCGACAAGCCGCCGTACACCGTCGTCATCCCGCCGCCGAACGTCACCGGCTCGCTCCACCTGGGCCACGCCTTCGAGCACACGCTCATCGACGCCCTCACGCGCCGCAAGCGCATGCAGGGCCACGAGACGCTGTGGCAGCCCGGCATGGACCACGCCGGCATCGCCACCCAGAACGTCGTCGAGCGTGAACTCGCCAAGGAGGGCAAGTCCCGTCACGACCTCGGCCGCGAGGCGTTCGTCGAGCGCGTCTGGCAGTGGAAGAGCGAGTCCGGCGGCCAGATCTCCGGCCAGATGCGCCGCCTCGGCGACGGCGTCGCCTGGTCCCGTGAGCGCTTCACCATGGACGAAGGTCTTTCGCAGGCCGTCCAGACCATCTTCAAGCGGCTCTACGACGACGAGCTGATCTACCGCGCCGAGCGCATCATCAACTGGTGCCCCCGGTGCCTGACCGCCATCTCCGACATCGAGGTCGAGTACCAGGACGACGACGGCGAACTCGTCTCCATGAAGTACGGCGACGGGGACGACACCATCGTCGTCGCCACCACCCGCGCCGAGACCATGCTCGGTGACACCGCCGTCGCCGTGCACCCCGACGACGAGCGCTACCGCCACCTCGTCGGCAGGCTCATCAAGCTGCCGCTCACCGACCGTTCCATCCCGGTCGTCGCGGACGAGCACGTCGACCCCGAGTTCGGCACCGGCGCCGTCAAGGTCACCCCGGCCCACGACCCGAACGACTTCGAGATCGGCCGCCGCCACGACCTGCCCGCCATCACCGTGATGGACGAGCACGCCGTCATCACCGCGCACGGCCCCTTCCAGGGCCTGGACCGTCTCGAGGCTCGTTCCGCCATCGTCGCCGCCCTGCGCGCCGAGGGCCGGATCGTCGCCGAGAAGCGCCCGTACGTCCACTCCGTCGGCCACTGCTCGCGCTGCAAGACCACCGTCGAGCCGCGCCTGTCCATGCAGTGGTGGGTCAAGGTCGGTCCGCTGGCCAAGGCCGCCGGCGACGCCGTCCGGGACGGCCGCGTCAAGATCCATCCGCAGGAGATGGAGAAGCGGTACTTCGACTGGGTCGACAACCTCCACGACTGGTGCATCTCGCGGCAGTTGTGGTGGGGCCACCGGATTCCCGTCTGGTACGGGCCGGACGGCGAGGTCGTCTGCGTCGGACCCGACGAGCAGCCGCCCGGCACCGAGGCCGAGGGCTGGAAGCAGGACACCGACGTCCTCGACACCTGGTTCTCCTCCGGCCTGTGGCCGTTCTCCACGCTCGGCTGGCCCGAGCAGACCGAGAGCCTCGCGAAGTTCTACCCGAACTCCGTCCTGGTCACCGGCTACGACATCCTCTTCTTCTGGGTCGCCCGGATGATGATGTTCGGCCTGTACGCGATGGACGGCACCCCGCCGTTCCACACCGTCGCCCTGCACGGCATGGTCCGCGACCAGTTCGGCAAGAAGATGTCCAAGTCCTTCGGCAACGCGGTCAACCCGCTGGACTGGATGGACAAGTACGGCTCCGACGCCCTCCGGTTCACCTTGGCCCGCGGCGCCAACCCCGGTGTCGACGTGCCGATCGGCGAGGACTGGGTCCAGGGCTCGCGCAACTTCGCCAACAAGATCTGGAACGCCACCCGCTTCGCGCTGATGAACGGCGCGACGGTGGACGGTCCGCTGCCGGACGCCGCGAAGATGTCGGCGACCGACCGCTGGATCCTGTCCCGGCTGAACTCGGTCGTCGCCGAAGTCGACGCGTACTACGACGACTTCCAGTTCGCCAAGCTGTCGGACACGCTGTTCCACTTCGCCTGGGACGAGGTCTTCGACTGGTACGTCGAACTGTCCAAGACGACGTTCCAGGCGGGCGGCGAGCCGGCCGAGGTCTCCCAGCGGGTCCTGGGTGAGGTCCTGGACGTCACGCTGAAGCTGCTGCACCCGGTGGTCCCGTTCGTCACGGAGACGCTGTGGACGACGCTCACGGGCGGCGAGTCCGTCGTCGTCGCCGAGTGGCCGACCGACAGCGGCTTCCGGGACGCCGACGCCGAGCGGGAGATCGAGACCCTCCAGTCCGTCATCACCGAGGTCCGCCGCTTCCGCGCCGACCAGGGGCTCCAGCCGGGCCAGCGTGTCCCGGCCCGCCTGGTCCTGGACGGCACGGCGCTGGTCCCGCACGAGCCGGCCATCCGCCAGCTGCTGCGCCTCCAGCCGGAGGGCGACGCCTTCACCGCCACGGCGACGCTGCCGGTCGCGGGTGTCGAGGTCGCGCTGGACCTGTCCGGGGCGATCGATGTCGCGGCGGAGCGCAAGCGCCTCGCCAAGGACCTGGCCAACGCCGAGAAGGAGAAGGCCCAGGCGACGGCGAAGCTCGGCAACGAAGCCTTCCTGGCCAAGGCCCCGGACAACGTCGTGGAGAAGATCCGTGGCCGCCTGGCCAAGGCCGAGGAGGACATCGCACGGATCGCCGCGCAGCTGGAGCGGCTGCCGCAGGCGTAGGGCCTCTCGTTCGTCAGGGCACGAAGGCCCCTGGAGCCACTCGACTCCAGGGGCCTTCGACCACGTATGTCAGCGGCCCTCCGTACACTGGCCCCGTGAGTGAGTTCCCCCCGGACAACAGCGGTCAGCCCGACCCCCTCGACTCCTTCGACGAGATCATCGAGGCCGAGACCACCCGCGACCCCGACCTCGCGGTGATCGAGGCCGGCAGCCGCACCCTGCGCACGCAGGGCGGCCCGCCGCAGACGGACGTCCCCGGGCGCCCGGAGGACCCCGAGGTCGACAAGGCGCTGCGCGAGGTCGAGGCGGAGCTGGCCACCCGCTGGGGCGAGACCAAGCTGGAGCCCTCGGTCAGCCGGATCGCCGCGCTGATGGACGTCCTGGGCGAACCGCAGCGGTCCTACCCGTCCATCCACATCACCGGCACCAACGGCAAGACCTCCACCGCCCGCATGATCGAGGCCCTGCTCGGCGCCTTCGAACTGCGCACCGGCCGGTACACCTCCCCGCACGTGCAGTCGATCACCGAGCGGATCAGCCTGGACGGCGCCCCGATCTCCGCCGAGCGGTTCGTCGAGACGTACCAGGACATCAAGCCGTTCGTGGAGATGGTCGACGCCGCGCAGGAGTACCGCCTGTCCTTCTTCGAGGTGCTGACCGGCATGGCGTACGCCGCCTTCGCCGACGCGCCGGTCGACGTGGCCGTCGTGGAGGTCGGGATGGGCGGCAGCTGGGACGCCACCAACGTCATCGACGGCGACGTCGCCGTGGTGACCCCCATCGACCTGGACCACACCGACCGCCTGGGCACCACGCCCGGCGAGATCGCGGGGGAGAAGGCCGGCGTCATCAAGCAGGACGCCACCGTGATCATGGCCCAGCAGCCGGTGGACGCCGCCCAGGTGTTGCTGAAGAAGGCCGTGGAGGTCGACGCGACGGTCGCCCGTGAAGGGCTGGAGTTCGGTGTCGTGGCCCGCCGGGTGGCCGTGGGCGGGCAGTTGCTCACCCTGCGCGGTCTGGGCGGCGAGTACCCCGAGGTGTACCTACCGCTGCACGGCGCCCACCAGGCCCACAACGCCGCCGTGGCGCTCGCCGCCGTCGAGGCGTTCTTCGGCGTCGGCGCCCAGCGCGCCCAGCCGCTGGACGCGGAGACCGTGCGCAAGGCCTTCGCGTCCGTCGCCTCGCCGGGCCGCATGGAGGTCGTACGGCGCTCGCCGACCGTGGTGCTGGACGCCGCGCACAACCCGGCGGGCGCGCGGGTGACCGCCGAGGCGGTCCAGGAGGCGTTCGACTTCAGCCGGCTGATCGGCGTGGTCGGGGCCAGCGGCGACAAGAACGTGCGCGGTCTGCTGGAGGCCTTCGAGCCGATCTTCGCGGAGATCGTGGTGACGCAGAACTCCAGCCACCGCGCGATGGACGCCGACGAACTGGCCGCCCTCGCCGTCGAGGTGTTCGGAGAGGACCGGGTCCAGGTCGAACCGCGGCTGCCGGACGCACTGGAGGCCGCGATCACGCTCGCCGAGGAGGAGGGCGAGTTCGCCGGCGGCGGTGTGCTCGTCACCGGCTCCGTCATCACCGTCGGTGAGGCCCGACTGCTCCTGGGGAGGGGCTGACTTCTCGTGCGTACGCTGTGTTCCTCGACCCTGATCGGCGAGTTCTTCGTCATCGGCTTCGCCGCGCTGGTCGCGATGAAGGACCCCGGCCTGTCCATGGCCACGGTGTGGACGGTCAGCGGCATCGCGATGCTGCTGTGCCTGCTGCTGTGCGGCGTGGTGACCCGGCCCAGCGGCGTGGTCCTCGGCTGGGTGCTCCAGGTGGCGCTGATCGCGTCCGGTCTGGTCGTGCCGATGATGTACTTCCTCGGCGCGGTCTTCGCGGCCCTGTGGTGGGCATCGGTGCACTTCGGACGGAAGATCGAGGAGGCCAAGGCCCGATTCGCCGCGCAGGCCGCCGAGGCCGGCCCTCCGGCTGACGCTGCGTGACAGGAACGGCGACACGCCCTGTAACCTCGTCCCACCGCACATCTGCCAGGTGAAGGAGCCACCCGTGACCCAGCGCACCCTCGTCATCCTCAAGCCCGACGCCGTCCGTCGTGGCCTGACCGGCGAGATCATCAGCCGTATCGAGCGCAAGGCCGGCTGGCAGATCACCGCGCTGGAGCTGCGCGGTCTGGACACGGAGACCCTGGAGCAGCACTACGGCGAGCACAAGGGCAAGCCCTTCTACGAGCCGCTGATGGAGTTCATGGCCTCCGGCCCGGTCGTGGTCATGATCGTCGAGGGCGAGCGGGTCATCGAGGGCGTGCGCGCGCTGGCCGGCCCGACCGACCCGATCGCCGCCGTTCCGGGCTCGATCCGCGGCGACTTCGGCGTGATCGTCCGGGAGAACCTGATCCACGCCTCTGACTCCGAGGAGTCCGCCGAGCGCGAGGTGAAGATCTTCTTCCCCGGCCGCGGCTGACCCTCGCGGAGCTGTCCCCGGCCCGCCCCGGCTGACACCTCGTCAGCTCTGCTGTTCGCCCGACCCGGGCGGCCGCGCGAACCCGGCCGCCCGGTGGCATGGGCGTGCCGATCGGGGGAACGAGTGCCTCCGATGGACCGTCTCCACAAGCGAGGCGGTACGCCATCTGCTGACAATGGCGAAGACCCTCGCGCAGTGTTCGTGCAGGCGCGTCTACGATGGAAGCCTTCACGTCACAGCACCCACCTCGCCGTACCTGAAATGCTGTCAAAAGCTCCCGGGGAAGGCCAGACGAATCCTGATGGGGAACTCAATGTCGTTCATCGGCCGTGACATGGCTGTCGACCTCGGGACCGCCAACACGCTGGTGTACGTCAGGGGTCGCGGGATCGTACTCAACGAGCCGTCCGTTGTCGCGATCAACACCAACACCGGTGGGATCCTCGCGGTCGGCGCCGAGGCGAAGAAGATGATCGGGCGCACGCCGGGCAACATCGTCGCCGTGCGTCCGCTCAAGGACGGCGTGATCGCGGACTTCGAGATCACCGAGCGGATGCTCCGCTACTTCATCCTGAAGATCCACAAGCGGCGGTATCTGGCTCGTCCGCGGGTCGTCGTCTGCGTGCCCTCCGGCATCACCGGTGTCGAGCGCCGCGCCGTCATCGAGGCCTCGTCCCAGGCCGGCGCACGCCAGGTGCACATCATCGAGGAGCCCATGGCCGCGGCCATCGGCTCCGGCCTGCCGGTCCACGAGGCCACGGGCAACATGGTGGTGGACATCGGCGGCGGCACCACGGAGGTCGCGGTCATCTCGCTCGGCGGCATCGTCACCGCCCAGTCCATCCGCGTCGCGGGCGACGAGCTGGACAACGCGATCATCCAGCACGTCAAGAAGGAGTACTCCCTCCTGCTGGGCGAGCGGACGGCCGAACAGATCAAGCTCACGATCGGTTCGGCGTACGACCTCGACGCCGACGAGCACACCGAAATCCGCGGCCGGGACCTGGTCTCCGGGCTGCCGAAGACCGTCGTCATCTCGGCCGCCGAGGTGCGCAGGGCGATCGAGGAACCGGTCAACGCGATCGTCGACGCGGTCAAGACGACCCTCGACAAGTGCCCGCCGGAGCTGTCCGGCGACATCATGGACCGCGGAATCGTCCTGACCGGCGGCGGAGCACTGCTGCGCGGCCTGGACGAGCGGCTGCGCAGCGAGACCGGCATGCCGATCCACATCGCCGAGGACCCGCTCGACAGCGTGGCGCTCGGGTCGGGCAAGTGCGTCGAGGAGTTCGAGGCACTCCAGCAGGTCCTGGACGCGCAGCCGCGCAGATGACACAACTCATCGACTCCGCCGTACGAGATGATCTTTTCTCGTGCGGCGGATCGTTGATATAGAGGCTTAAGCTCCCGCAAGCGGGCCCCTTGGGATGGCGCGCGCAGACCGCGCTTCGCCGGGGCCACCCAGTTCCTATGAGGAAGGCACGGCCGCCGCACGTGAGGGACACGAAAGAGAGCCGGCTGCTCCTGGTGCTGCTGATCGCCATCGCGTTCGCGCTGATCACGGTGGACATCCGCGGCGGGGAGAACTCCCCGGTGGACGGTGCCCGGCGGGCCGCCGCCACCGTCTTCGGTCCGATCGAGAACGGGGTGTCGGCCGCGGTGAACCCGGTCGGCAACGCGGTCTCCGCGGTCCGCGACTCCGGCGAGCGCCACGACCGGCTCGCCGCGCTGGAGAAGGAGAACGCCGCCCTCAAGGCCGAACTCGGCAGCGACGCCGGTAAACGCAGCCGCCTCAACCAGCTGAACAAGATGCTCAAGCTCGCCGGAGACGGCCAGTACGGCATCAAGGGCGCCCAGGTCATCGCCATAGGTGCGGCCCAGGGCTTCTCCTGGACCATCACCATCGACGCCGGGGCGAGCGACGGCATCAAGCGCGACATGACCGTCCTCAACGCCGACGGCCTGGTCGGCCGCGTCACCACCGTAGGCCCCAGCACCTCCACCGTGCTGCTCGCCAACGACCCCGACTTCACCGTCGGCACCCGTATGGAGGGCAGCGACGAACTCGGCTTCGCCTCCGGCCAGGGCGACCGGCCGCTGCGCGTGCAACTCCTCAACGGCAAGGCGGACGTGAAGAAGGGCGACCGCATGGTCACCTTCGGCTCCGAGGCCGACCGGCCCTTCGTGCCGGGCGTCCCGGTCGGTGTCGTCTCCCGCGTCGACCCCTCCGGCGGCGACCTGACCCGTACCGTCTACGTCACGCCGTTCGCCGGCTTCACCAAGCTCGACGTGGTCGGCGTCGTCGTCCAGGCCCCGAAGAAGGACCCGCGCGACGAGGTCCTGCCGCCGAAGCCCAAGCCGACCCCGACGCCCACGGTGACCGTGACGGTCACCCCCTCCGCCGACGCCTACGCCAACGACTATCCGCAGCAGTAGGAGCTTCACGTCCCATGCGCCTCAACCGGATCCTGCTCTCCACCGCGCTGGTCGTCGTCGCCCTGGTGATCCAGGTGAGCGTCCTGTCCCGGCTGCACCTGCCCGGAGCCGTCCCCGACCTGCTGCTGCTCACCGTCCTCGGCCTGGCCATGGTCTACGGCCACGTCGGCGGCGCCCTGGTCGGCTTCGGCGCCGGACTGCTCGCCGACCTCGCCCCGCCCGCCGACCACGCCGCCGGCCGCTACGCGCTCGTGCTGTGCGTCATCGGCTACCTCGCCGGACTCATCAAGCCCGGGACCGGCCAGGTCAAGTCGGCCACCGGACCCATGGCCGTGGTGGTGGCCGCCGCCGTCGGCTCCACCCTGCTGTACGCGGGCGTCGGCGCCCTCGTCGGCGACACCGCCGCCCGCCATGTCGGCCTGGGCGGACTGCTGCTGACGGCCGCCGTGTACGACCTGCTGCTCGCCCCCTTCGTGGTGCCCGGGATCATGTGGCTGGCCCGGCGCGCGGAGAACGACCCGCTCGCCGATTCCGGCTCCGCCGCCGCCGGGAAGAGCGACATCTCCTCCGGCTGGCTCTCCGCCGGCACCGGACTGAGCATCGGCGGCCGGCGCGGCACGCTCGGCGGCCTGAAGGCCAAGGCCCGCACCCGCACCGCCCGGGTCGGCCGCATCAAGGGGGTCAAGCGACTGTGACAGCACGGCAGCCGGCCGCGCAGCCGGCCGCACAGCTCCGTTACACGCACTGAGAGGGGGAGGCAGCACCCGTGACCGCCCACCCGTCTCCCACCACCACCCTTCCAAGGAATGGGCTTCGCCCATGACAAACATTCCCGAGACCGGCCGGACCCCACGCGTCCAGACCCGGCTCGTCGTCATCCAGATCCTCGTCCTTTCCCTGCTCGGCACCCTCGGCGGCCGGCTGTGGTACCTCCAGATCCGCGAGGGCGCCCACTACCAGAAGGAGGCCTCCGGCAACCACGTCCAGCAGGTCGTCCAGCCCGCCGTGCGCGGCTCCATCCTGGACGCCCGCGGTGTGCCGATCGCCGACAACGAGACTCGGCTGGTGGTCTCCGCCTCCCGCACCGACCTGCTCAAGCAGAAGGACGACGGCAAGGCGGTCCTCACCAAGCTCGCGGGTGTCCTCGGCATGGACGTCGACGAGGTCATGCAGAAGGTCCGGCTGTGCGACGCAAAGACCCCGCAGCCCTGCTGGAACGGCTCGCCGTACCAGCCCATCCCCATCACCGACGAGGCCACCCCGCGCCAGGCCCTCCAGATCCGCGAACGCGCCGAGGACTTCCCCGGCATCACCGCCGAACCCGAGGCCGTACGCCGCTACCCCGGGCCCGGCAAGTCCAACTCCGCGCAGGTCCTCGGCTACCTCTCACCCGTCACCGACGAGGAGATCCAGCAGGCCAAGGACACCGACTCGCCCTACCTGCGCTCCGACATGGTCGGCCGCTCCGGCCTGGAACGGCAGTACGACCGGGCGCTGCGCGGCAAGGCCGGCGTCACCCGCTACGAGGTCGACAACCTCGGCCGCGTCATCGGCAAGTCCAAGTCGGACGCCGCCGAATCCGGCTCCAGCCTGGTCACCAGCATCGACTCCCGCGTCCAGCGGATCGCCGAGTACGAGCTGGACAAGGCGATGAAGGACGCCCGGCTGCAGTTCGACAACATCACCGGCAAGAACTACAAGGCCGACTCCGGCGCCGTCGTCGTCATGGAGGCCAAGACCGGCCGTGTCGTCGCCATGGCGTCCGCCCCCACCTACGACCCGAACGCCTGGGTCGGCGGCATCTCCGCCAAGGACTACAAGGCCCTCACCGGCAAGAACTCCGACTACCCGCTGCTCAACCGGGCCATCCAGGGGCAGTCCGCGCCCGGTTCGACCTTCAAGGTGGTCTCCACGGCCGCCGCGGTCGAGGCCGGCTACGACTTCAACGGCAACTACCCGTGCGTCAGCTCCTACTCGGTCGGCAACCAGGTCTTCAAGAACTTCGAAGGGGAGAGCTTCGGCCCGATCTCGCTCGGCCGGGCCCTGGAGGTCTCCTGCGACACCGTCTTCTACTACCTCTCGGACAACGAGTGGAAGAAGGACGGCGGCATCAACCCCAAGAAGGGCAAGCCGAAGGACTACTTCTACAAGGCCGCCCACCAGTTCGGCCTCGGCAAGGAGACCGGGATCGACCTGCCGGGCGAGGTCACCGGCCGCGTCCCCGACCGCGAATGGAAGCAGCGGTACTGGGACGCCAACAAGGACGCCTGGTGCAAGACGGGCAAGAAGGACGGCAGCTACGTCGAGAAGATCGCCTACGAGAACTGCCTCGAGGGCAACAAGCTGCGTGAGGGCGACTCGATCAACTACTCCATCGGCCAGGGCGACACCCTCGTCACCCCGGTCCAGGAGGCCGTGATCTACAGCGCGATCTCCAACGGCGGCACCATGTACACGCCGAGCATCGGCAAGGCGATCATCAGCCCCGACGGCAAGCAGGTCACCGAGATCAAGCCGAAGTCGCACGGCAAGCTGCCCATCACCAAGGCCACCCGCGACATGATGGACGAGGCGCTCGCAGGCGTGGCCACGCGCGGTACCGCCGCCTGGAAGTTCGCCGGCTGGCCGCAGGACAAGATCCCGCTGCACGCCAAGACCGGTACCGCCGAGGTCTACGGCAAGCAGACCACCTCCTGGCTGGCCACCTACAGCAAGGACTACTCGATCATCATGACCATCGCCCAGGCCGGTACCGGCTCGGGCGCCTCCGGTGAAGCCGTCCGCAACATCTACAGCGCCCTGTACGGCGTCCAGGCCGACGGCTCCATCGACAACAAGAAGGCCCTGCTTCCCACCCCGCAGAAGAGCCTGCCGAAGATCCAGTCCGACGGCTCGATCGCCGCCCCGAAGGTGCCCGCCGACCCGGCCAAGGACCAGGAGAAGAACGCCAAACAGTCCGACCAGCAGGGCGGCAACGCCCAGGACGACCAGCAGGGCGGCGCCACCGCGAACGACCAGCAGGGCGGCAACGCGCCGAACGACCAGCAACCGCCGGCGACCACCGCCTCGCCCCCCACAGGCAACCGCAACACCCGCAGGCGCCAGCGCCGAAGGGGAAGCCGGAGGACGACCGCATGACCGGCGCGAACAGCTTCTCCATCTCCGGATACGGCCCCGAACGGGGCGGCTGGACCCGGATCCTCGCCCGCGACTCGGCCGCCCGCCGACTCGACTGGCCGATACTGTTCAGCGCGCTCACGCTGTCCGGGATCGGCGCCGCCCTGGTCTACTCCGCCACCCGCGGCCGCAGCGGCATCAACCAGGGCGACCCGTACTACTTCCTGATCCGGCACCTGATGAACACCGGCATCGGGTTCGCCCTGATGCTCGGCACCGTCTGGCTCGGCCACCGCACCCTGCGCAACGTCGTGCCCATCCTCTACGGGCTCTCGATCCTCGGGGTGCTGCTGGTGCTCACCCCGCTCGGCGCCACCATCAACGGCAACCGCAACTGGATCGTCCTCGGCGGCGGCTTCTCCCTCCAGCCCTCCGAGTTCGTCAAGGTCACGATCATCCTGGGCATGGCGATGCTGCTCGCGGCCCGGGTCGACGCGGGTGACAAGCCCTACCCCGACCACCGCACGATCCTCCAGGCGCTCGGCCTGGCCGCCGTACCCATCATGGTCGTGCTGCTCATGCCCGACCTCGGCACGGTCCTGGTCCTGCTGACCATCATCCTGGGCGCGCTGCTCGCCTCCGGCGCCTCCAACCGCTGGATCTTCGGCCTGCTCACCGCGGGCGTCCTCGGCTGCGTCGCTGTCTGGCAGCTGCACATCCTGGACGAGTACCAGATCAACCGGTTCGCCGCCTTCGCCAACCCCAGCCTCGACCCGGCCGGCGTCGGCTACAACACCAACCAGGCCCGCATCGCCATCGGTTCCGGCGGCCTGACCGGCGCGGGCCTCTTCCACGGCTCCCAGACCACCGGCCAGTTCGTCCCCGAACAGCAGACCGACTTCGTCTTCACCGTCGCGGGCGAGGAACTCGGCTTCCTCGGCGCCGGCCTGATCATCCTGCTGCTCGGCGTCGTGCTCTGGCGCGCCTGCCGCATCGCCCGCGAGACGACCGAGCTGTACGGCACCATCGTCGCCGCCGGGATCGTCGCCTGGTTCGCCTTCCAGGCCTTCGAGAACATCGGCATGACCCTGGGCATCATGCCGGTCACCGGCCTGCCCCTGCCCTTCGTGTCCTACGGCGGCTCGTCGATGTTCGCGGTCTGGGTGGCGATCGGACTGCTCCAGTCGATCAGACTGCAACGGCCCTTGTCCGCCTAGCAGCCCCTGCCGGCACATCCAACCCGGCGGCGACCCACCGCCCGGACCCCTGCCGCCGGAGCCGGACCCGCACTAGATTCGGGTCATGGCGGACATGAAGGTGAAAAGGGAGATCGAGCGGAAGTACGAGGCCGGCGACCGCGCACTGCCCGACCTGACCGGCGTCGGCCCGGTGGCGGCCGTCGTCGACCAGGGCGTCGCCGAACTCGACGCCGTCTACTACGACACCGCCGACCAACGCCTCACCGCCGACGGACTGACCCTGCGCCGCCGCACCGGCGGCACCGACGCCGGCTGGCACCTGAAGTTCCCGGTCGGCCCCGGAGTGCGCGACGAGATCCACGCTCCCCTCTCCGACACCGTGCCACCCGACCTCGCCGGGCTCGTCCGCTCCCGCGTCCGCGACGCAGAACTGCTCCCCCTGGTCCGCATCCGCTCCCGGCGCGGCATCCGCCACCTCGTCGACGCCGACGGCACCCCGCTCGCCGAGGTCGCCGTCGACGCCGTACGGGCCGAACGGCCGACCGGGCACGGCGGCGTGGCCCAGTGGACCGAGATCGAGGTGGAACTCGCCGACGGCGGCGACCCGGCGCTCCTCGACGCCGTCGACAAACGCCTGCGCAAGGCAGGCGTACGCCCCTCCCCGGCAGCCTCCAAACTGGCCCGCGCCCTGAGCGAGACCGCCCCGCCGGACCGCCCCCACCCCGCCCCCGCCCAGGACGGGACCCCCACGACGGCCGGCGACCACGTCCTCGCCTACCTGCGCGCCCAGCGCGACGCCCTCGTCGCACTCGACCCCGCCGTCCGCAGGGACGAGTTCGACTCCGTCCACCGCATGCGCGTCGCCACCCGCCGCCTGCGCAGCGCCCTGCGCACCTACCGCAAAGTCCTCGATCGGAACGCCACCGACCCGGTCCGCGCCGAACTGAAATGGCTCGGCACCGAACTCGGCCGCGACCGCGACCAGGAAGTCCTCACCGAACGCCTCACCACCGGCCTCGACGACCTGCCCTACACCCTGGTCAGCGGCCCCGTCCGCACCCGGCTGCGCACCTGGTCGCAGACCGCCCACGGCGACGCCCGCGGACTGCTCCTCGCCGATCTCGACGGCGAGCGCCACCTGGCCCTCCTCGACGCACTGGACGCCCTGCTGGCCGACCCGCCGCTGCGCCCGGCGGCCGCCGGGAAACCCGCCAAGGTGATCGCCAAGGCCGTACGCAAGGAGCGCGCGGCGCTCTCCGCCCTGCTTCACCACGCCCTCGATCTGCCGCCGGGCCACGACCGCGACCTCGCCCTGCACGAGGCCCGCAAGAAGGCCAAGGCCACCCGGTACGCGGCCGAGGCGGCCGTGCCCGCCCTGGGTGATCCGGCCGCCGCCCTGGTGAAGGCGGCGAAGTCGCTGCAGAGCCTGCTCGGCGACCACCAGGACAGCGTCATGGCCCGCCGTACCCTGCGCGAGCTGGCCGGCCAGGCGCACGCCGCGGGGGAGAGCGCCTTCACGTACGGGGTGCTCCACGGACGCGAGGAGCAGCGCGCGGCCGAGGTGGAGGCGCGGCTGCCGGAAACCCTGCGGACGATCAGGAAGCGCAAGGCCCTCTGAGTGCTCCGGGCCCGCCTTCGGAGCGTTCGGGACAGGTCCGGGACCGGGTTAGTCTTGATGGTCACCCCTGTCAGCTCACGAAGGTCCGTCGAGATGTCTGCCGAAGCCGCCGAGACCGTCGAGTCTGTGTTCCCACAGCTCGAAGCCCTGCTCCCGCATGTGCAGAAGCCGATCCAGTACGTGGGTGGCGAGCTCAACTCGACCGTCAAGAACTGGGACGACTGCGACGTCCGCTGGGCGCTCATGTATCCGGACGCCTACGAGGTCGGTCTGCCCAACCAGGGCGTCATGATCCTCTACGAGGTCCTCAACGAGCGCGAGGGCGTCCTGGCCGAGCGTACCTACAGCGTCTGGCCCGACCTGGAGGCGCTGATGCGGGAGCACGGCGTCCCGCAGTTCACGGTGGACGGCCACCGCCCCGTGAAGGCCTTCGACGTCTTCGGCCTGTCTTTCTCCACGGAGCTGGGCTACACGAACATGCTGACGGCCCTGGACCTGGCCGGGATCCCCCTGGAGGCCAGGGACCGCACGATCGACGACCCGATCGTGATGGCGGGCGGCCACGCGGCCTTCAACCCCGAGCCGATCGCCGACTTCATCGACTGCGCGGTCATCGGCGACGGCGAGCAGGCGGTGCTGGAGGTCACGGAGATCATCCGGGCCTGGAAGGCGGAGGGCCGCCCGGGCGGGCGCGAGGAACTCCTCTTCCGCCTGGCGCGGACGGGCGGGGTGTACGTGCCCGGCTTCTACGACGTCGAATACCTCCCCGACGGCCGCATCGGCCGCGTGGTCCCCAACAGGTCGGGCGTCCCGTGGCGCGTGTCGAAGCACACGGTGATGGATCTGGACGAGTGGCCGTACCCGAAGCAGCCGCTGGTGCCGCTGGCGGAGACGGTGCACGAGCGCATGTCGGTCGAGATCTTCCGCGGCTGCACGCGCGGGTGCCGCTTCTGCCAGGCCGGCATGATCACCCGCCCGGTGCGCGAGCGCTCCATCACGGGCATCGGCGACATGGTGGAGGCCGGTCTGAAGGCGACGGGCTTCGAGGAGGTGGGCCTGCTCTCCCTGTCCTCGGCCGACCACTCGGAGATCGGCGACGTCGCCAAGGGCCTCGCCGACCGCTACGAGGACGACAAGATCGGCCTCTCGCTGCCCTCCACCCGCGTGGACGCCTTCAACATCGACCTGGCGAACGAGCTGACCCGCAACGGCCGTCGCTCGGGCCTCACCTTCGCCCCGGAGGGCGGCTCGGAGCGCATCCGCAAGGTCATCAACAAGATGGTCTCGGAGGACGACCTGATCCGCACCGTCGCCACGGCCTACGGCAACGGCTGGCGCCAGGTGAAGCTGTACTTCATGTGCGGTCTGCCCACGGAGACGGACGAGGACGTCCTCCAGATCGCCGACATGGCGACCCGCGTGATCCAGAAGGGCCGCGAGGTCTCCGGCGCCAACGACATCCGCTGCACGGTCTCCATCGGCGGCTTCGTCCCCAAGCCGCACACCCCGTTCCAGTGGTCGCCCCAGCTCTCCGCGGAGGAGACCGACGCCCGCCTGCAGAAGCTCCGCGACAAGATCCGCGGCGACAAGAAGTACGGCCGCTCGATCGGCTTCCGCTACCACGACGGCAAGCCGGGCATCGTCGAGGGCCTGCTGTCGCGCGGCGACCGCCGCATCGGCGCCGTCATCCGCGCGGTCTACGACGACGGCGGCCGCTTCGACGGCTGGCGCGAGCACTTCTCCTACGACCGCTGGATGGCCTGCGCCGACAAGGCCCTGGCCCCCTTCGGCGTGGACGTCGACTGGTACACCACCCGCGAGCGCACCTACGAGGAGGTCCTCCCCTGGGACCACCTCGACTCCGGCCTCGACAAGGACTGGCTCTGGGAGGACTGGCAGGACGCCCTCGACGAAACAGAGGTCGAGGACTGCCGCTGGACCCCGTGCTTCGACTGCGGGGTGTGCCCCCAGATGGACACGGCCATTCAAATCGGACCGACCGGCAAGAAGTTGCTTCCTCTGACGGTCAAGAACGCAGGCCCGACGCCGGCTGCGAGTGGTCACGCGCACTGAGGTGAGCGAGGCACTCGACCGGGTGAGGGAGGCGCTGGCGGGCTTCGAGCCCGCTCTCCTCCAGCGAGGGGGCTCGCCGGTTTCCGGTGGCGTTCGAAGGCGTGGGTGGGCGCCCTGTACGACCGCAGGGCTGCGGCGTTCGATGAGCACGACGTCGCGCCATACGCCGTGATGCCGGCCGATGCGTTCGCGCGTGCCGATGACGCGGAAGCCCGCCCTCTGGTGCAGAGCGAGGCTGCTGGTGTTCTCGGGGAAGATGTCTGGCTGGATGGTCCAGATGCCCGCTGCTTCGGTCGAGGGCCCGCCCGTGAGGCGATCATCGACAGCAGGCGCAGGCGTACCGGGTCGCCCAGCGCCTTGAACGGCTTCGCCGGCTCCGCCGCCTGGTCCTCGTCCAGGGGAGCGGTCACCAGCCCGGGGCAGCACGCGCCGTTCTCGTCGCTCTGTCCGAGCACCACAAGCTCTTGCTTCGATGTGCGCCTATGTTGATATCCTTCGATCCAGCTCGCAACCTTGCATAGGTAGACGTCAATGCAAGCAGGTCGAGGGCGAGCCTGGTGAGGAGAACCGCCTCGACCACCTCGGCGTCGAGGTCGAGTCCACCAACCAGGTCGATCGACGCCGCCACCGCCCGACTCAAGGACGCGGGGCTGGCCACCTTCGAGGAGAACGACACCTCCTGCGACGCGACCGACGACGGCTGCTGCACCACCCGGACCACCGAACCGGCCGCCGCGTCCACGGGTTGCAGCCGCGGCTGAACCGGCGGCCAGGGCATCGGCCGGCGCGGTGCCTTGCGCCGACCTGCGCCGGGTGCTCCTCGGGGAACCCCGGCCGGTGGTCCGTCGGGAACCTGTGGCGGTCGGGACGCGTACTCTAGAAGCAAGGACCGGGCGCGAGTCTCCCCGCCGACGGGGTGGCGCCACGGACCGTCCGCCGTACACGAGGAGAAGTTCCACTGGGCAAGCGACAGCCCGAAGGCCCACCGCCCGCACCCGCGGTGCAGCGCATCCGACTGCGCTACACCAAGCGAGGCCGCCTCCGGTTCACCAGCCACCGTGACTTCCAGCGCGCTTTCGAGCGTGCGTTGCGCCGTGCCGAGGTGCCGATGGCGTACTCGGCCGGGTTCACGCCGCACCCGAAGGTGTCCTACGCCAATGCCGCACCCACCGGCACGGGCAGTGAGGCGGAGTACTTGGAGATCGCGCTCACCGCGCCCCGCGACCCGGAGCGCCTGCGTGAGCTTCTCGACGAGTCGTTGCCCTCCGGGCTGGACGTCGTCGAGGCGGTCGAGGCCCGTACGTCGGGGCTCGCCGACCGGCTGACCGCTTCCGTGTGGGAGCTGCGGCTGGACGGCGTGGACCCGGCCGAGGCCGAACGCGCGGTCGCGGCCTTCAACGGGGCCGAGACCGTGGAGGTGCAGCGCCGGACCAAGAACGGCCTGCGCACCTTCGACGCCCGGTCCGCGGTGGTGGACCTGGAGAGTGTGGAAACGCACGGTTCGGCGGCTGATGGGCCGACCGACCAGCCTTGTGCGATACTGCGGCTGGTTGTTCGGCACGTGACGCCTGCCGTACGACCCGACGACGTCCTGTCCGGTCTCCGCGCCGTGGCCGACCTGGCGCCGCCGGTCCCCGCAGCGGTGACCAGGCTGGCGCAGGGGCTGCTCGATGAAGAGACCGGCACGGTGACCGACCCGCTCGCGCCCGACCGCGAGGCAGACCCGGCCGCCCCGGCCGATTCAGTGGGGGCCGCCGTTCCTGCCGCCGCGAAGGCGCCCGCGTAGGGACGGTTCCGCACCGGGACGGACGTCGAAGCGCCGCCCTCGTACTCGGGAGCCACCTGGGTCGGGCAGCGCACCGACCAGAAGACTTTCGCCAGGCCGTGCACGACAAGGCGTACGGAACCGGCGAGACAGGACACAGAGAGTTCCCGTGCGGCGCCCGCGCCCCGGACGGCGGCCATCGCGCATCGCGCGGCCGCGGACGTCAACGGTGCCGATCCACGTGATCGGCGCCGGACCAGGCGCGGCGCCCGGGAGCCTGACGGGAGATTCGCCCGCATGCTCGAACCGACCGAACCCATCAAGGGTTCCGAAGAACTGAACACTCCTAGCGACACCCTGCCGCCGCGTCGTCGGCGCCGTGCCGCGTCCCGCCCGGCGGGTCCGCCCGGCGCCGCGTCCTTCGAGGCCGCGGCCGAGATCACCGCTCCGGCCGTACCGGCCGCCTCCTCCGCGGAGCTCGCGGAGCAGGCGGAGGAGCAGCGGACTGCCGCCGGCGCGCAGGCCGCCGAGGCCGTGACCGCCGAGACGGCCGCCGTCACGGGTGAGGAGCTGGAGGAGACCGAGGAGACGGAGGGGGCCGCCGAAGAGGCCGCGCCCGCACGCCCTGCGCGCCGCCGTGCTTCCGCGCCCGCCGGGACCCCCAAGGCCGCCCGGGGCGAGGCTGCCGCCGAGACCGTCGTACCGGCGGCGGCCGTGGCCGAGACGCCTGCCACCGGGGCCGGTGCCGTCGAGACGTCCGCCGGGTCGGTGGAGGTCGGCGAGGCCGATGCTCCGCGGCGTACCCGCCGGCGTGCCACGCGCAGCGTGTCCGCGCCCGCCGCGCCCGCCGCGCCCGCCGCGCCCGCCGCGCCCGCCGCGTCCGCGGAGACGGTCGAGACGGCCGTCCCCGCCACGCCTGCCGGGAGCGCGGAGCAGCCGGAGAGCGCCGGGGCCGTCGCCGAGCCGGCGGCCCAGACGCCCGCGCCGGCCGCCCGTACGCGGCGCCGCGCGACCAGGCGCGTGTCCGCGCCCGCCGGTGCCCCCGCGGTGAGCTCCGAGGCCACCACGCCCGAGCCCGCCGTCGAGATCACGACCCCCGAGACCCCCGAGCCCGCCGAGCGCGAGTCCGTTGCCGCCGCGGCGGAGGACGCGGTCGTCGAGGACGCCGCTCCGCGCCGGGCGCGTCGTCGTGCCACGCGTCGTGTGTCCGAGCCCGCCGCCCAGGCCGTCGGCGAGACCCCTGCGGACCAGCCCGCCGAGGTTCCCGGCGAGGCCGGGGCCCCCGCCGCCGAGTCGCAGGCGCCCGCCGCCGACGCCGGGGCCGAGGAGAGCGGGACGCGCCGGAGCCGGCGTCGGGTCGTGCGGCGTGCCGCGACCGGGTTCTCCGAGCCCGCCGCCAAGTCCGCCGCCGACGACGGTGATTCTCCGCGCCGGCCCGCGAGGCCCGCCGTCGCCGTGTTCCAGGCGCCCGTCTTCGCCGAGCCGATGTTCCAGACCCCGGAGCGCGCCGCCGCCGCGGCGGCCGCCGAGGCCGCGGAGGACGAGGAGTCCCCGAAGGAGCAGGCCGAGCAGACCGGGCAGGCCGAGCACTCCGACCAGGGCGGCTCGCGCCGTCGCCGTCGCCGCCGGGGCTTTGGTGGCGAGGAGTCCGAGACCGAGACCCGGACGGCCGCGACCGCCGACGAGTCCGCCGAGGACGAGACGGAGGAGGAGACCGCCGAGTCGGCCGAGGAGGCCGTCGACGGCGAGGACGGCGAGGAGTCCGGTTCCCGCCGTCGCCGTCGCCGCGGTGGCCGTCGCCGTCGCCGGGGCGAGTCCGCGGAGGCCGACGGGGGCGAGTACGCGGAGGAGAGCGACGAACTCGCCGCCGAGCAGGCCGCGCAGGACGCCGAGGACACCTCCGAGCAGCTCGAGGAGGACGCCGAGGACGACACGGACGCGGCCGGGGCCGAGGAGGACGAGGGCCGGCAGTCGGGCGGTGGCTCCAGCAGCAGCCGCCGTCGCCGTCGCCGTCGCCGCCGGGCCGGTGACAGCGGCACCGACGGCGAGCCGTCCGCCGACGACCCCGAGCGCACCGTCGTCAAGGTGCGCGAGCCCCGCAAGGCCGCCGAGCCGTCCGACGAGGTGCAGTCCATCAAGGGCTCGACCCGTCTCGAGGCCAAGAAGCAGCGCCGCCGCGAGGGCCGCGAGCAGGGCCGGCGCCGGGTGCCGATCATCACCGAGGCCGAGTTCCTGGCCCGCCGTGAGGCCGTCGAGCGCGTGATGGCCGTCCGGCAGCACGGCGACCGTACGCAGATCGGCGTCCTGGAGGACGGCGTGCTCGTCGAGCACTACGTCAACAAGGAGCAGTCGACCTCGTACGTCGGCAACGTCTACCTCGGCAAGGTGCAGAACGTCCTGCCCTCGATGGAGGCCGCCTTCATCGACATCGGCAAGGGCCGCAACGCCGTCCTGTACGCGGGCGAGGTCAACTTCGAGGCGCTCGGGATGGCCAACGGTCCCCGCCGCATCGAGTCCGCGCTGAAGTCCGGGCAGTCCGTCCTCGTCCAGGTCACCAAGGACCCCATCGGGCACAAGGGCGCCCGCCTGACCAGCCAGGTCTCCCTCCCGGGCCGCTACCTCGTGTACGTCCCCGAGGGCTCGATGACCGGCATCAGCCGCAAGCTGCCCGACACCGAGCGGGCCCGGCTGAAGACGATCCTCAAGAAGATCGTTCCCGAGGACGCGGGCGTCATCGTGCGCACCGCCGCCGAGGGCGCGAGCGAGGACGAGCTGCGCCGTGACGTGGAGCGGCTCCAGGCGCAGTGGGAGAGCATCCAGAAGAAGGCCAAGAACGGCGGCAGCAGCGCGCCGACGCTGCTGTACGGCGAGCCGGACATGACCGTCCGGGTCGTGCGTGACATCTTCAACGAGGACTTCTCCAAGGTCATCGTCAGCGGTGACGAGGCGTGGCAGACGGTCCACGGGTACGTCTCGCACGTCGCCCCGGACCTCGCGCCGCGGCTGCAGCGCTGGACCAGCGAGGTCGACGTCTTCGCCACGCACCGGATCGACGAGCAGCTCGCCAAGGCGCTGGACCGCAAGGTCTGGCTGCCCAGCGGCGGTTCGCTGGTGATCGACCGGACCGAGGCGATGGTCGTCATCGACGTCAACACCGGCAAGTTCACCGGCCAGGGCGGCAACCTGGAGGAGACGGTCACCAGGAACAACCTGGAGGCGGCCGAGGAGATCGTGCGCCAGCTGCGGCTGCGCGACCTCGGCGGCATCATCGTGATCGACTTCATCGACATGGTCCTGGAGTCCAACCGCGACCTGGTGCTGCGCCGTCTGCTGGAGTGCCTGGGCCGCGACCGGACGAAGCACCAGGTGGCCGAGGTGACCTCGCTGGGTCTGGTGCAGATGACCCGCAAGCGGGTGGGTCAGGGCCTGCTCGAGTCCTTCTCCGAGACCTGCGTGCACTGCAACGGCCGCGGTGTCATCGTCCACCTGGACCAGGCGAGCGCCGGCGGTGGCGGCGGGAGCAAGCGCCGCAAGCGCGCCCGCGCCGGTGCCGAGCAGCCGCACGAGCATGAGGCGGTGGCCGCCGAGGTGGTCACCCCGACCGCCGAGGAGGAGGCGGAGTCCGAGACGGAGGCCGCCGAGCCCATCGCGGTGCCCGCGCTGGAGATGGCCCCGGACGAGGAGCTGTACAGCAGCGTCGCCGAGGCGGAGGCCGCGGCGAGCCGTGGCCGTACGCGGCGCCGCGCGAGCCGGCGGGCGTCCGCACCCGCGGGCGCGCCGAAGGCCCACGCCGACGGTGGCACCCCGGCTCCCGCGGGCCGGCACGTCACGGCGGCCGAGGAGGCCGCGCGCCCGGTGCTCCCGGAGCCGGCCGAGCGGGCTCAGGCCGAGCCCGTGGCCGTCGAGGACCCGGCCGTCCAGGCGCCCGCGGCCCAGGCTCCGGCCGAGGAGGCCGCCCCCAAGGGCCGTACGCGTCGTCGCGCGACCCGCAAGGTGTCGGCGCCGGCCGGTTCCCCGGCGGGTGCCGAGGCCTCCGTGGTGACGGTGGCGGAGACCGCGCCGGCGGTGCCCGCCGAGCCGCAGGACGCCGCGGCCGACACGGCTCCGGCCCCGGCGGAGGCGCCTGAGCCCGCCGCCCCGGCCCGGCCGCGCCGCCGCGCCGTGCGCGAGTCCACCGCTCCCACCGCGTCCGAGGAGACGGCCGTCGTGGTCGTCCCGTCGGGCCCGGCGGAGGAGGACGCGGCGGTCGCCGCCGCGGAGGAGCCCGCCGAGGAGACCGCCTCTCAGGCGGCTCCGGCCAAGAAGGCGGCTGCCCGCAAGACGGCCAAGAAGGCGACGGCGAAGAAGGCCGCCACCAAGAAGACCGCGGCCAAGAAGACCGCTGTGAAGAAGGCCACGGCCAAGAAGGCGGCGAAGACGACGACCGCCAAGAAGACCGCGGCCAAGAAGACGACGGCGAAGAAGGCGACGGCCAAGAAGACCGCCGCGGCGGCCCAGCAGGCGCCGTCCTCGGTCGACGCGTCGGTGGACAACTGACGAGGGCCCAGCCCCAGGCCGCGTGCCCCGGCCCGGACACCCCCCTGGCCCCCCCAGCCAGGGCCCCCCGTTTTTTCCTTTTCGCTGTTCC